>JAUIMJ010000164.1 GCA_030433295.1 bacterium | reverse complement strand
ACCACTCGGAACATAGCAAGGCAGTGTTCAGCATGCTTGTAACGCTGCTTCAGGACCCGAAGAAGTAGCAAGCGGAAGAGTAACACGGATGATTGGAGAACTAATAACGTGGTTGTTCCTCGCTGGTGGCCTGGTGTTTGCCGCGGGTATAGCCTTTTTTATGTGGCTCAATTTTCGAAGCTCTACCATCGACGACAAGTCATACGATTCGGATTTTAAGCCCGGTGAGATGGTCGCCAAGTACCGCTACGAGCGGGAAGATCCCGAAGACTCCTATGACGCAGCGCATGCACTGCGGAAATACGCACACACCGGAGATGGTGAAGAATCATTGCACTACGATGCGAGAGAAAGAGGCTCCGCTGGAGATGAGGATAGAGTCCTCGATGATGGAGACTCACTTGATGATGAAAATCAGACAAGCGGTAGCTATCAGAATCCCGATACCTCTCTTATGCCATCGGCCAACGAGAGCCATGTTATCGAAGTTCCACACCCAAAACAGCGTTCCCGCGACAAAGAAAGCGATATCGTGGACGCTGACGTGATCCCTGAGAAGCCGGCCCTCCCGGATGCAAAACCAAAGATCGAAAAGAGCTAAGACAATTCTAGAAATCGGTCTTTAGCACCCACATCGATGCGGCGCCTGCCTCAATCATCGCCTGTCCCCGCGCCGCAATGTCACCGTCTACCTGAATAGGATACGCTGGGTAGTCCGGAACAGTAATCTCTACGCGAGTAGCCTTGCTGCGCTTCGTCCACTTGAACTTCACCGAGCTGGAAAACATACCCGCTCCAGCCCACGCCAGGTAGTCAGTGAGGCTCATGTCTTCAAGAAAACCAATTTCCAGATCCTTAACAAGTGTACTCGCCTCGGGCATTGGATTCGTTCCGCAGGCATACATCCTGCTGTTTGCGACAAACAAAAAGCCCCGTTTACCGGAGATCCAGGGCTCCCCATCAAGCTGCACTTCTATCCGCGGATCGCGAAACGAAAAAAAGGAGGAAAGTCCGGCTTTGACGTAGGCGATATTTCCGACCGGGCCTTTGCGATTTTTGTGCACCAGGTCGACAACACTCGAGTCAAATCCCAGCGAACACATATGTAGAAACGGTCTGCCGTTCACCGAAGCCAAAAAGTGCTCCTCAGCCTCTCCCCTGCGCAGACAAGCAAGGATCTCCTGCGAGCTTCCGTTCATGTGAAACAGTCCCGCGGCAAGCGATTGGTTGCCACAGGGCAGCATGTAGAGGGGTATGCGGCTCCTCCGCAACGCTGCCAACAACTGCAAAATAGTCCCGTCACCACCGGCGATAAGTAAGGCATCTTTGCCCTCAAGCATGTCGGTGACAAAGGCCTCTTCGTATTCAAGCTGCGAATCATACAGCGTCACCACGCAGGACTCTTTCACAAGGTCAGCAGAGATTCGCTTCACCATTTCGACCGCAAGACCTTTACCGGCGCGCGGATTAACGACGATGGCAATGTTTTTACATTTCATGCGCGACCTGCCCTGCCTGGATGCTGTGCGTACTCTTTCTTCTCATCGCTCACAAAGAACGGGCGATGGCATCGAGCGCCTTCAAATCCCGCTTCCCGCTCCCAAGCTGGGGAATTTCTTCGATAACGTGAAAGTTCTCCCGAGCCGGTATCCACAGATTGGGGAATCCCTGCTCCTTCAGATAATCAGCTACCGCGCTGGGATTGAGTTCCTGTACGGAAAGAACGACTAGTTTTTCGCCTTTCTTCTGATCAGGTGCGGAACACACTGCGATTGCCAAAGCAGCCTCCGCCTCATCGGCTTCATCGCTCGGCGGACTATGCACGCGGCTGAAGGCCAATATACTTTCTTCGATACGGCCCAGGGGAATCATCTCTCCGGCAATTTTGGCGAACCTGGAGAGACGGCCAACGATAGCGATGAAACCATCGCTATCTATGCGCGCAATATCTCCGGTAACGTACCAGCCATCCTTAACGACCTCAGCGGTTTTCTCCTCCTGATTAAGGTAGCCAAGCATGACGTTTGAACCCTTTATCAGCAGCATACCTTCTTCGCCGATTTCCAGCTCAGAGAAGTCTTCGGGATCCACAACTTTGGCGAGCACCCCGGGAATGGGTGTTCCCACCGTTCCCACCTTGGATCCCTGCTGCTTTATCTTGCCGTGCTGTATGTCAGGAATATTAACGATTGCCAGCGGCGACAATTCGGTACAGCCGTACCCCTCAAGCGGCTCCAGCGCAAATTTCTCCTGACAATCCTCTCTCACGCTATCCGAAAGTCGCTCCGCTCCCACCACGAGGAAGCGCAACTGCGAGAAATGCTCCGACTTACCCTTGCGCAAATACATCTTCAAAAACGTGGGCGTCGCAAACAAAACCCTGGCTCCGTGACTATCGATCAGTCGACCTATCGTTCGCGCGTCGAGTGGATTGCTGTGGTAGACCACAGGAATACCAGCAATGAGCGGATACCATAGCGTCGCCGTATGTCCGAATGAATGGAAGAAAGGAAGCACACCGAGCAGGGCATCCTTATTGTCGAGATCCAGCAGGTCAAGAAGACTGATGATGTTCGAAGAGACATTCTTGTGCGAGAGCATAATTCCCTTCGGCTCACCAGTGCTCCCACTGGAAAAAAGAATGCTCAACACTTCGTTCTCAGTATTCTGTGCTACTACATCATCTGAATCCCCAGCTGAATCTTTAGCTGAATCTCTAGCTGCCAGTGGCTTATCATCATGCGCAGGAGAAAGCTGACCGCAGACAAGGCGAAACAAAAGCGCCCGTGGTAGCAGAGCAGAAGCCACGCCGTAGCACAGCTTCCTGCCTCCCGAACTTTGTGCACTGATGTCCTCCAGGTAGAGCACTTCAGCCCCGCTATCGGAAAAGGAAAGGCCGATTTTCTTGCAAAAGGCTTTAGAGGTAATTACCCGCCGGATATCCGCCTGCCGCAGTGCGGACTGCAAGCCGTCCTCAGATGCGGTATAGTTCAGGTTTACCGGCACCTTCCCACTGCAGACTGCCGACAAATTGGCCACAACCGCTGCGACCGTGGGGGGTAAGCAAATCCCTATACGCTCTCCGCGTTCTGCGTCGAACTGCCGTCGAAAGAGCGCAATGCCGGCGAGCAGCTGATAGGCTTTAAGTGAAATCCCCAAAGAATCAGAAACACGGGTGGAGAAACGTCTGCGGGTGAGAGACTCAAGCAGAGCCCTGCGCAGATCTCGTGCGAGCAGAGGACGCCGCTTGAAGGCATCAGCCGCAAGAAGCTGCACGGCAGCTCGCACCTTAACGGCACTACTGTCTGAAGGCAGTGCCTCGCCGAAATGCACACTGACCGGCAGGGGAATGGCTTTCGGTCGCTTCCAGAAGAAACGCCCCCCTCGATACGAGAAGACACTGCCCCAGATCTGATCCAGATACACCGGAATTATAGGAGCGGAGACCTCCGCCATTATTCTCTCAAGGCCCCGCTTAAACGGTAGCAGCCTTCCCACACGAGAGATGCCACCTTCGGCAAAGATGCAGACGAGCTCTCCATTTCGTATTCCCTCGCTGGCTGCTGAAAGGGCCTTCTCTATTTCCTCCCGACTGCGTCCAGCCTCCACCGGAATTGCTCCCATAGCTTTTGCAAAGGGATGGATGAAGCGATTCTCATAAATTGGACGATACATGAGAAAACGCACCGGACGATCAATAGAGGCGAGGACCAGCATGGCGTCCACAAAGGAAAGGTGATTGCAGACGAGCAGCGCTCCGCCTTCAGCCGGAACGCGATTCACGTCAAAGACCCTGAGACGATACAGGGTATGCACCAGACACCAGTTGACGAAGCGAAGAAAGATTCCGGGCACCAGATACAAAAGACAGAAGATCAGTCCACAACAGGCGAGCCCGCTATACCAGTACAAATCCACCGGTGTGAGGGACTGACCCCGTAGTGATGCCCCAAGAATGAGCACGCTCCCGAGCAGACCCACATGGATTACGGCATTTGCTACGGCAATAGCAATCGGCTCCTGCTTCTGTGGGCTCTTTTCCAGGACATAGGCGTAACAGGGTATTGCCAGAAACGAGCCGCCAAAGCCCATAAGAAACAGTAGCGGGAAGTATTTTCCATACGTCAGCTCCCCGAGGCCGATACCCCCGTGAGCCACCGCAAGCAAGATCATAGATATGGGAAGCAGCCCCAGCTCCACACGGGCCGCTGATGCCCGGGCGGCAAGGATAGCGCCGTAGCAGATGCCCAGCGCAAGCGCTCCCATTAGCACAGCAGTCAACAAGGGTGGCCATGAAAACGCCGTTGCAGTGAAGGCAATAGAAATCTGCTGCACACTGGCCAGCGACCAGAAGAGCATCAAGCCGAGCACGGCGAGCAGAAGATAGCGAGCCGACAAGGAATCTTCTGACCACAGACGAATAATCGGTCTCCAGAAGCCACTCGCATAGGAAAAACCGAGTTCGCTGGAATCCGCACTCGAAGCCAGTTCCGAGCTGGACTCCGTCTCAGCAACCTCAGCAGCACTCCCGCCAGAATCCCGCAGGGACACCGCAAACAAGACTCCGAAAAGAGCAATGAGAACAAAAAGGCACAACAAGCCCTGCTGACCGAAGGCACCTTCAGAACCCGATTCTGTCATAAGCCAAAGGACGGCATAGAAGCTGCCAAGCAGGACACCCAGGGTAGTTAAGGCAAGCAGATAGGCCACCCCTTCGCCATGCTGCTCCCCGGGGAGCATATCTTTAACGAGCACATACTTTGCCGGACTGAGGATGGTACTTTTTAATCCGGAGAGAAAGACCACCAGCAGCGAGAGAAGTACACTTGCATAGCTCATGCCGTAGGCAAATAGCGCCGCAAGAAGCAGAGTTGCCACCATGGAATACAGGACAAGATTTCTGCGGGGCCAGCGCGCGGACAGGAGACCTGCCGGCACTGCGAGGACGATAAAGGGTAGAGAAAACACCAGCAGCACCAGAACGAGACTGCCAACCTCAAAGCTTGGAAGAAGCAGGCTTTCTCTAAGGCCGGACGCATAATAGCTGCTGCGAGCAGACTCACTGCCAATGAAATGCGCTACCGCAAGCAAACGAATGGCATTTTCAATGAATGCGCTACAGAAGGCTACGCCAATGAGCGGCAGGAATTCTTTAGAAAGGAACAACGCTCGTTTCACACTCCCCCCACCTCGCTAGAGCAGTTAACCGGCAATCAATCTTGGGAAAGCAGAGTATAGAAAGCCTCAACCGCAGACGCCAGCGCTTAATCAGTTCGGAGCAGCAAGAAACTTAACGACGTCGATTTTACTGACGATACCGACGATATCTGCCGAGCGATCCACGACCACTGCCACATTATTCTTATCAAATAAGGGCTCTAATTCCGCAATATCGTCATCGGGAGCAACCTGCCCCTCAAGAGGCGCTGCGACAGCGGCAATTGACTGCTCTGCCTTAACGTCACCGCGGAGCAGACTCTGCAGGAGGTCAGATTCATGCACCATCATCGGTGGCGTATCACTGGAGCCCCGAACCGGCATCTGAGAAATACCCAGTTCCCCCATGCGCGCAGCGACGTGAGCAATAGTATCTTTTTCCTCGGCAAACACCACATCGCTGCCTTTGAACTCCAGAATATCTCTGACCGTTCCCTGCCAGAGCTGAGAACCCTGAATGGCAAAACCATTGGCTTTCATCCATTCATCATTATAGGTCTTGCTGATGTAACGATTCCCTGAATCGCAGAGCAAAATAACAATATTCTTTCCGGGTCCAATTTCTCTGGCAATATCCAGAGCAACACTGAGTCCCGCACCCGAGGTTTCGCCAACGAGAAAACCCTCCTCACGTGCGAGTTTCCTGGTCAGACTAAACGCATGCCTGTCGCTCACACGACGCACTTCATCAACGACAGAAAAGTCCAGACAACCCGGGACGAAATCGTTACCAACTCCCTCCATCTTCCAGCCGACCTTTTCGCGTTTCGGCAAATCGTAGAACTTGTCAAAATAGGAGCTTCCTACAGGGTCCATCAGCACGATGCGCACCTCACGACCCGCTTCTTTGGCTTTCTCTTTCAGGTATTTCCCCGCTCCGGAAATCGTTCCACCCGAACCCGCACCCGCGATAAAGACATCTATTTCGCCGTTGCACTGCTCCCACAGCTCCGGGCCGGTGGTGTTGTAATGGGCTTCGACATTGTCGAGATTAAAGAACTGATTCACCAGCAGAGAGTTTGGCGTCTCCGCCACAATTCGCTTGGCGACTTCGGTCCAGCTTTCGGGGTGATCGTCGGGAACGGCAGTAGGAGTGATTACCACTTCGGACCCAAAGCCCTTCAGCATATTGATCTTCTCAATGCTGAACTTATCCGGCATGACAAAGATACTTTTATATCCTTTCACTGCCGCCACCATCGCAAGCGCCAGCCCGGTATTCCCTGCCGTCGCTTCGACCAGAGTACCGCCTGGCTTTACGAGACCTGCTTTTTCAGCCTTCTCGACGATATTGAGAGCCATGCGATCCTTGAGGGAACCGCTGGGTTGCAGAAACTCGCATTTGCCATAGATATTGGCCATACCTTCGCCGGCACCAAGCTTGTTGAGTTTGACCAGTGGCGTGTTACCAATTGTTTCGAGGACGTTTTGATACGCTTTCATTGCTGCAATACCTCAGGAAAATACGGCAGGGGGATAATTCTTCAAGCTTTGTTATACCGCCCCGAAGAGGGTAAAGCGACCCATAAATTTTGGTATGTGACAGATGGATTTAAGGCGCTCGCTCAGGAAAGCAGCTAAAGAGAAGGCGTAGATTTGCGTACATTATTTATTTGTACGGTGCCTCTACGTGCGGGTTGAATTCGAAGACGTGCAAATCGTAGTCTCGACCTTCGCCAAAATCGACGTATAGTATTTCCTCGTAGGTCAAATCAATGTAGATTTTACCGCCTACCCTGTTGATCTTCAGATCGTCTTCGTTTTCTATTGGTATCTTAAGTTTTCTAAGAGCCTCAGTCAGCGTCTGCCGAATTTCACGATCGGTAAATACACTGGCTTTGTTCGCCTGCGCCTCCATGAGCCCCTGTACTTCCCAATAGTAGTAGTAGAAGGGAAACACCTGTGAGCCGACAAATACGCCACAGGAGACAATGAGTATAGCCAGCAAAATTCCAAGACGACTCATTCCTCTCTGACATGACGTAAAGGAATGCTGTGCTCCTGTGAACAGGCTAATTCTTTGCATAATACTCAGCTCTTTTTCTAAACAGTCTCGACCTGGCGAAATTCTCCACGCCCGACAGCGACTTCCCGGAAAAACGCCGCTTCGCTGCTTGCTTCATTATCCATGCCAAGGTAACAGCTCGCTGTGATTCCATGAAGCAATTTTCTTATAACACAGCAATCTGCCTGCTCTTTTCCGCCTTGCACTCAGCCACCATTCCCGATAATATGACTCAACTAATCTAAGGCATGCCCACCGGCTGTGAAAGCAGATGCAGAGAATGGGTAGAATTTGCGATACTCCGGGACCTCGTCTGAAGCGACGCTGCCTTAGAAAGTTCCCAAATTGAAGTGTAAAGAAATCATCCTATGCGACCAGTAAAACTCATTCTTCCGGGCCTTTTCCTGCTCACCCTTGGTGCCGGAAACGTGGGAGTAGGCAGTTTCAAAAGTGCGGAGTATCAGCAAGTGCTCGAAGACCTTTCCGTGCTGGACTCATCCGCCGTGCTTCAGAATGCATCGCCTATGCGACGTATCCAGGTGGCAAAAGTTTCTGCCGATCGTCTGTCTGCCCGCCTGACGAAAGCGCAACATCGCCGAGATTTTTATAATCTGGTTACCTTTGGTGGAAAGTGCTTTATCGGCCTTGGCCTTATTTTCTTTCTGCCCGGCCTTGTACTCTGCTTAAGAGATCGCATGAACGATTCCCAGGAAAGTTCTGGCACAGCCTGCCCCATCAGCAGCCTCAATGGCACAGAGGTACTCCGCACTGAGAATACTGAAAAAAATACTATGGATTACAAAGAGGCCGAAATAAACGCGGCCTGATGAGAAGCCCGAAGCACAGCTCTAAGACTAGCTGAGGTGTGCGCCCCCTAAAGAGCCCGAAATCCAAGATCACTTTGAATACCCGCTCTAAGCTTCTTTCTCGCCAGAGCCCCCTCAATACTTCTTGAAATGATCTCCGGATAGAGAACCAGGGGATCGGACTCCGCCCAGAGGTAGAAGGCGGATGAACCGGGGAGCGGATTCAGTTCATTGAAATAGAGCCGATTCTTTTCAAGGTCGACCATGAAATCAAAGCGCACAACACCACCACAGCCAAGCACCTGATAGGCTTTCTTTGCATAGCTGCGCACGTCATCCTTTAGCCGCACATCGAGATCTACCGGATTAATCACCCGCGTAAGACCCGCCATACCACTGAGTCTCTGCTCTCCGCTTGATGCCTTGCCTTTCCCCTTACCCTTGCCACCGCGAAGATACTTATCCTCATAGGTAAGCGTTTCATCGCTGGCTACAGGGACCTCAACCACTGACACTGAAGGCTCTTCACCCTCTCCGGCCTCAAGAACCGAAACGTTAATCTCCAGCAGCTCACTGATACAGGGCTCTACAATTGCTTTAGTGTCATAACGAAACACATTGGCAAGGGCCCCGTCGAGGCTCGCCTCATCCACTGCTTTACCCACGCCGACACTGGAACCAAGGCGCAGAGGCTTTACAAAAAGCGGAAACTCCTCAAGCCCTTCACTGCTGCGAATCCTGCTGCGCACTCCGGCCAGATTCTTCTGCAGTTCCTTTTTATCGATAACCACCCCCGGCAAAGTAGGGATATCATGCTGAGCCAGCATGGCTTTACAGAAATACTTATCCATGGCGACAGCAGAGGAGAGCACACCGCAACCGGTGTAGGCCACATCCGCCATCTCAAAGAGCCCCTGTATGCAGCCGTCTTCACCATAGGGTCCGTGAAAGGCTGGATAAAACACATCGATCGCTATGATGTCGTCCTCATCTTTTCCCCCGAAAAGTGAAAACCCTTTTTTCGCCTTTACCTTGTGCAGGCCGCGATTGCCCGGCGTTGGATACAGCACTACCTCCTGCACCTTCTCAAAGCCGGAAGGAAGGGTCTTATAAAAGCCGCGATCCAAAAGTTTGTCACCGGTATACCAGGCACCACTCATCGCGATATACACGGGAACGGGGGTGTAGAGGCTCCTGTCCATAGCCTCGATGATCTCAGAGGCGGTAATTATGGAAATTTCATGCTCCGACGAACGACCACCAAACAACACCGCAACCTTCTTTTTGTCAGCTGACATTCCCCTTAACTCCCCTAATGAAACACAATACCAGCAATCTAGTACCGCTAAA
>JAUIMJ010000163.1 GCA_030433295.1 bacterium | reverse complement strand
TGAAAATCTGTTTGTCGAGTGTGTCCTGGAGCGCTTCGGTGCACTTGTTCCAGATGAAGGCGGTGTCGCTTTCCAGGGCCTCAAGGCGCTCGGAAGCACTTCTTACATCTTCTGGAACATCCGAATACAAAGTAGCGTCTCCTCCCATCTTAGTTTCGCCCACTAAACTGCTATAAATTCGCAGATGTTCCATGAACCCAAGCCACCAAAGTCAATCCATTACCGCCGGAAGACCCGGACCTTCTGCTTTCCTTCTCGCTACTATGGCGAGAAAACAAAATGGTCCCACACAATCCAAGCAAAGCAACCAAAACACTAAAGATGAAAGAGTATGAAAAGGAGACGAAACTAAGGAGTCCGGCAAAGCGTACCTTTTTCCTTGGCCATAAAGGGTAATTCTGGCCAAGAATAAGAGACGAATTGCTCATACACACCCTCTATACGTCGCCCAATCGATAAACAGTGAGGCGAAATCAGCCACACCACTCTGAGTTTCTTTCCTCTTCCCCCTACTCAACTCCCTTATCGGAGGAGCTACCGAAGAAGAGAAAATCCTCAGCCACCAAGTCTTCTAAAAGCAATCTCGACAGGGCTCGGTCAAAAACAAGAAGGTCAAAGACAACAAGCCAACGTCTACTCTCATGCGAGAGCAAGCGTTTCGACAAAAGATTACTTTTTGTTAATTCCCCAAATCGAGGATTTGCCCCTACTCGAAGATCTAATCGACGAAGCTGGAGGGAGAATCACACCAAAAGACGAAGCACACACCAATATAAGTCTAAAACAGCGAAACGGAATATTAGAAATCATATGTCTTCCGATACCCGTTTCAAGTTTCGTCAAACCCCTTGCGAAGATTTAACGAAAACACCTTAGTTGCAGCCGGTCGGTAAAATCAATAGGTCGCCCCATTTTTTTCTACCAAGCGAGCAATTATTTGGTCATGGCTTCCTGGACTAATTCTCCCGAAGCCTGATGTGTTTAAACATCGAGCCGTTCTTTACTTCCCTCTCTGCCTCTTCTCTTTGCTTCTCCTTGCTTCCCCCTCATGTTTCCACTTGAGTTCCACAAAAGAAAAAACGAAAAAAGCAGCGAACGACGTCCGAGAACCCTACCGCTTCGAATCAAAGAATACAAACGCCGGAATCCTCACTTGAGGTAGCTTAAACCGTAACGTCGAAAGATTTCAAACGTCTGGAGAAGAAATTTTTTTTAAGAATTTTTTTTGCGCGTCGCGAAGTAACAGTCTTCGGGAGGAAGAAGTACACGCAATGTTTTGCAGGAAATAAAAAACGCGACAGAGAATATTTTTCTATTGCTTTTGCAGCAGTCCAGGGAGGCGTTTTGCGGGTGACTGCCAGGAACGGGCGTCAGCAGACGAGTAGTTTTCTCGAAAAATACCGCGACGAATAAAAAATCTTACAGAAGGCAGAAGGGCAGCAAAAGGGGCAGTTTTAGGGCGTAAAAGCACACGGGGCACAATATAGGCTAAGGGGTTGCCCTGGTATCACTACGGATGGCCAATTCATGAAGAAAGCGGGGAAATACTTTTTCGCAAGGCTGACGAGCACGGCCTGGACAATACGACTGTGTTCCTCTTTTTCTTACGAGAGCAAAGAGGACGAGCTACGCTGCCCACCTTACACGTACCCTTGCCAATAGATACACCCGACGCGGAGGAAAAGCCGAAAATACTACCGTCAGAGAAAATCCGGCGGAAGAAAACGAAAACTCCCGAACTAGTAGAGATAATTGGAACAGAGAGCGTCTGTGTTGCAGCAGAGTGACAAAAGCGTGAAAAACCTTTTCCTGAATCGCAGCGCAGTAAAGGTAGTTCTGCGCAGAGAAGATTCCAGAGTCGAGAATCGTAGGGAGTGGTGCAGAAAAAATTAAGCAAAAAAATTAACAGACCAGAAAATAAACAGAGGAAAATGTACGTAGGGGAAAAGTACAAGTGAGAAATGTACAAAAGCTCGGCAGTCTGTTCGCACTACGGAACAACAGACGCAAGAACTAAAGAGAGGGACTCTCAAAAGCCAGTAGTATGAATACCGGCTAGCTGTGGTAAGTAAGGGTGTAGGCCCAGGTCACGAACGCCGGATAAAAACCACTACATGATTTCAATAGACACATCAACCGCCCCGACCCCGGATAGTGCAGAAAGAATTTTTTTCCTGTCTGCCTGCCTCTGTGTTCTCCTATTCTTTCTCGGGACTATTACCGCAAGTCCCGGCACGTCGAACTTCCTCGCGTTTTCCCTGGCAATGCTGTTGAGTATTCTGAACTTCAGAGGATGGAAGCTCATCGTGCTTACTCTGGGTAAGGGCAGAGCGGGAAGTGAGCAGAGGGGATTGCAGCAGGCTTTTCGTCTTCTACTGGGTTTCCATCTGAAAATCCTGAGTTTAATTGTCGGTTTCGTGTTCCTGCTGAAATCGGATAATCCAGAGCAACTTACCTTTCTTTTTGGGATTGCCACGTACGTTTTAGTCGGCACACTTGCCCTGGTTCTCAGACAGGGAGTTCCCCTGCCTTCTTTTATGGCTAAAAACCGCAATAAAAATAATAATTAAGGTCGCTTATGCCCTGTTGATAAAAATCAATAAGGTCCTTTTACTAATGGTATCAAATGTTGTATCTAGACCTGCGCAAGCGAAGCAGCCCTGACAAGAAAGAGCATTTTCTCAGGTTGTTGCGGCGTGTGCAGAGGAAGCAAGAGTGTGGAACGAGGGTCGTTCCCACACCGCGTAGTCCTCTTGGCCCCTTACACTGTTTTACAGGTTTAGAGGGGAGATTTCATGAACAAGAATTGTATGTATTAGCGCTGGTATGGCTTCAGGACTTCTATTTGTAGATTCAGTTGTCGGACATACTTCCGGTCCTCTTGTTACGCTCGGCCTTGTGGCTGCGGCAGGGACGGGTGTTGCCTTTGCTGCACGTGGCAAACTGGCTGCGGTGAAAACCCCGCTCGTACCTGAGGCCGGCCTGAGCCTGCGAAACGTGTTTGAAATCCTCGCGGGTTTCATGCTTTGGCTTGGCGATACCGCTATGGGGAAGGAGAATCGAAGATACCTTCCTTTCTGTACCGCATTATTCTTCTTTGTCTTTACCGCCAATCTGATCGGTCTTGTGCCCGGGTTTGTCATGCCGACAGACCAGCTGCAAATCAATCTTGGAATTGGACTCGTAGTTTTCGCCCTCTACAACTACTGGGGCGTCAAGGAGATTGGTTTCAAAGCGTATTTCAAACATCTTTGTGGGCCCGTTTGGTGGCTTGCCCCCCTCCTGCTCATAGTTGAGTTGATTGGTCACTTTGTGCGTCCGATCACTCTGGGACTGCGTCTGTTCGGCAACATGCTTGGCGACCACGTGGTTCTCGGTGTTTTCACCGACTTAACAAAAGGAACCGCCTTATTTTTTGTACCGGTGGCCTTTTACATACTTGGAACAGTAGTCTGCTTTGTTCAGGCGTTTGTTTTCACACTACTAACCATGATCTATATCCGTCTCGCAGTCGCGCACGGGGATGACCACTAGGCGTTGCGCCAGGAGTTACCTCAGCCGGTTCTGATGCGAGGGCGGTATCGAAATAATAAACAAAAAGATGGAGGAAATATGCGTTCACTTACTAGATTAATCGGAGTTATTGTAGCTTCTCTCGCTGTGGTTGATCCTGTTTTTGCTCAAGAAAGCAGCGTATTGATCAGTTCTGAGGGAATGGGTGGTTTGGCTATCGCAATCGCTGCTTTCGGTGGCGCCATGGGACAGTCTAAAGCTATCTCTGCGGCACTTGAAGCGATTGGAAGAAACCCAGGTGCTGCTGGTCAGATGTTTCTCCCATGGCTTCTGGCTCTTATTCTCATTGAAACGCTTGTAATTTACGCACTTATCGTTGCGTTGAAGCTTGCTGGCGTATTCTAGACTGGCATAGTCTGGAAGCTTGCTCGAATATATCCCCGGATAGACTTCGAGTGCATGGTCGGCCTATCGCTAAGGAAGCGGTAGGCCGATTTTTTTTGGGCAGCAGTTAGTCCGGTAATGGTATGGGGAGCCTTATGTCTCGACCTTTGATTACACTCACTACGGACTTTGGACTCAGCGATTCCTACGTCGCCCAGATGAAAGCCTGTCTACTACGCCTTGCTCCCGCCTGCCTTCCCGTAGACATCAGTCATGAAATCAGCCCGGGTGACATAGCCCACGCGGCATACCTTCTCGCCGATGCTGCTCCGGTGTTTCCTGATAACAGCGTCCATCTCGTCGTCGTTGATCCTGGAGTGGGGACCCCGCGTCGGCGACTGGTGCTACGACTTCTTTTTGATTCTGGAACGCAGTGGTTTATCGGGCCGGACAATGGGGTCTTTTCACGCCTGCTTGCTTCTGCGAGAGAAGCCGCTGCCTGGGAAATTCGCACAGAGGACCTTGGTATCGCCGATGGGGGTCTTAGCACCTTTGATGGTCGGGATGTCTTTGCCCCCACTGCTGCTCGCCTCGCCAGGGGGGACGAGATAGGGGAGTTTGGCCGCGAAATCTCCTGTGATGATCTTTGCAGAATCAGCATTCCAGAGGCTCGAAAAACCGAGGAGATCGAGGGGCTGTTGCACGAGGGAGAGCTTGTGTATTTTGATCGCTTCGGAAATGCCATCAGTAATCTTCCCTGTGAACCCCTGCCGATACGGGGAGCATGTGAAGTTCAAACCGCAAACTCGCTTCTCACTGTTCTGCCCTTTGAGAATTATGACGCCATTCCCGAAGGACATTTAGGTCTCATTCGAAACAGTCAGAACTACTGGGAGATATCTGCAAAAGGGGCAAGCGCTCGGGAGTCAGGAGGTCTTTCACTGGGAATGATTCTGCGAATTCAATACGCTTCTTAGGATCTTACCTAAGCCACTCAGCCAAGAAAATCCCTATCTTAATGCCTGCCTTACCGCTACCATCATAGGCATGCCAAATTGAAAGATTAAAAATCTCTATGCACGGGGGCGATTCGTTTTACCCTCTCGGATGTTTGCGGCTCTTTTTTACGACATTCACATACGAGTAGAGCGCACGCTCGAATCCCCGGGTGAAGTATCTTTCTCCCGGGGGTTCGTTTCTTGTTTCCTGTTTAGAAAAGGAAGGATTTTTTATCGTTAACCACCGAAAGGAGGTGGAATATGTCAGCCCAATTTTTGGAGCGTAAGCCTTTACTGTTGTGCGTTATGCAATGCACGATTGAAGAGGCCGGCCCGAGTGATCCGCATCGCTTAGTCGAAGGCTACAGCGTACCGGGATACACAATTTCGGAAAACGCGGATTGGGAAAAACCAGAGTACCGAGAAAGAGTGGCAAGAGAACTTGCAGCTCATATTCTTGAGCATGGGTACGACACTCTTTTCATGGTTGCTCACAAGGGTAGTCTCTTTGTTGAGCGCGAATTGCATATTTTGGATGTTCTGCTCGAAGAGCTTGGGGAAGACGCCATGGAAGTCATCGTTCTTACCCAGGACTGGCAAGAGTATCGCCCGACCCGTCAGGTTCGTGCGTTCTTGCGAAAGGAGTGGTGGAAGAACCTCTTCAAGAGAGTTTTCCGCCGCGGCAACATCCGATTTGCCAGCGTCAGCACAAGAAGACTGAGTGCTCTTAAGCCATGGCTTACATCCATGCTTGAGGGAAAAGGTGGCCAGAGAAGCTGTTTCTTTGGCTCGTATGTCCGTAATCCTTAGAACTCACCCAGGAGGGTAGCTCGAATGCACGAAGGTTCCGGAGAATCACCGTGTGGTTCAACGACGGAAACGTCGCGACCGCGGTGTACACTCGTAGAAAAACCGCCGGGCACAGTAGTCCCCCGGCGGTTTTTATGGTTTTGAGAAACGAACCTCCCCAAATCCACTACTGAATCTACGAAAGACTGTGTATGTTTATTTTGTAGATTTTCCTACGGTGATAACAAGCTGTCCTTCCTTGGCTTTCACCGAAACACCATTTCAAGCATCTGATTCCTGAATACTCAAATTTTCTTTTAAGGCTTCGACTGTATCGACTTCTCCGAATGATTCGACCTTCTCTTCTGTACCGAAACACTCATCGATGTATCGAGTGGAAATCAAACTCTTTTCAACTTCAAACTTTGTAATCATTGCAGAACCTCCTTATAAATAACTATTAGGTAAACCTTTCCGAAACCACCCTGTTCGCGAGAGAAACGAAAGTGCCACTCCCTCGCAATGTGTGCGAGGAAGCGGCTGGATAGGTAGCAACGACAGGACGCCGCTGTTGATTAGTGGAAGGCGTTCTTTGCGTTAGTAATGCCCTCTTTAAGGGAGTTCCAGGCCCCAGAGATGCCATCTTTCAATGCTTCCCACGACTCACCACTGGATTCGCTGATTTCCTCCATCCTCTCGCGAAGCAACTCACGGGATTTCTTGAGCGATTCTATTCTCTGCTCGTAACCAGCTCTCGCATCCGCAGCGACCTGGCTGGCTCTGGCCTCGAGTTTAGCGATGTCAGCGTCCCACTCATCGATCTGGGCCTTGAGTTTTTCCGCGTATGCTCGTTTCTCAGAATGCTCGTTTGGCATTTTTCCTTCTGACGAGCAGCAGGATTGAGCCTCGTGGTTCATCTCGTGCGACATATGCTTTTCGTTTTCCTGTGTCATATTTTCCATTGTAAATCCTCCTAAAATAAATCCTCACAAACTTCTCTGACTAGGTCCTTATCTATTATGATTTCTTGGACAGTGTGAGGTCATTATTAACCTTTTCTACTCCACTGGTGTTATCAGCGATTTTTTCCACCAGACTTCGAGCTTCGTCACTGGCTACCGAACCGCTAAGGGTTACAGTGCCCTGCGAAGTCGTAACGTCGATGTCCATTCCGTTTACGGAACTATTCATCAGAAGGTTGGACTTAACAGCCGCTGTAGTAGTCATATCCTCAACCTTTTGGGCAAAGGAGTTAGCAGCGGTTTCCATACCTTTTAAACGCTTATCCTTTTCTTTGCTCGCTACCTCGAGGTTGTTTTTAACTTCTTTTACTCCCTCTACGGAGCGCGCAATTTCAACTGCCAGGCTACGCTCAACATCGGAGTCAACGACACCCTGCAAATACGCAACGCCATCTTTGACGGTCGTATCGATGTCAAACACGCTCAAATGACGGTTGACGGTGTACAGTGTCACCAGCTGCGCCTGCAACCAGGTGTCTGATGTGCGCTCTTCTTCAGCAGCAGCAGTTTGTGGCAGGTATGCTGCCAGCATTAACACTGTAAGCAGCGAAAAACAGAGCTTCTTCATCTCTTTCCTCCTATTTATTATGAGTCTAATCACTATTAACTATTCTAATGATAACAAGGGCTCTTACGGGTCCGTATGATCCGGATCATCCCAATGAAAATATTTTTGGTTAATAGTACGGCTCAGTCGTGCATGATTAATACTTAGAAGAACGAGACGTATGAAACGCACACAGTGGTCCTCAGCTCTGGTGATCCTTACTTTTGTCTCCTGTGGTTCTGGAGATCAGGACGTAGGGACACGTTCGCAGAAAGGCGGAGCCCCGGAGGGCAGGGAAGTCTCGGTTGATGAGCGCGCGGTCAAAGAAACGAACAATACTCTTGCTGCAAACGTGCAACTGACTCTGGACCCTCGCACGAATCCTTTGACCGTTGATGTGGAGTCGGAGGGCAACAAGGTAGTGCTGCGTGGTTCGGTGACAACGACTGAAGAGAAGAAAGCCACTGAGCAAGTGGTAGAAGAGGTCGTCTTTGGTGAGGTTGAGAATCGCCTTGTTGTTGAGGGAGTATCAGCAAGCCCGCAGGTTGTCGTGGGGACCTGGTTTATTCGATTTTTTCTCGGATCGATGATACTCGTGCTGGCGTGCGGGACTTTTCTGGTTTGGCTGGCCCGCCGAAAAAAGCGCAAGGAGGAAGCGTTACGAGCGGCTTTGTAATTTCTCGCCCACGTTCTCTTTTCGGATTAATATCTATTGCATGCTGTCTGGCTAATTATAAGAGTGCATTTTTTCTGTGAAGAATTACTTGTTAGCCGTTTGGGACTATCTACGCGGTAGTTACTGGCTGTTACCATCACTGCTTGGTTTTGCGGCGTTCTGTCTCGGATTTCTCGTGCCGCATCTCGATCAATACATTGCATCGATAGGAGCTACTCTTCCCGAGACTATTCAAACCACCACAAGCGCTGCACGCCTCGTTATCTCAGCGATCGCTTCGGGGATGTTCACGATCACGGGGACAGTTTTTTCCATTACCGTTGTCGCTCTGTCGCTCACGTCTCAGCAATTCGGCCCTCGTCTGTTGCGTACCTTTATGTTCGATAAAATCACCCAACTAACCCTTGGGATCTTTATCGCAACGGGTGTGTACTCACTTCTTATTCTGCGCATTCTCGAAGAAACTGATGCAAAGCATTCGACTCCCCAGATTTCGGTAGCGCTTTGCATCTGCATGGCGATTGTGAGTATCGCGGTGCTCATCGTGTTCATACATCATCTCGCGATGTTGATTCAGGCCCCTCAGGTGGTACGAGCGGTGGTAAATGATTTGGATAGCGCTCTTGATCGTTTGTTTCCCGAGTCTTTGGGGGAGGCGTACGACGAAGAGCGAAAGAAGGAAAAGGGCCTGCTGGACAAGTTCCGCGCTGAGCGCCATGAAGGGCTCACGATGCTAAGCAGCTGCAGAGGTTACATACAAGGCCTGGATGAAGAACATATACTCAATCTGGCTTCGAAACATTCACTGGTTATTCGCCTCTTTGTTCGCCCCGGAGACTTCGTTGTTTGTGGGGCGAAGCTTGCCAGTGTTGCTTCTGCAGCCTTGCCCACCGACAGTGATTCAGACAGTAATTCCGAGGATGGCTCGCTGGAAGTGCCGTTTATTCCGGAATAGAGAAACCGGAATAGAGAAAGATAGCGTGGTGCGTGGTGCGTGTACCGGTATGGGGGATGGTTCTCACCACGATCCCCTCTTGGTACACGCACCACGGACTGCGCGCCAAAATTCTGACCAGCGAAGGGCGGACGAACAACTTGGCGAATTCCTCGCGAGATTTACTACGCAACATCTTGGCACCCATCTGCGGCGTGGTCGTTGGTTTGGCAGTGGGTGCCATTTTTATTGCGCTCTCTGGTGCGGATCCGCTAGCGGCGTATGCGGCCATGGTGCGGGGGGCGTTTGGCGGCCAGCGCCAGATCACCGAGACGGTGCTTAAAGCCACGCCGCTGCTGATCATGGGGCTGGGGCTGACGGTGGCTTTCCGGGCGCAGGTGTGGAACATCGGCGGCGAGGGGCAGTATTTCATCGGGGCGTTGGGCGCGGTGCTGGTGGGGCTCTGGCTCCAGGAGAGCGCCTCGGCCTGGGTGCTCATCCCACTGATGCTGGTGGCGGGCGTCATCGGCGGCGCGCTCTGGGCCGGTCTGGCC
>JAUIMJ010000162.1 GCA_030433295.1 bacterium | reverse complement strand
TCAACTCGCTCACCATTCCCATTGAGCACGACACCACTCTGCCCACGGCAGATTCACTGTACACCCCGAAAACTGAGGCCTTTACCGGCTTTGTTAACCCCCTCGACCTCTCCAAAGAAGCCAATTACGGACCGGATGACACCCTGGGTGGGGGCGACGATATCGGGTCGGGGTACAATATGCCTGAACTCTGCATGTGTAGGGGGCTTACCAACGACTCTACCAATAATAACTCTCCCTACACCCTCCTCGCAGATGGCGCGACACCGGGACTCACGGGTTCAGATGCCGTGTTTAATCACAAGTCTGAAGAAAAACGCGAGCGCAGTAACCTGGCGTTAAACTGGTGTTCGGATAGCAGTGACCCTCTTGACTCAAACCTCGTGAATCTTAGTCTCTCTCGACAGGGCTTACACGGTGGCGAATCTGCTCGAAACCTCGTCGCCCAGATGGGAATTCGAGTAAATGATTTGCAGCTTGAGCGACTCTCGACGGCGACAGACGCCGATAACTGGGATCGCGGTTCTGACCCGGTGAATGAAAACGCCGCGCCCACGGACGGATTGCATTCCATGGCGACGGGATGGCGGTATTTTCCCGACTCAATTCGAGCCGCGTGCAGTACTATCGCAAGCGCCCGTACGAACTACCAGAGCGATCCGGCCAATGGAGCACTTCGACCACTGGAGGAGGACGCACAGTCTCTGATACTTTTCGGCTTTGGCGCCTGGAGTCGTGGAGCGGAGCAGTATTTCGGAGGCCTTCCCGCGGGACTTTCCAAAACTGAAGACGACATGAGAGATGACTTCGTCGCTGCGGTTGCTGACTGTGTGTGCACAAAGAACATTCGACTTGTCATGTCCTTTCTACCGATGAACGCCTATGACAGAAGAACTGTCGAAATAGTTGCAAACGCCCTGAACCCGTATCGCACCTTCGCCAATGCACAATGCCAGGGGGCGCCCACTCCACCCGCACCTCCCGGCTGCATCTCCACAAACGATCCAAGACTGAATATCTTCATCGTGGACTACATGAATGAGTTTTTCCGGGAGGGCGGAACCCTTGACCCGGTTGCTGATGAAAGCACCATCAAAGTGAATGCCGCTCGCTTCTTTTACGAGAATGTTCCGATTGCGATTCAACGCCTGATTCCACGCTTCACGTTCCAGCTTTAAGGCTAAGTGATTGATTTTAAATATATTTTCTAAAAAAACTGCCGGCAGATAATTGGTGGCGCGCTCCTGATTTCTGCGGTATAATAGTAGGGTGTTGTTCTTTTTAAGGTTTCGGAGTGTTTTACGTGTCTTCAATCCACCAACAAAAATCCTCATGTTCCAGTCCTTCAGCGTCCGATGAGCGCGGTGCCACGCTTGTGGAATACGTGATCGGTCTTGCCTGTTTCGCCCTGATAATGACTGCGGGAGTTCCAAAGCTCGAAACTGCAGTAGATGAGCGTCTCGATGAAGGCACCAGTATCTGGGAATCCTATAATTTTGAGCTTCCGTCCTGATTAGCGTTTAGGCTGTCTCCTTAGAACTACGGTTCCACATCCATTGCCGGCGCATTTAGAGCGCCTACGGACATCTCTGCGGGAAAAACAACCTGGATTAGTCGCAGGGTAGAATTGCAAATGCCTATCCGAAGACTGCACCAGGCGTCCACTATTTCTCATTGCCATCAGAGTACTTTGTTGTTCTTTCGCTCTCCCGGGTCATCGCTGGCCTTACAAGCAAAAATAGGGGAAGGTACCCGTCAATAGAGTACATCCCGAGTCGTGGCTCAAACGTTTTGGGCACCATCATAGGACACAGCATGAAATCGATCAGCGAAGAGATCCTTAGTCGTAGCAACACGTATCTACTTAACAACTACGGGCGCCTCGATATTTGTATGGTGCGTGGTGAGGGCTCGTATCTCTGGGACAGCGAGGGCAAACAGTATATCGACCTCTTCGTCGGTTTTGGCGCCGGAGGGATCGCCGGACATTGCGCAAAAGAAATCGTCTCTGCCGTTCAGAAACAGGCCGAGGAACTTCTGTCCCACGGAAACCTCTTCACCAGCATGCCTCAAGTGGAGGTCGCCGCGGAGCTCGTTCGCAATAGCTTTCCAGGCAAGGTGTTTTTCTGTCACAGCGGGGCTGAAGCAAATGAAGCTGCGCTTAAGCTAGCGAGGAAAGCTGCGGGAGATGGGCGTTATAAAATAATCAGTTTTGAGAATTCCTTTCATGGCCGAACCATGGGCAGTCTGTCTCTCACGCCAGCATCATTTCAGCTCGGTTTTGAGCCCATGCTCGATGGAAATGTTATGCTTCCTTACGGAGACCTGGAAGCCCTTGAAGCTGCGATAGATAGTGAAACGGCGGCGATAATTCTGGAACCTATCCAGGGAGAGGGAGGCATCAACGTCCCTTCTATCGGATTCATGCAGGGGGTGCGCCGACTCTGCGACCAGCACAGGCTCCTGATGATTTGTGACGAAGTCTGGACTGCTCCGGCGAGAACGGGTCGCTATTTTGCCTACCAGCACTTCAATGTTACGCCCGACGTGCTCACTCTTGCCAAGGCGGTGGGCGGCGGTCTTCCGCTGGCGGCCTGCCTTATCTCTGATACCTACGCTGATGTTCTCGACCCGGGATCACATGGATGCACCCTTGGCGGTAACCCCCTTTGTTGCGCCGCAGCTCTGGCTGCGCTCAGACGGATAGAAGACAACAAACTCTGTGAACTGGCCGAGGAAAAAGGGCAGCGAGCCCTGGAGATACTCAGACAGTCGGGGAGCAGCTCTATCGCCGAGATACGTGGCAAAGGTCTGATGATTGGCATCAAGCTACACGATGCTGTCCCAGCATCAGAGGTAGTTGATGCATGCAGGGAGAA
The DNA here is from genome assembly GCA_030433295.1 of bacterium. Taxonomy (GTDB): domain Bacteria; phylum Bdellovibrionota_C; class UBA2361; order SZUA-149; family SZUA-149; genus JAUIMJ01. The sequence goes on along the minus strand of JAUIMJ010000162.1, from coordinate 6,588 downwards.
GGGTCTTATCATCTGCTCGGCCAAGAATAACGTCGTTCGTATCGCGCCCGCGCTGAGAATTCGTGAAGACATTCTGGAGAGCGCTTTGTGCACTTTGATAGAGGTTCTGAAATCCCATGAACCACAGCCTGCGTAAGCAACCTGGCTAAGCAGTTACAATTACATAGCTTTTTCTTTAGCTTTTTTCTCTCTGCGCTTTTCTCCTGCGGTGGCTTGACTTTCCGATAAAAACCGTTAAATTACTGCGGCAATCAAGACGACATAGTATTTAGTCCTGTTTGAAACCACAAAGGATACAACGATGCAGACTGAGCACTACCAAACGCTTCAATGGTCCAAACAAATGCTTGATTGGGAGAATGCCAGTCAGGACGCTCGCCAATGGTGGCTGGAACTCGAAGAACTAAATAGTGAACGTATCGATCTCATCCTCAAGCTCACCGTAGAGCTGCTCTCCAGAAACGCCTCAATAGACGATTTCTTCGTTGCCTGTTCATACAGCGAACGGGAAGGAGTTCAGGAAAACCTCAATTTTCTGGATACGATGCGGCAGGACAAGAACATCGGTATCAGCGCTGCCGCTGAAACCATGGTCTTCGACACCGAGGCTGCTGCCTTTTTCGAGCAGACCGTAAACGACGAGAAAGATCCTCCAATCTATCACTGATTGAGCTTACTTTCCGCACATCTTCGCCACAAATGTAAGGGTACTCGCCGATAGTCCTGGAAATCATACTCATACGTGCACGCGCGCGGACGCAGTCCTGCGTGCGTAAAGACAGCCTCTGTTTCCCGAAGACCGCCTCGCTTCCTTCGCCCTGAGCCTACGCTGACGCACCACGCTTCTGTGCCATTACGCACCCTGCCGAAAACACTGTTAGGTCTCTTGATGCGCTACGTCAGTTCACATGAAGCGGGACAAGCCAAGGGAGTAGAAATGCCCACTGTGTGCAACCCCGATTATGGACGACATCGACCTTCAAAGGCAGGAGAATCTAAGCAGGGAATATGCGGTACATACTCGCCACATCTTCAGATTTCATAAAAGCGATAGCGTACAGGTTCAGGTACCTGCGCTCCGAGGTTACCCGTACCTCCCTTCAATCAGAGATAGAAACTCTGGCAAGAGTAACTCAGCGCTCCTCCATTGTGCTAAGTGGGATCTCCTTCCTCTTTAATCAGAACGGTACGCATTTTCGGGATCCGGACCTTCTGAGCGACTATCACGAAACACTGCGTCTTCTTTCTTCACTTGAAAGTTTACTAGAACAACTGCATCGGCTTCAGGAGACATCTGATTGCTGCGAGGGGGATGCCTCAATCAGGCATCGTGCTCAGGTATTGTTAAATGACTACCCGATTGATCCCAATGCTACGCTGAATCGAAATCAATGTTATTCACTGCTTGAAGAGAAGCTCTGCTCTATTTCAAAAAAGGTTCGACTCAAGTCTCGCCCACTACTGCAGCCGTACAGACCCCTGCCTCTCTGAGCAATACCCTACTCCCCTTCCTCAGAAGGAATTGGCGATCCATGTGGATCTTCACTCGGGTTTTCCACCGTCTCAGCAAGTCGCTTACTCAGTTCGCTCGGGGTGTAATGTTCCAACTCCATAGCCGTGGAATGCACGTGATCCAATCGCAATCCGAGATTCTCTACCAGGTAGGTTTCCCAAAGTCTGTGGGTTCGAACCAGAGAGCGGGCGCCCTCCCGACCCCTGGCGGTGAGTGACAGCGTACCATCAGCATACTCGAGGTATCCTCTGAACCTCGCAGAAAGCAGAGCAAACATTGTCGTCGGCGTCTTACCCAGCGCCGAAGCGATTGTCCGCAGCGTAAATCCCACAGAACCCTGAACCTCTTCCGCTCTGAATAGAAAACCCAATACGTCATCACGCCTCACGGAGACGGAAAGTGCCATCGTTCGAAACCAACGCGCGCATATCCCGTATCGAGGTGCAAAGAGAAAGCCAAGCATGAGCAGAAGTCCGCTCATCACCGCAATGGAACCCGCCGCGTTAAAAGAACTATGAAGGTCAAAATACACAGGGACCTGCGAGGCCGAATAGTAACCAAGAGTCGACGAGAGAACAGCAAACAATACGCTCAACCAAATCTGCGTCGTAAGTCTGTCCGTCATCAATCTCGCGGTTGCCGCAGGGCAAATAAGCATCGCGATCACGAGAATGGAGCCGACGATCTCAAAGGAGGCCACAACGGTGAGCGCAACAAACACAACCAGAACATAATGCAGGAGGTTAGCATTGAACCCCAGCGTCGTCGCCAGCTCCGGATTGAAGGCAGCCAGGGTCAGCTCTTTTTTGAGGGCGCTTACAAAAACGACTGTCAGCAACAGAATGACAAGACTCCGCAACACTTCAACCGGCATGAGATGCAATGAATGATGTACATTGGTGAGCCGTGCATCAGCCGGAAGCAGCCAGAAAAGATTCTCTAACTGCCCATGCAAGATACAGTCCGTATCCAGGTCGACGTTACTGGCCGACGCCTGCTCCATGAGGATGACGCCGACGGCAAAGAAAAGCGAAAACACCACTCCCATTGACGCTCCGGGGTCGATCCGACCGAGCTTACGGACCAGTTCGATCATCATAACCGAGAGAATACCGGCACAGGAGGCGCCAATGAAAATCCACACACCGGAGCGAGTCCCAAAGAGCAGAAATGCAAGCACAATCCCGGGAAACACGGCGTGGGAGATTGCATCCCCCAGCAGGCTCACTTTCCGCAAGACCAGAAAGTTTCCGAGAAGAGCGCAGGACACGGCCGCGGCACTTGCCGCGACAAGCGCCGGCATATCCAAAGACAGTATTTGTAGCGTGGCCTCAGTCATCCTGTACAACCTCTACGGGATGAGCCCCTGAACCCAGTGGGTGAACGCTTCCGGGCAGTCCGGCCCCCTCCCGAATGGATCCTCGGCCTTTGAGTGAGCGTTCGATAAGATCAACAAGCTCGGGAGTCAGAACGTGCTCGGCCAAGTCGGCTGAATAGTCAACATGCGTGGTGGCGAGCGCTCCGAACTGCATTCGATACTCTTCCCAGAGTCGATGAGCTCGCGTGAGAAACTCTGCTTCCTGTAAGCCCCTCGGAGTAAAATAGACCCCGTCTTCGCCTCGCATCACGTATTTTTTCAAAAGAAGATACTGCGTAATCACCCAGCGCTCAAAGCCCCCCAGTGCTCGCCACACCCCGACTGAGGCCAATGGCAAAGGGCCGGTAGGCGCAGAGTCCGCCCCCTCGTTTCTTTCGTACAGCTCGCGCAACAAATGCTCCACCCCGACTCGAAGCCGTAGTTGCACAACCCGAGCAGCTCCGGCCAGTACACCTCGTCGAGGCGCAAAGCAGAGGCTGAACACAAAGAATACTCCCGAGACACAGACGATCACGGCACCGGCCGGCAATCGAGGAAAAAGCGCCGAGGCAATTGCACCAAAATACCCGCTCAGGGCTCCAAACAGCGCAGAAAGCACGATCATCACGGACAGCTTTTCCGTCCAAAATCGGGCTGAGGTCGCCGGAATTGTGAGTAGCGCGATCATCAGGAGAATTCCCACCGTCTGCAGCCCGATAACGGTCACCGAGACGACGAGTATCATCATAAGCGCGTCGATAGCCTGCACCGGCCAGCCATCAACGCGAGCAAACTCTGTGTCGAAACAGATAATTTTAAATTCTTTTAGAAAGAGAATGACAAGAATCAGACAAGCGACCGCCAGATACGCGAGGGTTTCAGCATCATGACCGCGCATTGCAGCGGTCTGACCGTAAATAAAATGATGAAGCCCGCCTTCACCACCCGCGCCGAGATTCTGAATCACACTCAAGAGCACAATTCCAAAACCAAAGAAAACGCTTAAACTTGCCCCGATAGCAACATCTTCGGAAAGCCTGCTGTAGTAGACGATCATATGCATGCAAAGGAGCGCAAACAGGCCGGAACAGGTCGCACCGGCAAGAAGAAGAAAAATATTCTTTGCATCCCATCCGGTGTAGACCGCCAAAATGAATGCAAGTGCGAGCCCCGGCAGCGTGCTATGGGCTATTGCATCCGAGACCATCGCTCGACCTCTGAGCAGCGCAAATGTTCCGACAACACCACTGGCGATACCCAGGCACATGGCACCAAAGACCACGACCGTAGTATTATATCCGGCCTGAAAGCTGATGATATCCAAAACCAGTGCAGTGTCGATGGAAGCAGACATATCCCTATCTTCCTCAGTTCCCGCGCGTGGTTCTTGCGATAGCTTGTGATACCTCATCAAGCAAGGTGAGACGCCCTCCGTAGGTCTTGAACAGATTCTCCTCGTTAAAGGTGTCTTCAAGCACACCGGCTGCCACGACATGTGTGTTGAGCAGAATCACCGAGTCAAAATACTCTTTCACGGTGGGCAAATCGTGATGGACGCAGAGCACTGTTTTGCCGGCATCGCGCAACTTCTGCAGAACCGTAAAAATTGCCTTCTCCGTTGCCGCGTCAACACCGGCGAAGGGCTCGTCCATGAAATACAGGTCCGCCTCCTGTGCAAGGGCACGCGCTAAGAAAACGCGCTGCTGTTGCCCGCCCGAGAGCTGATTGATTTGTCGCTCAGCGAAATCTGCCATTTCAACATCAGCCAGACAGGAACGAGCAACTTCGAGGTGTCGTTTTCCGATTCGCCGGAACCAGCCGATTTTGGAGTAGCGACCCATGACAACCACGTCCAACGCCGAAACCGGAAAATCCCAATCGACGGTTTCCCGCTGAGGAACGTAGCCCACTCTCTCACGGACGGACTCATACGATTGGCCCCAGAATCGCACCTCGCCCGTTGCACGAGGGATTAAGCCCAAACAGGCCCTTACAAATGTCGTCTTACCGGCCCCATTTGGTCCGACGATTGCCACCAGCGAGGAATCCGGAGCGTCGTAATCAATATCCCAAAGTACCGGCTTTTGATCATACGCGACAGTCATCGCATGAACACTCAGTGGACTGGATGAGCTGTGCTCGGGATACTGAGCGAGATCAGGTTTCTTTGAGATATCTCTGCTGAAAAACTTCATCTCAGTCCTGAGCCTCCTGTTTGAGCAAGCCCTTGTACCCGGCAATCGGGGCCTCCCCCCCCAGAGCCCGGGCTATCGTAGTGACATTGTGATCTATCATGCCGAGGTAGGTACCCTCGTAGGTACCGGGAGTTCCCATGGCGTCAGAAAACAGTTCGCCACCAATTTTCACCGTTTGACCGCGCTTGGAGGCTCCCTCAATCAAGGCCTGAGCATTTCTGTCCGAAACTGTGGACTCGATAAACACTGCCTCAATTTTCCTGTCGACAATGAGAGAGACTATGCGCTCGATGTCCTGGATACCCGCCTCTGAAAGTGTGCTGATTCCCTGGATACCTACGACTTCAAAATCAAAGCGCCTTCCGAAGTAGCCAAAGGCGTCGTGAGCGGTTATCAGAACGCGCCGTTCTTTTGGGACGCTGCCCAGAACCTTCTTCGCATAGGCATCCAGGGCCGCAAGCTCTGAGCGAAGCTCCCCGAGCCCTTTCCGGAAGGCATCAGCTGAGTCAGGCCTGAACGCAATAAGCTCTTCTGCGATCCCTTCGGCGACTTTCAGCCAGGCCTGGGGATCCATCCACACGTGGGGATCTGGGTGGCCCTCAAACTCCGGCGGTGAGAGAAGAAACTTCTCGTCGAGCCGCTCTGCCACCGCTACCGTCTTTTTGCCTGCCTGCGAAAGACGCTGGAAGGCACTCAGCAAGCGGCCCTCAAGATACAAGCCGTTATAGAAGGTGATATCGGCTCTAGATAAACGTGCGATGTCCGTTCTCGTGGGTTTGTAGAGATGGGGGTCTACCCCCGACTGCATCAAATCCTCAACTACGAGCTCTTCACCCCCAATTGCCCGTACCAGATCCCCTATCATACCGGTGCTGGCGACGACCCTGGTTTCAGCATGAGCAACAGTCGGACCCCAGACAGGAAGTGCCGAAAGAATGAGGGTAAAAAGAATGGTGATACGCATGTCCTTCCTCAAATCCGAGCCAGTAACTATGTAGCACTTGCTACATACTGTCTATCAGGATATAGTAGCACGTGCTACATGTCAACTATTGTCCACAGAGGGAACTCAAATGAAGAACAAGAAGCCGGCTCCTCGCTCCCGACCGTTCCAGGCGACGAGGCGACATCACAGCACAGAGGCTGCTGAGGACTATACAGAGCTCATAAGCGATTTAATCGAGAGCAAAGGCGAGGCAAGAGTCGGCGACATTGCCCATCAGCTCGGCGTCTCCCACGTCACTGCCCTTCGCACAATACAGAGAATCCAGGAGCAGGGATATGTAACGACAAGCCCACGCAAACCCGTGCAACTGACCAAAGAGGGTAAGGATCTCGCAACCTTTGCCAAGAACAGGCATAAGCTGCTCCTTGAGTTTTTCATGTTTCTCGGAATACCCCGTGAGGTCGCCGAAGTCGATGTCGAGGGAGCTGAGCATCACATCAGCGCGGTCTCACTGCGACATATTGAGGATTTTATGCGCAGCCACGAGAAGAGATAAAAATATTTCGCTCCTCGCGAG
>JAUIMJ010000161.1 GCA_030433295.1 bacterium | reverse complement strand
TTTTTCAGTTTTTATCGCAAGAGCTATTTCAGGTTTTTTAGTTTCCTAAGCAGCCATTTCAGGGTTTTAACATTAAGGGATATCAAAAATGAGTTACTCTTCTGACCAGGATCTACCGGAAGAAATAATGACTGCGCTTGAAGACATGAGCAGTGCGTTGCTCGATATCTCTGAAATGGTACTGCTCGTCGCCGCCAAGGCACCAGAGCTTGGTGAGGTTTCTCCGGAAGCGCCACAGAGTTCGCTCCACTAGAGGACTTCCTCGTCAGGAAGCTCCTCTTCTTAGCCGAATCCGCACCTATTGTGTTTTTTCTCACAAACATTCTGTGATTAGCAGATGGGATCCTGCTCAGACCCTAAATAAATAGCTCGAAAGAACGTTAAGTATTCATACCATTAGTGCGAACAGCATGATTCGTTTTCAAACCGTGCTGACTAATATAGACTCTGAGGTTCTGCATCTCTAATTCCTTTCGAGTGAGCGTATCGACATATGGACATTGACAGGCAGTTCGGCCGGCAATTTTCAAAGCAAATCCGAGATCTCACCCGGGTAACCCCACGTCTTATTCTCCATCGCGATCAATCCTCATCCATGATTCTGGTTCCGGAGTTTCCGGAGTTGTGGAATGCACAGCTGAGCAGTCTGAGCCATTTACTTCCCGATATGCGCGTGACCATTTATTCGGTCACCGCCGAAGTCCATAAGCTTCAGGACGACGTGCCGATTGGTGAAGTTAAGGCAATCAACAAACGCAAGTGGCACTATGGTGCTGGCGGCATGCTCAAGGGCGGCTCTGCCTTGGGTGATGCGGTTATTCGCGGCTGTCAGAAAGCGCAGCAATTTCGTGGTCGAGGAGAAGAGGGTAAGATTGGATTTTTTCTGTTCACGGATGGCTGGTCAAGACAGGATCAGCAGCCACTGGAGAAAGCAAAGAAGTGGCTCACGCATGCGAGAACTTCACTTGGCGTTCATTTCAGACTTTTTGGCTTTACCAATCAGCAAAGCAAACCGTACATCGAGATGTTTTGTGAGACGCTGGGTATCACAGAAGAAGAGAATCAGACCGTGTTCTGCGAGGGGAGTATCCCCCTGGTAGATGCCGCAAGGGATTCCCTGATTCGTATGGGGGAGGTGAGCACTACCCTGCTGGTAAAAAACCCCAACCACCCGCTCAACAAATAGAATGCCGCTGCTTCCACTCTTTTCAGCAGCTTAAAAGCCTGGCCCCTAAGAAAAAACTATTTCCAAATCAGACGACAGAAACAACAGGCGCGCAGAGATCTGCTCAAGAGGCAGCTTCGCAAAGCGGCTTGCGACTTCGCGATAGATCGTAATCTGCTCCTCGTAGAGGGCCTGCTTGTAGTCAAGAGTCTCCTCTTCTGCCTCAGAGATGACGTCAGTTTTATAGTCGATTATCTCAGCCGCAGTAATCTTGCCGGCCCGTATGCCGACAATCAGACGATCGATGCGCCCGCTCTTAAGTTCTCCCTTGATTCTTACGCAAAACGGAAGCTCCCTATAGACACGCAAGTCATCTGCACCCCAATCAGAATAGTTACTGCGCTCCAGGCGACATCGCACAAGCGGCTGGTTTATTATGGAGTAGAAGGCATCGAGGAAAGGCTGTGGTGATGTAGTGCCCGAGGTTTCTTTGCGCACGGCAGGCTCCAGCTCCTTTGCTCCCGGCGGCGTATCGTCCAGCCATTCGAGGCACTCAAACATTGCGTGCATGGTTTTGCCCCAGCGAAGTGCTTTTGCGTTAGATAGCTCAAACACAGCAGCGATACTGTCGTCACTATCCGAAGGAGATGATTCAGCTAGCGGGTCCAAGACTCTTCGACTGGCGAGGGAAAAGCGCTGTGGCAAAGTCCGGGTGGGAGATTCTTTCTGCTGCTTTTCTGTGCGAGAGCTTGTCCAGTCTGCCGAGCCGGAAGAATAGATGCGCGTGCTTTCAGGCTTGTAGGCAGGTAAAGATTCAATCGCCGCAAGAGCAATACCGGCGGGGGAGCATGCTGTTTTATCCGGCTTTGGTGGCGCAACCACCAGGTGCAACGCATGAACCGCCCGCGTCAGCGCCACATAGAGCAGCGAAAGCGATTCCTGCACTACATTTTGATTGTATTCGTCCACCATGCGCTCAAGCTCCGGATCCAGGCTTTGCAGCAATTTGTTGGGGTAGCGCGTTACTCGCGATGGCGGAGAGGTAGCGGATTCTCGAGCGATAACGACATTTGGTGTTACATCGATAAACTTCTTATCGAGTTCAGGAAGAACGACGATATCGAACTCCAGTCCCTTCGCCTGATGAATAGTCATGATAGTGACCCGATTGCTTGATGGGTCTTCGACTTTCTTCTTTTCAGCGGCACGAATGAAATCGTCGAGAGTTTCCCCGCCATTTTGAGAAAAGGCGTAGGCGAGCTCAGAGAGCTGCGCGAGTTTTGCCCTCTCAAAGCGATCAAGATTTGCGTCAAGCACATGGGCCCAGTAGGCAATCTGCTCACCAAGCCCATTCTCAGCAATTGCCTTACGCAGTAAGGCTGCTTGCTCCTCTCTGCTCTTCTTCGCGTCCAGCACTATATGCAATGGCGAATGACGAAGCTGCCAGTGTGAAAGCGTATCCGACGGATGCTCTGCGAACCGCAAAAGCGCAATCGTAAGTCGAACCACGGGACTGCTCGTTAGCGGAATGCCGCCCTGCTGGCTGGCCGGCACCTGCCTCGTTTCATCGCGAAGCAGTTCTAGAAAGGTCTCTATACAGGAATTTGTTCTTACGAGGACGGCAATACTTGCCCCCGGGTGATTCTTATACGTATCGCGGACAAGGTCTGCGGCATGTTCAAGAACAAGATCGCTTTGTTTCTCGCCGTCTTCGGCGAGCGGAGCAGCTTCTATGCTGACATGCCCGGAAAGGTCGTCGCGAGCGGTGCTATGCTCGATAAAACTTGAGCTCCAGCGCGTGGCAGCGTCGCGATATTCCAGCAAGGCAGGGTTCTCGCCTATCGTGAGAAAAATAGTGTTTACGAAAGAAATAACTTCCTTAGAGGAGCGGAAGCTGCGCTGCATGTTTTCCAGTGAAAGCCCCTGGTAGCGATTCTCCAGGACATCAAAAATCTCTCGCACACCACCACGCCAGCCATAAATCGCCTGCTTAACATCTCCGACACAAAAGAACGTTCGTCCCTCTTGTGTGCGGGAAGTGATTTCATCGGCAAGGGGTCTGATTATGTTCCACTGTCCTGCCGAGGTGTCCTGAAACTCATCGAGCAGCAGGTGAGAAATCTCAGAATCAAGCCGGTAGTAGATATGTTCAAATTCTTCGGTGAGAGCGCTGTTCGAAAGGGACTCTTCGATATCGTAGAAGCGAATTCCTCCCGTTTCAAACTGCTCTGTTCGATATGCCTCCTCAAATCGCCTGAGAAACTCAAAGGCAACAAGGGTTCTGGCGTAATGCCGATGGAGTAGTTCGTAGCGTGCGTGGGCGATTATAGATTCTGATGCCCTGATAAATTCTTCCGGGATCGGCTTGCCGAAGTAGGTATTGGTCCCCTCACGTATTGGTTTAATGAAGCCAGATTCGAGCATTTTTTCCCAATCACTGTCGAGAATTTGCTGTATGGTACTTGTGCTGACATTTACCCACCTTTTGTCTGGCTCGCCTTTTTTTGTCTTCGGAAGTTCTATTGACTCAAGCCGCCGGATTGTCTCTGCGGCATCGAACGTCGGCTTTTGAGGAACGCTGGTGTTGCGCCAGGCCTCCGGGGTGCTGGTCCTGTACACGTGAAAGAGCTGTTCGAACTCCTTAACCAGGTGACTAAATACTCGACTGCGTACCTTATTCGAATGAAGAAGCTGAAGCAGCAGGGAGATAGTCTCATGTTCGTCCTTTGCGACGGCGTCATTAAGGATTCTGCTTACGGCTCGGCCAACCATGGATTCCTCTTCGGAGTCATCAATGATTGTCCAGTTCTCAGGAAGTCCAAGCTCCGGGGCAAAGGCCTTGGCAATACTTCCAAAGAAGCTATCGAGGGTATACACACGAAGCGTGTCCTGAACCTGAATCAGGTCTCGCAGAATTGCGTAATAGTCTGCGGCCCCGGTGTCGCCAGGCTTGCTACCCCCCACATACGTAGTCTTAAGCGCCTCACTTAGCTCGTTGGCAGCGTCGACCGAAGAGGCGGCATTAAGCAGGCGGGTGATGATGCGCTCTCGTATCTCGCCGGCGGCCTTTCGAGTAAACGTCGTCGCAAGAATTGCCCCGGGCTTTTCGCCGCCAAGTAGAATAGAAATGTACTGATTACTCAGGCGATATGTTTTTCCGGTCCCCGCACTTGCGCGAATCAGGCAGGATTGAATCATTGCGTTACTCATTGGCAAACCACTCCTCTTCTAAAGGAAACAGTTCCGCGAATGAATCATACTTCGGAGGCCTCTCGCTTGGTGGCCAGAAGACCTGCTGCTCTATGCGCTGTGCAATTCGAGACGCCTCGCTGCGAGCTTCCTGCAGCTCGTCCTCATTCCAGTCGGCGGAAGAACGCATGGAATCTTTCTTTGCGTCGGCATCGGCGGCCAGATTGATATAGCCGGCAGTCACATTTTCACTCTCCAGCATCTGTCGACTATGAAGCAGGTACAGCGGCAACTGTAGATTTACCCAGGTGCCGTCTCTCTTGCGATGGGCCGCGCCGGCATCCTTTGCGCTGTCGCCGGTTTTGTAGTCGAGAACGAGGTATGCATCTGTGTTTCTGTTGTAGTCGATGCGATCTATAACTCCTCTAAGCTCGATTGGATCTGTTGAACCTGAAGCCGGAATGAGGAGCGAGTCAGAGCTAAACTGATGTTCCGCCCTGAGTATCTCCCAGCCGGCAGCCCGGTGCTCTGCCTGCCAGTGCGCAAAGGCGCTTAGCCTGACGCGAAGCTGCTCGACCTGAATCTTTACGGATGCGCGAGAAGGACTGCCAAACTGCAGTGCGCTTGCTTTATCCAGCAAGCCTGAGAGTGCACGGGCAATCTCAGTTTCATCGGTGCTGTCACGTGAGCTGTGACTCGAGAACGACTGGAGAACACTGTGCGCTAAACTGCCGAACAACCTCTGGTCGAGTTCCTGTGCGGAACTATCGATGCGCTCAAGTCGCAGAATATATTTGAGGTAATAGCGAAAAGGGCATTCAAGGTAATCTCTGAGCTGTGTCGGAGAAAGTTTGAGCGGTAGCGCAGTTTCTCGACGTTTTTGGATTTGTGGAACCTGATAGCGGATTTTCTTACGCGCTTCATCTTCTGGCGGAAGCGAAAGACTGCTGGTGCTGAAGAAGCTTTGCAGACGCTCCAGGAGAATTTCACGTTTTTCCTGGAGCACCAGCCTGCTCAGTAGCAATGATTCCCCTGCGGCATTGTATCGTGATGCCAGAATACTGAGACTATTCTTGGCACTCAATGCAGCGTGGAGAAGATAGGAGTCTCGAGCAAAGCGCTTCCTCGCGTCCAGCGCGCCAATATGTCTTCGTAGTTGCTCATTCAGAAAGGGACTTGGGGTCACGCTCTGGGGGATGTTTTCCTCGTTAAACCCCAGGATGCAGGTGTGGCTGCAGTCACTAAAAAGCAAATCCAGCCAGCCCTCCAGATCGATGCCACGCTCGTGCGGCTCTTCGGCAATGGTGTGGGTGGCGCATCCTTCTAGAAGAAGTGCGAGGAAGTCATCTGCTGAGCACGAAAAGTCGCTTTCAGCAAAAGCACGTAGTGCAGAGAGCACCATAAACAATTCTTTCACCGCAGCGGTTTGCGTCCTGGATGCCGTTTGCGTCGGAGGGTACAGTTTGTTTAGTAAGTCCGCCGTCGCCTGGCACCAGTGTTCTATGTCGCCGGAGGCCCCGTCCTCGAGAAACGCAGGAATGAGCTGCTGAAGGCTATCAGCAAAATCGGCAAGCTGCGCAAGCGCTTCATCGTTTCCCGCAAAGACGGCACGAAGTGCTCCAAGGTTCTTTACCTCGGTAGGTAGGTGCGCATCGTGAACCTCATCAAAAAGCGAGACGATCCTGCTACTTTGTGCGTCCTCATCGGTTTTTGATGCACCCTTATGCCATGCCGCAAGACATGGGTTGCGGACTATTGCAGCAAGCGCGGAGAATGAGCCTTCCCGGGCAAGCTTTGCGAGTCGCGTAAGGAAGACGCAGGGGGCTGTCTCCAGTAAAGGAGTTCCAAGAGGAGAACGCAGGGCGACATTTTTCTGGGCCAGGGTTCGCGTTATCGACGGCAGCAAGGACTTGTCCAGGCTGATAATACTCACCGCCGGAATTTCCTTCTGTTCAATATTGTCTTCTAGCAGGTGCCGCATAAGATCGGCCTGCTCAGCGGTGGAGTGCGTAAAACACAGAGTCTCAGCGGGAACCGATAACTCGTGTTTAAACCAGGATTCAGTCTGTACACATCCGAAATCATCAAATGCCGAAGCAAGCTGTTCAGGAGCGTAGACTAAGACCGTGCTGCTGACGGACGATGCTTCCAGCATTTTTCTGTGAAGCAGGGGAATGTCGGGCATGCCGATAGCGTAGATATGAAGGTCACAGGAGAGAGCACTGTTCTCCAGGGCTTTCATGTATTCGTCATTGGGGTCAGACAGGTCCTGCTCGTTTAGAATCTCGCGGTATTTTTCAAAGACTTCTGCAATGGCGCTCCAGCGTTCTGCTTCCAGGTTCTGAAGATTGTTTTTCAGGTAATCAGCGATCTCCTGGAAGCGAAGTCCGCAACTTCCCAGTTCATTCCAGGTTTCCTGAATCTTCTTTGCCAGGGGTATCCACCGCTTTAAAGATGCGGGGCGCGCCTGTCCCACGAGGATTTTTTGGGTGCTGGCATCCGCTGATGTTGCCAGCGCCTGAGTCCAGCTAAGTAGTTGTTGGATATCGTCAGAGAGCGGGTGTTCCGGAATACAAAGTAAGGGCGGCAGGGCACTAAGGGTAAGCAATCGAGGCGGAAGCAAAAAAATATGCTCCTCCTCTGCCAGCTGACTGAGTTGCCGAAGCATGAGCCGGCAGGCCTTTCTTCCCGGAAGCAGAAGCGCGATAGTACTTAAATCAAGCAGCTCATCGCTGCGATGCTGCTGCAGGAGATACTCGGCTGCCTGATTGAGTAGTGGTTTATCCCAGCCAAGAAAAACTTGAGTTCTCTGCATGGTGTCAGCGTTAGGGGTTATGTGTTCTATGCCGATGAATTCTCATGTTCTATTTCTCTCAGAACCAGGTACTCCTTGCGTGGATCCACGGCATCGAGTCGCAAAAGGAGCTCTTTGCCCAGATACTTTGCACCTGAATCGGAGTATTTTTCGATCGGATGGAAAGGTTGCAGCGAGAAGAGAATATCGATTTCTGCAAGCGGACGAGGTCCGTCTACTTTAATTAACACCGCCTTGATTGTAGAGATCTTTTCCTGCTGAAGATATTTCAGCAACCAGTATCGATTTCTGCTTCTCTGCATCTGGAAGGCTTCGTCCAGTCCCGGTTCGATTTCGGAGAGCAGGAGAGTTATCTGTTCTTCCGAGTAGGGAATTTCGCCCTTTGTGAGAAATCCGCTCAATTGCCGATGGTTGATAAGATCAACCGCCCGGCGAATCGGCGACGTAGCATGGACATAGGCCCGCACACCGAGGCCAAAATGTGGCAGTGGTGAACAGGAAATTGTCGAACGCTTCAGGACGCTCCGCTTGTGAAACTCACGAGCAGGTCCCTCAGGGATTTCCTTTACGAACTCCTCGACGTCCACCTCAGGCGCTTCCTGCCCGCGGAAGATGAGGGGGATGGAGTGTTCAGCGGCAAAAAGCGCGGCAGTCTCATTGGCAAGGATCATCATCTCACTGACGAGTTTGCGCGCCGGCTGATCATCGGTTCCCTCTTCAAGGCGAACCGTCCCGTCTTCATCCACAATCGGATTCATCTCTCGGCGGTTTAACTGCAAAGCATCTCTGGCAATGCGATCCCCCTCGGACTGAGCAGCCGCGCTCCAGAGCAGCATGAGCGACTCCTCGACGGAACCCTCGGGATAATCGCAGTCCTCACATAGGACCGCGTCGGCCATCTCGTAGGTGAATCGTTTGGATATTCTGACCAGGGACCGCTGAACGGAACGTCGACCAAACTCAAAGGAGGAATTCGTTTCTACGAAAAAGCTGATGCATTTTCTTTCGCAGCCTTCTATCAGACTGAGTAGTCCCTCAGAGGCGCTTTTAGGAAACATCGGGATAGTCTGATCCGGCAAATATACCGAGGTTCCACGTCTGAAGGCCTCTGCATCCAATGGGGAACCGGGCTGTATTACCGATGCTACATCGGAAATATGAACTCCGATGCGGTATCCCTCAGGTATTTTTTCGATGGAAAGCGCATCGTCAAAGTCTCGACTTTCACTGCCGTCTATTGTGATAAGCTGAAGCTCACGTAAATCGATGCGATCGTTCTCGAGTGAGACGTCGTTATGTGAATTGAGTTCTTCGGCATGCTGTAGGGAGCTTTCAGAAAACTCAATGGGCCGGTTAAGGCGGATGGGCATTATGTTGGTGTCTGGTGTGAAATGATTCAAAGCCACCAGTATCTCAAAAGCCTTATCCTCGATCTTACCGGAAATCGGGAGACGCGCGGTCGAGATTATCTCGTCAATAGCGTCTCGCCATTCGCCGGCCTCCGGTGCCGATTTCCCATGGGCTGCAATTTGCTCCAATGCTCCCAATTCATCCGGGAGGGCAGCCGATGAGTCCTTGAGCCGGGCGAGACAGGCGTTAACAAACCGTTCTCTTTTGAGTCGTTTCTCGCGTTCAACAGCAAGGCGGCGTTTTAACTCGTCGACGACCTCGGGCGTTCTCGGCTCAAAGCCCGTCTTCCTTCGTTTAAAAAACACGGCATCGGTAAGCAGAACTCGTCGAACGACAAGGGTGTCCATTGCGTTCGGCTTGTCAAAGCTCATCTCAACAATTTCCTGGACGCTTGTTTCCTTAACTTCTCCCTGAAGCGTTTCCCAGATTTCTTCGAGATTGAACTCCTCACAGCGCGCCCGGGCTTCTGACGAAAGTTTGCTGAGGTACTGTAGTTTTTCGTCGGCTGAAGTTGATGCGTCTAAGGGCTTTTGCGGGAGCAGGTAGAGGCGGTTTACGGCGAGTTCCAGTTCACCGCCGTGCTCGTTCACCAGGGCCCATTTGTTTTTTCTTTCCGCCACTACTACTGCCAGAATCGGAGCGCCGTGCTGCTCGTATTCTACAGTGCTTCCGATGCGAATAATGTTTTCCGCCTTATTTGGCTTGGCGGCAACCAGGGGGCGAAGTGGCATGGTACTCTGGTGCTGTTGTTCACTACACGCGCTATGCGCTCGTCTCAGATTTTGATGTGAATGAGTATACACTCTAGCTAGCTGGAGGACTAGGGCAAGTCTCCGAGTGTAGAAAAGTAGCGAGCCTTGCATGGAAAGCAAATGGCTTTGGAAAATGTCAGTGAAGGGAGGGTATTAGAATTACCGCAGGATGAGAGCTGAACTTTGTTTCTGCAGGAGGGTTTCTACCGGAGGGTTTCTACAGGAGGTGATTTAACCGAAGTGTGTTTCTCTGCGGCGGTAGTGC
>JAUIMJ010000160.1 GCA_030433295.1 bacterium | reverse complement strand
TCTCCGACCATGGGGATCGCGACCGGCGGCTCAAAGTAATTTCCCTGCGCCTGAGTTTCCGGGGTGTTTTGTTTTGGCTGGCTCTTGGTAGCGGGTAAAAACTCAGCACGGGTGTCCCCTGCATCCGTGACAGGTGCGAGCCGTTCCTTATTTTTTGAGCCGCGAAAGACCAGTGCCGCTTCCCTTTGCTTTCGTACTGCGGACGAATCGTTGTCCTGCTCGGTCTGTGGGGCGGGCTCGTTGAGTCCGCGAGCAAATCGAGAATCCTGATCTTCGGAACTGGCAGCCTCATTACTCGTCGGGGCAGGCGGCGGCTGCTCATTACCGGCGTTGAGCAATTCCTGCTTCATCCGGATGAACTGGCGATCGTCTATCTCTCCGCGGTCGTAGCGGTCGGCCAGGATTTCCAGTGCCTCAAGTTGTTTCCCCGAAAGAATCATTCAAAAGCGCTCAGGCGTCGCGGTGTAAGCAGGGCGACAGACGATAAATAGTGAATAAAACCTGTTACATATTATACTGTGCTAAGTCGGCTGCTGCGTGGCTTTTCTTTACTGCCGTGCTGGGGGTAATTAATTTCCCCAGGATAAGGGAAATATTTGGGATCTTTCAGGGTTTTTTCTTAGTCGGTACATGCTTTAAGAGCCATAAAGTGAATTGACTTGCCCCGCCGCCGTTCGCTCACTAAAGTGGTTACTGGCCGGTCGCTGAGCGTGGCCGAAGGAGTTTTGAAGAATTTTCAGGATGTATTTTTACCGATGAAGCAATATCTCTCCCTCGTAAAAGACGTAATTGAGAATGGCGCACCCCAGGAAGAGGATGCCGAGAACGGGGGCTTTCGGAAAGACAGAACAGGTGTGGGAACCTATTCGGTCTTTGGACGACAGTTGCGCTTTTGTTTGGACGAGGGATTTCCTCTCCTCACGACGAAAAAGCTCCACCTGCGATCCATAATTCACGAACTGCTCTGGTTTCTTAACGGTGAAACCAACACTCGTTACCTGAAAGAGAACAAGGTGCGGATCTGGGACGAGTGGGCAAGCCCTGAGGGAGAGTTGGGGCCGATTTATGGTAAGCAATGGCGTGCCTGGGAGGGACCAAACGGCTCGGTCGACCAGATCTCGCGGCTTGTTGATACCCTTCGCAAGGATCCGAACAGTCGCCGCATGGTGGTGATTTCCTTCAATCCGGCTGACCTTCCGGAGGTCGCTCCTCCGGCGTGTCACACCCTGTTCCAGCTGTATGTTTCCAATGGTAAACTTAGTTTACAACTTTATCAGCGTTCAGCGGACCTCATGCTCGGTGTGCCCTTTAATATCGCGAGTTACTCTCTTCTGCTAATGATGCTGGCTCAGGTTTGTGATTTGAAACCATATGAATTTGTTCACACCTTTGGTGATGTTCATATCTATTCCAATCATATCTCCGGTGCGAGGCAGCAGCTTTTGCGCAGTCCTCGAGCGCTTCCGCGAATGACGCTGAACCCGGATGTGCGGGACATTTTCGGCTTCAAGTATGAGGATTTCACCCTTGAAGACTATGCACCGGATGAGCATATCAAATTCGACATAGCCGTCTGATGAAAGTTATCGCCATAGCAGCCTTCGACGAGGCAAGAGTCATAGGAAAGGACGGCGAGCTTCCATGGAAGATACCAGAAGATTTTCGTCACTTTGCGAGCCTGACCAAGGGACATACTGTTCTGATGGGTCGCAAAACGTATGAATCCCTGCCTCCGGCCTTTCGCCCCCTGCCGCAGCGATGCAATGTCGTAGTGACGAGGAATGTTCAGTCGCTTGCGAATGAAGATGGCATTCTACTTCGTTCCTGTCCTCGAGGTTTCATAGAGGACTGTCGCAGTGGAAAGGAAGCACTTCAGTCTGATGTGCTCTGGGTTATTGGTGGGGAGGAAATCTATCGTGTGACGAAAGATCTCTGGGATGCCGCTGAAATTACACGTGTGCAGGGAAGACATGAGGGGGATGCGTTTTTTCCGGAGTTCGAAGATGATTTCACCCTGGAGCGTCAGGAGCAGCACGATGGATTTAGCTTTGAGACCTTTGTAAGGACCGCCTGATACTGCTCGTGACACTAATTGGGGGGCTGGGATTGCCAGCACGTGTGTGGGACGCGTCGATTGGGGATACCCGATGAGGCGCATAAGGATATCCCCTGAGGAGGCCTTAGAGCCTTGCTGCGTCAATAAGTTCTCGTCCCGCTTAGGGTTATTTGCACATAGTTCCCGAAAAACATATTATTCAGCAGTAGGAATAGACAAGAAGCTGTTTTTTTAGTAAATCCAGGGGGTTTTAATCTCCGCCAATTCTTCAATTTACCTGTACCAGAGGACCCATGCGATTAGTATCCGTTGTTGTTCCCATTTACGACGAAGTAGAGAATGTTGAACCGATGTATCGGGAGCTCTGTGATATGGCGAGTGTCCTGTCGAGCGATCGTGCCAACAACTCGTCAGCCTTTTCCTGCGAGTTTATTTTTGTCGACGATGGTTCTACCGACGGAACTATTGAGCGCCTCCGTGGTGTCTCCGAGGGAGACGAGCGCGTTTCCATCGTAGAGCTTCGAAGAAACTTCGGGCAGACGGCTGCGATGGCGGCGGGATTTGATCATGCGGAAGGGGAGATTATTGTCACGCTCGACGGTGATTTACAGAATGACCCTGCGGAAATTCCTCGTATGATCGCCAAGTTTGATGAGGGCTACGATATCGTCGCCGGTTGGCGAAAGGATCGGCAGGACCGGATGCTCAGTCGAAAGCTTCCCTCAATGCTCGCCAATAAATTGATCTCAAAAGCAACGAATGTACAGCTTCACGACTACGGTTGCACGCTCAAGGTCTTCAGCGCGGAAGTCGCAAAAAATATAAAACTCTACGGCGAGATGCATCGCTACATTCCGGCAGTTGCTGCGCAACTCGGCGTGCGGATTGCGGAGCTCCCCGTGAACCATAGGGCTCGTGTAAGCGGAACTTCGAAATACGGTATTTCGAGAACCTTCAGAGTGCTGCTCGATCTGCTTACGGTTCGATTCTTCCTTGGTTTCTCGACTCGTCCACTCCATATGTTCGGTGGTCTCGGGATGCTAAGCGGCGGTCTCGGAGGTCTGTTTCTCTCCGTGCTTGCGGTTCAGAAAGTGATGTTTTCCGTTCCCATAGGGAACCGCCCATTGCTTTTGCTTGGAGTGATGCTCGTGCTTATCGGTCTTCAGTTTATCTGTTTTGGTCTATTGGCCGAGGTTCTGGTGCGTACGTATCACGAATCGCAGAACAAAAAGACCTACGTCGTTCGCAATATTTTTCGCTCGGGCACCGCACCCGAAGATACAGAGTCAAAGCGTCTTGTTCGAGCGCTTTAGACGGAATGTCGTAGACAAGTAATAACGGGTAGGATCTGCAGCAGTATGTCGGTCAGGCTTCTCATAGATGCACGAAAGCTGGGTCACGGCGGCATCGGCACGTATATCGAGAACCTCGTGGATGGGCTGCTCCAGTTGCATCGTGCGGGAGAGATCGATGTCCTGCCCTTTCTTCTCGTCGACCCTTCAGAGCTGAGACGGGAGGATAGCCCGCTACCTCGCTGGAGAACCGACCTCTACTGGATTGAAGAGCCGTATCGCGGATACTCTTTGCGTGAGTATCTCTTTTTCTCCCTTTGGCACAAGAAACTCCTCGGCACCGTAGATATCTTTCACACGCCTCATTACACATTACCCTTTGGCATGGGACTGCGGGGACTTGGCTCCCGTGTATTTTCCTCTCTCGTTGATGCAATTCCCTGTGTGGCAACGGTACACGATGGCATTCATCTCAGCCATCCTGAGAGTCTCCTCCACCGACTGTTTGCAAAGCCCCTGATTCGCTCTACGCTGAAGCGCGCTACGAGAACGATAACGGTGAGTGTTAAAAGTTCCGATGAGTTGTCACGTCGCTTCAGTCCGGCTTTTCCGATAAGTGTGATCCCCAACTCGGTTTCAGCGGATTCCGTCTCGGGAGAGTTGCGGGATAGCTGTATGCAGATCCTTTATCTCGGTTCTGATCGTCCGCACAAAGGTGGCGCAAACGCGATGAGAATGCTGAAGCTGATCAAGGACTCGTCTCAGGGCCCCTGTCCTCGACTTCTTATGGTTGGTGGAAGGTATTCTGAGTCCTTTAAACGTTTGGCGAAAAACCTTGGCCTTGAGGAGCAAGTGGAGTTCTGTGGACATCTGAGTACGGCTGCTCTGGAACAGCGTTATCGGGATGCTGATGTTCTTCTGGTGTCGTCGCTCGTCGAGGGCTTTTCTATACCGGCCCTGGAGGCACTTGGCAGAGGTATTCCCTTGCTGAGTACCCCTTTGCCCTGCGTGCAGGAGTTTGCTGCCGAGGCGGCCTGGTGGTCTGAGGACTTTAGCGCCGAGGCGCTAAAGGACGCTTTTATGAAGTTGAGCAGCTCTGCGGATAAGCGGCGACAACGCAGCGCAGAAGGACGTATGTTGGCAAGGCAGTACACCCCTGTGGTACAAGCCAGAAAGAGCTGTGCGGTCTACCAGGAAGCGCTTAACGAGAAAGCGCAGGCCGAGCGCGCAAAAAGCCGAAGTGAGAAATCAGCAAAGCTTATCTGGTGTACAACGCCAAATCGAGAACAGCGTGCGGTGGGGGGAAGACAATGAGAGTTGCTTTGATTCATGACTGGCTCGTCGGCATGCGCGGAGGGGAACGCTGTCTGGAAGTATTGTGCGAAATGTTTCCCGATGCTGAGATATTTACCGGATTTTACGATCCATCCAGGATAAGCGACTGCATCACCTCGCATCGCGTTGAGGTCTCGAATCTCGGAGCTCTTCCCGGAGTCTCGAAGTATTATCGATACCTTCTGCCTCTATACCCGATAGCGGCCGCCAGCCTGTCGAGAGCGATCAGGCGACGGCATACAGAAGCCCCCTATGACCTCGTAATCAGCGTCAGCCATTGTCTCGCAAAGAATGTACGGGTGCCTGATTCCAGTGTTCACGTCTCGTATTGCCTTACGCCGATGCGTTACATTTGGGATCAGTTTGATTCCTATTTTAAAGGGCGTCGCATCGAGCCTTTGGTGCGGGCGTTTCTGCCGATTCTACGTCGATGGGATACTGCTGGCGCAAAAGGCGTTGACCATTTTATTGGGATAAGTGGTTTTGTCGCGAAGCGCATTAAACAGGTGTATGCCCGTGCCGCCGAGGTGGTATATCCCCCGGTTCGCAGTGATTGGATTAGGTGCCGGGCGTCTGATGATTCTGCGAGTGGCTTTCTCTGCGTGAGCGCTCTGGTGCCGTATAAGAATGTTGACATCATCGTCGAGGCCTTCAATCGCAATGGTGAAGCCCTCACCGTTGTCGGGAGTGGTCCGGAGGATCTCAGACTGAAGCGAATGGCCAAAAGCAATATTCACTTTCTGGAGGGGCTGAGTGATGAAGCGCTGGCTGCGCTGTATCGTGAATCGCGGGCTCTTGTATTTGCGGCAGAAGAAGACTTCGGGATGACCCCGGTTGAGATGCAGGCCGCCGGCGGACCTGTTATTTGTCTCGGGAAGGGAGGCGCACTCGAAACGGTAGATGGTCTGGGGCGGAACCCCAGTGGTCTCTTCTTTTCTGAGGCTACCGCAGAATCAATAATGGCGGCCGTTGAGGATTTTAAGAAAAGGGAGTCCGAGTTCAGCATCGAGGCCTGTGTTGAAAAGGCGAACAGCTTTTCCGGTGAGCACTTTAAGGAGGAGTTCAGCAAACTACTTCTGCGTGAGTATTTGCCTGATGCGGATTTTTCGGGGACCCAGGTCGCCGAATATGGTCAGGGCCGAGGTGGCGCCCATTCGGCATCTGAGTCCGGGGAGTATGGGGGACTTGTGAAAAATGCTTAAGAAACACTCTCAGGTATTCGAAGGGCTTTTTTCTGCATCTGACCTGGTCGTGGTTTCGCTCGCCTGGGTATTGAGCTACTGGCTGCGTTTTCGGTCGGGAATCTTCATTGTCGACAAGGGGATACCGCCGATTACTGATTACCTTCGCATGCTGTTGTTTGTCTGGCTCATTTGGGCCTTTGTTTTTCGCCGTTTCGGACTTTATCGACCGATGCGGGGAACGAGCAGAATCCGTGAGATATTGCGGGTAATCCGGGCAAATTCCCTCAGTGTGGTACTCCTGCTTGCCGCGACCTATTTGTTCAGGGAGAAAAGTGTTCCGTTTTCTCGTCTGGTATTCGTTATTTTCTGGGTTCTGTCCACCCTGGCTACGATTGGCTCCCGAAGCCTCGTGCGAGGCTTTCTGCGTTCCATGCGCAAGAAGGGATTTAATATCCGATATGCGCTTATCGTAGGGAATGGCTCCCTTGCCGCAGTTGTCGCGAATCGTATGCTCGGACATCCGGAATACGGAATTGAGCTTGCCGGCTGTCTCGCAAGACACAGTAACGAAGTAACCAGACCCAGCGTCGCTGAATCGGCAAAATCGCGTCTGCGCGATCCCAGGGCGGCTGGCGGAGCTTCTGATTTTTGGGGAGACTCGGGCTCCAATGTCGCTCTGGCATGGAATCAGGACCGACAGCTTCGAGAGGAAGAGATAGAGTTGCCGGTGGTGGGAACCTATGAAGACTTACCGGCGTTTCTTGAATGCGGGCGCATAGATCAGGTCATCATTGCACTACCGCTCAGCGATCATCGTCACCTTGAGGATGTAATAGCGATGATCGGCGATAGCATCGTCGACGTGCGCATCGTTCCCGATGTGCATCGCTTTATCCAGCTCGGGTCGCAAATCGAGGAGTTTGATGGCTTGCCGGTGGTGAGTCTTGCGAGTACGCCGCTTGCGGGAATCAATCGGGTTGCCAAGAGGATCTTTGATCTGGTTCTGGGGCCGCTCTTTCTTCTTTGTGCTCTTCCCCTGATGATTCTGATCGCGTTGCTCGTGAAGCTTAGCTCTCCAGGGCCGGTGTTCTTTTCGCAGGAGCGTCTCGGTCTCGATGGCAGACTCTTCAAAATCTACAAGTTTCGAACCATGAGGACAGACGCTGAGCGTGGAGGAGCTCGTTTCGCGGTCAAAAACGATCCGAGAACCACAGCATTGGGGGCATTTCTGCGTCGATTCAGTCTGGATGAATTGCCACAGCTAGTGAATGTCATCGCGGGGCATATGTCCCTGGTTGGTCCTCGCCCTGAGCGCCCGGTGTTCATTCAGGAATTCCGAAGGAGAATTCCCAAGTATATGCTGCGACACAAGGTGCAGGCGGGTATGACCGGATGGGCGCAGGTCAATGGCTGGCGAGGTAATACCTCGATTGAGAAGCGGATAGAACATGACCTTTTTTATATTGAACATTGGTCCCTGCTCCTCGATCTGAAAATTCTCTTCCTTACCGTCTTTAAGGGTATTTCTGATCGAAATGCCTACTGATAGGATAGTCGACCCAAGTGTTCAGGAGGGCTATTACCCCCCTGAAAAGTGGGATTTGACGATGTCTTCGGATTATTTGTGCATAGGGCTAATTCGGATTTAATTCTGGGTTCTATAGTGCTATACACTCAACCGGATACTCCTCCAGCCTGTAGCTACCTCTTTTCGGGGCTACTATTTTTTCGGGGCTACTACGTTTTTTTTATCGGGAATTTGGCCCTTTATAACGTCGGGGAGATACGCCCCGGGGCGCTGGAGTGAGGGATCTGTTGAGAGCGTTCGAGCTCTGCTGCCGTTGCGGTCGCTATCCCGGCTTTGCAAAGCGTATGCGGCGATGCATTTCGCCGGGAGACGTCATTTGTGTTCGTATCAGGTGCGCGTTACTCGCGAACTTAAGACGGCACGTTTTGTGTAATTTTTATGAGTGTTCACCTTAACAAAGGATGAAATAGAAGAAATGAACGTTGGTGTAATTGGCTCTGGTTATGTTGGCCTCGTTGCAGGCGCGTGTTTTGCCGAAAGCGGTAATGACGTCATATGTGGTGATGTCGATGAGAAGAAGATCGCTGGACTGAAGAAAGGCGAAGTACCTATTTACGAGCCCGGGCTGGACCGTTTGATTGAAAATAATTCAAGTGCAGGTCGTCTCGAGTTTACCACCGATATTCCGGCGTTGATCCACAGTTCTGAAGTTATCTTCATCGCGGTGGGTACTCCTCAGGATGAAGATGGCTCTGCCGACCTCCAGTATGTTCTCGCAGTCGCTGCGGAAATCGGCAAGCACATGAACGGCCCGAAGATAGTGGTAAACAAATCCACGGTTCCCGTTGGAACGGCCGATCTCGTTCAGGCCGAGATACGTAAACACACCGAAATAGAGTTTGATGTGGTCTCGAACCCCGAGTTCCTCAAGGAGGGCTCTGCCATCGATGATTTCATGAAGCCTGACCGTGTCGTCGTTGGTACTGATAGTGTTGAAGCTGCGGAGACCATGCGAGAGCTCTATGCACCCTTCGTTCGCACGAACAACCCCGTCTTTGTCATGGCGGTAAAGAGTGCGGAAGTAACCAAGTATGCAGCGAACTCTTTGTTGGCTACCCGGGTTACCTTCATGAACGAAATCGCCAACCTTTGTGAGGCGGTTGGGGCTGATGTTGCGCAGGTGCGGTTGGGTGTCGGGAGTGACAGCCGGCTCGGACCAAGTTTCCTTTTCCCTGGCGTGGGCTATGGTGGTTCCTGTTTCCCCAAAGATGTTCGTGCTCTGATTCGCACGGGTGAATCAAAGGGAGTACCTATGCAGATCATCCGCTCAGTCGATGACGTAAACAACAAACAAAAAGAACGTCTCGTTCATAAAGTAGTGGAGCATTATGGAGGAGCTTCCGGGGTAAAGGGTAAGAAGTTTGCCGTTTGGGGTTTGGCCTTTAAGCCGAAGACCGATGACATGCGAGAAGCGCCCAGTATTACAATCATTAACGCGCTCGCGAAACTCGGAGCGGAAATCGTTGCGTATGATCCGGAAGCCGCGGAAGTTGCTAAAGGTGTTTTTGCAAAAACTGATACGCCGATAACCTTTTCCAAAAGTAGCTACGAGGCCCTCGGCGGTGCTGATGCCTTGCTGATTGTTACTGAGTGGAATGAGTTCCGTCGTCCGAATTTTGGTCGTATGCGCGAGGCGCTGACGGCTCCGGTGATTTTTGACGGAAGAAATCTGTTTGAGCCATCGAAAATGGCCCGACTCGGGTTCACGTATTACTCGGTTGGAAGACAGCCAGTTGGATTATAGGAATATTCGTAAGTATTTTACGAATACCAAAAACGACTGAACGGTAGTCACGTCATTCGGACGAGGCTGCCGTTCATTTTGTAGGGAGAAGGTCAGTATGGCACGAGTGCTGGTTACAGGTGGTGCAGGTTTTATTGGCTCACATCTATGTGATCGATTGCTCGAAGCGGGAGATCAGGTTATCTGCCTCGATAACTTTTTCACCGGCCGTCGCGCAAATGTGATTAAGCACCTGAAGAACGACCGCTTTGAGTTGTTGCGTCATGATGTGACCCAGCCGATTCTCCTGGAGGTCGATAAAATATTTCACTTCGCCTGTCCCGCATCCCCGGTACATTACCAGCACAACCCTGTTAAGACGATTAAGACCAACGTTCTCGGAACGATCAATATGCTCGGTCTCGCAAAACGAGTGGGAGCCAGAGTTCTTCTGGCCTCTACGTCTGAG
>JAUIMJ010000159.1 GCA_030433295.1 bacterium | reverse complement strand
CGCTACTCGATTCTCAAGCTTCTGGGCTCAGGGGCTTCGGGTGCCGTGTTCCTTGCCAGCGACAGTGCTAACAATGACGAACTCCTTGCCTTAAAGTTTCTCAATCCGGATTTCATCCTCGAGCGAGAGCTTCTTGCTCGCTTCAGGAATGAAGCCCATTTCATGAAAGAAATAGATCACGAAAACGTCGTGAGAATTTTTGATCTCAGGGTACATCGGGGAAATAAATTTTTCATCGTCTTGGAATACATCGAGGGGCAGAGTCTCAAGCAGTACTTGAAAGCGGAAAAACCTCTCGCCCTAAAGCAATCTCTCAAAATACTCTACGCTATCGCATCCGGACTCCAGGCAGCCCACGAACATGGCATTGTGCACCGGGATCTCAAGCCCGGAAACATCCTCATGGGAAAGGACGGCCAAATCAAGCTGGCAGATTTTGGTCTGGCGAAAGACCTGGAAAACGACGAGTACCTGACGGCGACCGGAGAAACAGTTGGAACGCCAAACTACATGGCACCAGAACAGATTCGCGCGCGAGCAATTGACCAGCGCACCGACCTCTATGCACTGGGAGTTATCGCTTTTGAACTTATCACGGGGGAAAAGCCCTTCAAGGGGGCGAACTACTTCGTAACCGCCGCAAAACACCTCAAGGAACCCGTACCAAAAATCGCCGTTCTCGGTTCCGGTATCCCGCGCTGGTATCAGAACATGGTTGAAACCTGCATGGCCAAAGACCCGAATGAGCGCTTCAGCTCAGTATGCGAGATTATGGAGATAATCGCCCCGCACCTCGGAATCCGAAAACCAGCGAGCCCTTCGCTGAATTTTACAGCCCCTACGTAGAACTGCGGCGTTTCTCAGATCTAGACAGGCTTTACGATTTTCTCCTGCCCACCCATGTACGGCCGCAGGACCTCGGGAATTGTCACACTACCGTCTTCATTCTGATTCATTTCCAATAGAGGAATAAGCACTCGAGGCGAGGCAGTCAGAGTATTGTTTAGAGTGTGACAAATCGTTGAAGCACCCTCATCGTTTTTGTAACGGATCTTCAAGCGCCGAGCCTGGAAATCATGCATCGTCGAACAACTATGGGTCTCACTGTAGGCACTTCGTGACGGCATCCACGTTTCAATATCATTCTTGTACAATTGCCCCTGTCCAAGGTCGCCGGTGCAGACCTCTACGACCCGGTATGGCAGGCCCAGCAGTTGCGTAAACTTCTCTGAGTTCTCCAGGAGTTCAGCGTGAAAGCCACGGCTCACGGCGTCATCAGCTTCACAGAAGATTACCTGTTCCACCTTAAAGAACTGATGGACTCGATACAGGCCACGGGTATCCTTACCGTAACTTCCGGCCTCTCTTCGATAACACGGTGAGAATCCAGCATAGCGTTTTGGCAAGCTCCCCTTCGGGAAAATCTCACCCGCATGATAAGAAACGAGGGCAACTTCAGAGGTTCCGATGAGATAACTATCGTCATCTCGCTCATCGAGATGGTAGGCCATCTCCTCCCCACCCGGAAAGTAACCCGTTCCCATCATCGCGTCGTAGTTGACGATGTGTGGCGGATCCAAAAGAGTGTACTGCCGCTCCCGAATGAAATCCATGGCAAAGCTTAGGACGGCGTGTTGCAGACGGGCACCATCGCCTTTCAGAAAGTAGTTTCGCGCTCCGGCAATTTTCACCCCTCGTTCGACATCGATGATATCGAGATCGGTTCCAATATCCAGGTGGTCTTTAATGGGAAAGGAAAACTCCGGAATCTCCCCCCAGGTTGAGAGTAAGGTATTCTCAGTGTCATCTTTTCCTATCGGAACTGAACTCAGAGGGATTGACGGGAGGAGCAGCTGATCTCGCTTCCAGGATTTTTCGACCTCAGAGAGTTCGGCATTGGACTGCTTCACCTGATCACTGAGCGATTTAAGCTCTTCGCGCATCTGCGCCTGCTCATCGCCCTTCAATGCAGGGAGCTCCTTACTGAGACGTTTTTGCTTTGCTCGAAGCTCCTCGGTCCTTGTCGTCAAACTCTTCCATGTATTGTCCAGTTCCAAAAACTCCTGAACATTAAAAGTAATCCGTTTGTCGTCACATGCTTTTTGATAGGCCTCCGGTCTGCTGCGAAGGTCATTAAGATCGATCATGCCAATTCCAATAATAGGTGCGCCCTGCATAGCAAACCGGGATACCTTCCCAGAAGAGAACATACGCTGCAGAGTACTTACGCTACAGAGTACAATGCGCCAGGGCACCTGAGATAATAAGTGAGTATTTCCATGCCATGAGCCCACATCCCGCAAACCGGTAGCGCCCGCCCCTGCCCCCAAAAGGCGGGAAAGGGTTCAATGAGTAGCTCAAGAGTAGCCTATAGTGGTTTCCGACCTCATTTCTGTCAACACCGCGAAGCGATGAGGCCCGGGTATACACTCGCTACGGACCCCCGCCGAAAAACCCTGCTTCTGCAGATTTACCGTGCCTAGCTGAGGCTGTCGGGGATGAGGCCCAAAAGTGAGTGCCTAAAGTGAGTGAGAATGTAGCCGAGCAAAAAAAAGCCCCTCTAAACTTCTAGAGGGGCGAAACACAAAGAGAGGAGGCATGTGTCGGGGTAATTATATCGCTTGGACGCTCCGCATGGCGGAGTATTCAAGCCAGAAAAAATTTTCACACAAAAAAACAACCGCAGTAGATTACTCAGATATCCGCAGGGCGCCCGGTCTAGGGCCCTATCGCGACGGAACCCTGTTCGCCCGTTCTAATCCGAATACAATCTTCCATAGAAATAACGAAAATTTTGCCGTCACCAATCGCACCGGTCTCCCCGGATCGGGAGCACTGCACTATGGTATCAATCGCGGTATCGACGAAGTCATCATTGAGCGCGATTTCGAGTTTTACTTTCGGAAGGAGATCAACCGAGTATTCCTGCCCTCGGTACACTTCCTCACGTCCGCCCTGCACTCCGCAGCCACGAACATCGGTGACTGTCATCAGGGGAATATTATTCTCTCTGAGAGCATCACGGACGACGCTCAGCTTCTCGGGACGAATAATTGCAATTAAAAGTTTCATTCCTTAGCCCTCCACGACCGCACGAAATGGCTCAGCTGAATCATCTACAAGGTATGCGCGCGCTGATGCATTAACCCGTTTCGCAATTGCCTGCAATTTTTCCCGCACCACCTCGGGGTCCCCCCCTCGGAAACGAAGCTTCGAATCCTTAACTCTGGTGAAGTGCTTGTAAATTGAGATGAAGTCATCAGAATCGACTCCTCCGGCTCCGCAAAGCTCCTTCCAGGTGCTAAGGAATTCGGAAGTACCAATCTGCTCAAGGCCAACAGTATAGGTGATGAGGTCAGGCGTAGCGCCAATCTCCGCACTCTTTCCATTCTCAATCGGAATAATGTCGGGAGCGTGACGACCCAGTTGGCTTTGCTTTATAAGCTCAACAACATCAACTTTCTTCTCCCTCGGATACGACTCGGTTCCCATTTCGTGGATATCGAGTCCCTCGGTCTCTACAATAGGATCAACGCGGATGCCCAGCGTCTTATCAAGCGCGAACCAGAGGGCCAGGGACGAAAAGAAACTAAAGGCTCCAACCGCCGCAACACCGATCGCCTGAGCGCTCAGCAGTGAGAATCCGCCGCCGTAGAACAGACCATTCGCATCAATACCACCCGGGGCATCAACAGTCGCAAACAAGCCGACAGCCAGAGTGCCCCAGATACCACAGACAAGGTGTACCGAAAGCGCACCAACCGGGTCGTCAAGCCTCAGTCGGTCAAAACCAAGCACCGCGAACACCACCAATACGCCACCAATAGCACCGATAAGCACCGAAGCGACCGGAGTGACAAAGGCACAGGGGGCGGTAATGGCGACGAGACCGGCAAGCGCGCCGTTCACCGTCATACTAAAATCCGGCTTTCCGGAAAGGAGATACGAAGTAAGTGTCGCGAGAAGTAAACCAGCGGCACACGCGAGGTTAGTAGTCACAACAATATGACTGGCTGCCGCGCCACTGTCCCCAACCACTCCCATGGTACTACCGGGATTGAATCCGAACCAGCCGAGCCAGAGAACCATCCCCCCAATAAACGCCAGAGGCATACTATGCCCGGGGATAGGACTGACACGGCCATCTTTGCGATACTTTCCTATTCTGGGCCCAAGCATGATAATGCCTGCGAGTCCGGCCCAACCACCAACGCTATGCACCACGGTAGAACCGGCAAAATCCCACATCCCCAGATTCGCAAGCCAGCCTCCACCCCAAATCCAGTGGCCACTGACAGGGTAAAAAATGGCAGCAATAACGAAAGAAAATATAAGAAACGACGTATAGTGAATTCGTTCGGCGACACACCCGCTCACGATGGTAGCTGCGGTTGCAGCAAACGCGAGCTGAAAGAAAAACTTTGCGAACAAAGGAATGCCTGCCCAATTAAGGGAGGAGAACACCCCGGCATACTTGTCACCCATCATCGGACTATTGTCGAGCCCCATAACAAACCAGCCGGAGCTTCCAAACAAGCTGGAACCATCACCGAACATCAGTGCGAAACCCAGGGACCAGAACCCCAGAGAAGCTATGCCGAAGACAACGAAATTTTTGGCGAGGATGTTCACCGCGTTCTTGGAGCGGCAAAACCCGGCTTCGAGGCAGCCAAATCCGGTGTTCATAAAAAACACTAAGAACGCACAAACCAGTACCCAAAGCGTATCTACCGCAACGCTCACTTCGCTCATACCAGACGACTCCTCTCGTTTGATCAGATTATTCCCAAAACACGAATTTCTCCTGTTCAGGGGAAAATGTATTTGCAGATAATAATGCTGGTTAATTTGCCCCATCTGCAGCAATAAGTGAAATTGATAATACTAATAGGATTGATTAAAGGTTTCAATGGGGGCACATCGGGTGCCGAGGACCAATAGGATGCTAAGGTGACAGCCAGCGCAAAAATCATACTAAACGCCTTACCTTAGTGCATTCTTCATAAGAATGCCTATCACCGCGGACCTACGTCATTCCGAGACGAAGAAAACTAGAGAAAGGCAGGATAAGATAGTGCTATTGTTGAGCGGGAGGCTGCTTCAGCCCGATCGAGGGTACGTCACAGGCAGTATGAAGCAGCGTACATGGGGGTAATTGTACACTTATGGGACAAGGCGCCTTTCCACAGAAATTTGTTTAGTAATTGAACGAGCGATGTCACGCGCTACGGTGTTCTCGGGAAAGTCCCGTGCTAATTGCATGAGTTCCCTGGCATCCAGAAAGCGCCAGGCATTCTCGGTCTGATGCTCTCCCATGCGACCAACAGGTGCTCCGGTTTCCTGAGCCAGTAAGCGCTTTGCACTTTTTCGCGCCCAGCGCGAGGCTCTGTCGCAGGCAGTGTGGGCGGAGATATCACCCTCAGTG
This sequence comes from bacterium, assembly GCA_030433295.1. Lineage (GTDB taxonomy): Bacteria > Bdellovibrionota_C > UBA2361 > SZUA-149 > SZUA-149 > JAUIMJ01. The sequence goes on along the minus strand of JAUIMJ010000159.1, from coordinate 4,223 downwards.
CCAACATGCCTTGCCGTGCACGAGATGTCGCTAAGTGCCTCATCGAGTAAGCGCCAGAGCGCGAGATGCCTTGGTCCTGTGCGTTTCAGGCCCTGCCAATCTCGCGCCTTCCAGGTCGACAGCTGATTATGTAAAGCATCTATCGTCGGCTGATGATCCAATAGCCAGACAAGCCGAAACGGCTGAGATACATACCCAAGTTCACAAATCCGACGAACCATCACGACCCCGAGTACTCCGGCGATCATCTCCGCCTCTACAGAGCTAGCCGGACCGAGAAAGGCGTTTCCCTTGATACGAATCCGGCGATCAGAATTTTGTACGATAAAAGCCGCGCCAGCAGACTGAGACTCGGCATCAGCACTGCCATCGGTAACTAAATGCACCACTTCAGGAGACTCCATCACACTCACTCGAGATTCTCACTCCCATGAAATACGATTGGACTATCCTTCGCACGGCTTCGTTCCTCATCGGAAAGTTTCTTCATGCGGTCGAGAATCAGGCGAACGCGCCATGACTTTGGCTGATTCTTCTTAAACTGCTCTCGATAACTCGTACCAGGGTTTCTCAGAATACTGGCTAACCACGCGGCCTGTTCAAGGCGTAGCCTGTTCGGTGCACGATCAAAATATACTTTTGCTGCCTGCTCTGCGCCAAAAATATCCGGCCCCCACTCCACGATATTGAGGTACAGCTCAAGAATACGTTGCTTTGACAGCTCGCGGTCGAGTTCAACTGCATACAGAAGCTCGCGAAGTTTTCTCGCAAACGTGCGCTCCGGTGACAAAAAAAGATTTTTCGCTAGCTGCTGGGTAATAGTACTCCCTCCGCGCTTCAAGCGTCCGCCTTTGGCATTTGCTTCACTCGCCTCGGCGATGCTTGTAAGATCATAGCCGGGATGAGAATAAAAAATTCCATCTTCAGAGGCGACCACCGCTGCGGGAAGGAAGTCCCCCATACTCTTGAATGACAGCCAGCCATCGCTCCCCTCACCACTCTGCCTGCTGGTAGAAGTAGAGTCAGCCCGACGCACAAGATAGGAAAAACCTCCCTCCTTGTACCAGTCCTCATCTATCAGACCGTTCACCGAAAAGCCCTCCACCGTGGGATCAAAGGCGAAATGCAGATCCGGCCATCGAAAGGACCCCTTCCCCGAAACCAGACCCCTGATCTTCGCCGTTCTGGCCTCCGGCACAATCCCGGATAGCAGAGCATAGACCTTTGCTATCTCGGTCTGATCAAGTTCAAACGAGCCTCGCGCAGAGAGCCCCAGCCATTCAATGCGCACCTTAGCTGAAATATCAGCCACGGTGACACGTCCCGTAAACTCCGGGCTTCGATACCTACCACGAATCTGCACATTCCTGAGTACCAGCGCCTCCCGAGAGAGCGATGCATCCTTAAGCACACAGCGGGGGCAATAGATTGAAACACTAAGGCCCTGTGGTCGTTCCTCAGATTGTATTTTAACCCGGCCAAAGGGTGTATCGACTTCCGGAAAGGTACGCGAAGCGATGTTCAGCATCGCCGACTCATACACGGCAGTTGAAAACGGGAGTCCCGGAGTACCGGTCCAGTATACGAGCATCACCGCCCCGAGCGCCCCGAAGAACATCACTGCGCATATTTGTAAGAAGCGTTTCATACGTCCGTTGCTTGCCCAAGGTCGTACAATAAATCATCCTCACCCTTACCCGGCCAATTCCTTTGATCTATCCCCTCGGCTTTAATCAGCTCAATCACGACGTGATTAAACTGCATCTCAAAATCAAGGATACTCAGATGCCGAGGCAGCGAGGAGACAATGCGTCTCGGCAGACATCCAACGCGTTCAAAGGACTGCACGACGGCATCGAGTAAGTCGGCAGAATCATCGGCGGATTCAAGAATCCAAACCGGGCATGCTGAAAATGCGTTCTTCTGAAGTAGTCCGTGCGCAACATCGAAATAGTTCCACAGTGTCGGCGCAGGGCAATACAAACCCTCCAATACCTTATAGCTAAGATTTGCTCCTATCTCGCTGAGGGGAAACGAAGTTACAATCTGCAGGCCTTGCTTAAGCTCGTCATACGCATCGGCACACAGGCGCAACGCCTTCGTTCTGCTATCAATTGCCAGGTCGCGCAGCCGTCGTCTCTGAAATTCGATCTCCGCTTCCGGAGCCAGTCGCTTCACGAGCAGCAGACAGGCACAATACCCAAGAAACGGACCAACAATCCGGATAAGGACGTCGTACTCAGCTTCCAGTGGATAACGAAGCACATGAACCCCTTCAGAACGCAACTTCGAAAAGCGCTCACAAAAGGCAGGCGTTTTATACCCCTTCATATGATCTTCAGAAACAGAGGTCAGGATAACGGTATCCTGAAAGAGATCCCTCTTCTCTAGAGCAAGCCAGGCATTAGGGGAAAGCCCCTGGCTGATTACCACTAACACGGTCCCCTCGGGCACTTCTGTCAGTGCCGCTACTTCCGAAACCGGTAGGAAGCGGGAGGAGAATGCGGTGAAATGCTGCAGGAGATAGCTTAGGTAACGCGCGTGTCCCGATGAGCTTCCAAGTCCGCAGATCAGGAATGAATCGACCCGGTCTTCTCGCAGACTAAAGTCGCTCCAGTCAAAAGCACTTTCATCCAAGAGGAACTCGGGGATCATTGCAAGTCGTTCATCAAGCAGTTGATGACCGAGGGGATCTGAAGACGGCAGCTCACTCATAATGACCCATCCAGGAAAATCCACTCTTCAACAGAAAGCCCCTCTCGGTGCAGACCCAGAGCGTATTCAGTCTTCCTCACAATACTATCCGGGGAATTCATCACCATCCTCACACGCGGGGAGGAAAGATGGCGTTTGAGTAAGGTTACACCGGACTGATAGTCACGCGACTCGTATTCCACCCCCAGGACCTCGTATGATTCAATACTATTCTCCGTGACACCGGCTTCTCTCAACATACGATCGCAGGCATGCGCACCAAAACCCGCCCCACGACCGTCGTTACTCAGTAACACGATGAAGCCGTACCCATGCTCGAGTATCTTTGAAAGCGTGCTTTTGTATTTGTCTCGATTACTCACGTTCTCCAAAGGAAAGCGGTTAAATAAGGATTCACTCTGGAGGCGCACGAGGGGAGTTTTGTTCTTTTCACCCGGTTCTCCGTACTCGAGAATCACAAACTCCTCCCAACTCACCAAATCATAGTACACATGCACAAAGAACCAGTATGGAGAATGAAGGAGACGCGTCAATGTCGACTCCGGCTTGTCCTTATGAAGTGTTCGCAGCTTTTCCTTATCTATCTGCACAAACCAGCGTTTGCCATCCAGTTCCCGAACGTCACGAACATAGGGTGAGTGCGATTCCACAATCTGGGAAAGCTGCTGCTCTCCAAAGACCGATTGTCGTCGTTCGGCTTCAAGCAGTATCCAATCGTCGATTGGCTTAATGGGCAAATAATAACTTGAAACGTGAATAAATCTGCGCGCTTCGTCCAAAACGTATGGAGCGAACGGCTTCGGAGTGGTGGGAGGCTGGGCACTCACAGTAACTTCCGCCCGAGCTTTTGACAGTGTATGCCCCGCAGCCGCTTTCGAAGCCAGATAGGCCAGGTTATAAGGACTCGGTTCGTACTCTATGGTCTCCGTATTCTGCACGGCCAGGCCCTGATCCGTCAGCGCTCGCACTTTATCCGGATTGTTGGTCATCAGGACGAAATCAGCCGTAACACCCATCATTTTGCAGACCGCCGAAATACTGCTGTAGTCTCGATAGTCTTTATCCAATCCCATGCCGTGATACGCCTGGAATGTGGAAATACTATCGCCTGAGGACTGCACCAACATACGGTCGCGTGACTTCGCGATGTAACCGACACCACGTCCTTCCTGCATAAAATAAAACAATATGCCACGCGTACGCTCGGCTATCCGGTGAAGCGCACCCTCGAGCTGTTGAACACAGTCGCAATCAACCGCACGAAGGGTCTCGCTGGTGACGCACGATGAATGTATTCGGCAGTGGATCGGCTCCGCGTTGCTTACGTCACCCATCGTCAGCGCGACAACATATGCCCGATCGCGGATATCCTGAAAAACATGGGCGATAAACTTGCCCATGCGCAAATCGAGAGTGCAAGACGCCAGATACAGCGTCGTTCCGTAAACCGGACGCTCTCCGGACGCCCTGAAATCATCTCCCACTCTGGCAGATCCCAATGCCTGCCT
>JAUIMJ010000158.1 GCA_030433295.1 bacterium | reverse complement strand
ATAGTACCCAGGGTTTCCTCTTCAACACTAATGGGAACCAGCACGGCAGACCGCAGACCCTCGTGTTCCGCAAGAAGACGACTTGCCCGAGGATCGCTGCGGATATCCGGAACTACCACCGATTGACCATGTTCGGCGACATAGGTAGACAGGCTCGGCAGGGTTGAAGCAGCTTCTACCCGCTCGGCAAAGTTGTCGGCAAAACCATGATGGGCGACCAGTGAAAGCGTATCTGATTCCTTCTTAGGATACAGATAGCACAAGGCGGCATCCGCACCAGTCGCGTCACAGAGCGCAGCCAGACCCCTCGATGCAATATTTGCAGGGTCGAGATACCCTCGTATCGCAGACGACACAGTGTATAAGGCACGAACTTTTTTGCTTTGAGCCTCCAGGGCGCGCTGTGCTTCCTTTCTCGCTGTTATATCGATTCCAAAGCCATCCCAACCGAGGGTTGCTCCCGAAGCATCATGCACGGGGACAAACTTGGTTAGGACCCAGCGAACCCGGCCACTAATGTGGTTTACCACTCGGAATTCTTCGTCGAAGCTGGTGTTCGCATCGGCGATATTTTCCACGTATTCAATAACGCGATCGCGATCTGAAAGATGCACGAGGTCAAACCAACGGACAGGCTCACCAGCAAGAAAGTCCTCCGGAGGCACCCCAAAAAAATCAAGCGCTCGTCTGCTGATAAAGTTGATCACATGCTCTGCGTCTACGTGAAACAGTATGGCGTCCGAGTGTTCGACAAGGCGCTTATACCGCTCATCGGCATCGGCCGGACTTTCCTTTTCACCCGGAGAAACGACCTCGGTTGCCCGGGGCAGTCTTACGCTTTCTATTATCCCATCGGGTCTGCGATACAGTCGATCAACAACATCGACTAAACCACCGTCAGCAACGCGCATGCGATATTCCAACGAGGCGCCCTTCTCACCCTGAAAGACGTGAGAATATACTCGTTCAACTCCCGCTAAATCCGACGATGCCACGCTACGCGCCAAAAATGTAGAGAAGTCGGCATTACGCAGACCCGGCTCGAAATATCCCGCAACGCCCTTCATCGCGGGGCTGACGTCCTGTAAACCGCCGTCCGATGAGAAACGCACCCAGAGCAAATCTGCACCTGCTGCGGCGGACTCCGCCTCGGGAGATGCATCCTCCCTACGCGCGCTAAAGGCGTGCTCCTGATGCGCAGGCTCGGGCCTGAGCGAGGCTCTCACGGCCGAGCCAAAAAATGGACTGAGAAAGTCCAAGGTAAAGAGGGCTTTTTCAAGCGCCGCATCATCTTCTTCTGCGCTGTATGCGAGAACGAGTAGCGCATGAGGCACGCCGTTTTCACGAGCGACGTGAACGATGATCCTTGAAAAGCCAAGCTCGGATACGAGTTCTGACAGGAGTTCCGTCCCACCGGGTGAAGCCGCAGCGGGCTGGCGCTGCGAATCAGCTACTTCTATTACCAGCGACTCGACTCGGTGGCACGCTGTCTGGTAGGCATTGTCGAGGAGCGCAAGTAGCGATTCCTCCTGCTGATGGGGGATATCTTCTCTGGACCATTCAATCGGAGGTTGAGAAAACTCCTGCTGCAACTCGGGAGCAGCGAGGGCGAAAGCACGGCTTGCGTCACAGGAATACCCGATTTCCTGCGCAGCGAAGCTAAGAAGTGAACTGAGATCACGAGACTGAATCAGACCCTGAGCAAGACCCTTGAGCAAGAAGACATCAATCTCACTCTCTGTGTATTCTGCTCCTGACACTACTACGGCTCCTTACCGTCTACTTCCAGGCGTCAACCGAGGGCATCGAATACCTGAATTACGACTATCTGCACCCTCAGGTGCCATTGTTTACCACTCTCTCTCGGACAAACTCCCACGAAGCTTGAGCGGTTTGTTCCCATATACCCGGAGGCGTAATCTGCGCCTGGGGTGCTCCGGAGGCTCCTCATAAAAATGAGACGCGGCCTCATTCAGCTCTCGTCAGAGCGAGCGCTTCCCTCGCCTACGACGAGAACACGTGCTCTTCGAACGCTCTGAACAATCTGGTGGTGCAGAAGTTCACGATAGACCTGCTTTCGCATCCCTCTCGTCTGAGCATCCCCTTCGGACTCCCTGAGCTCTTTCTTAAACTCCTGAGAGTCCATCCTCAGCCGCATAGTACGCCGCCATCGAATATAGACGTAATCAGCAGCAGCGAGTCCCGCATACACGAGGAGGAACACGAGAGTCGTCGAAAAACTCACTTCGAGCAAAACTCTGATTATATCCCCGGTCGAAGCGTAGGTCCCCGCAAGGAGTTCCCTGCCATGACGGACAAAAACAACGACAAGAGCAGCTCCAAGAATACAAAAATAAGCCAGTATCTTGAGAAATTCCAGCGGCACCTTCAGCGGCAAACTCCCGGGGTGATCTACGCCGAGAATCCGCTTGCATCCCGATATCACTCCCAGCCGTGAAAGCTTTGGAAGACATTGGGACAGGCGAAAATACAGGCCAACCTGCAGTGCCTCAATAACAAGCACCCCGAGGAACACTAAGAGCAAAACAGGAAGGACTACTGATCCTATTATGCCAAGTGCCTCGGCTAAAGATACTAGCACATTATTAGTATGAAAGTCATGGGTTTGGCTGAGCTTTTTGGTCAGAAATAGACCCAGGCCGTCAAGCCTCGCCGATAGCGCATAAATGCTGTAAATACCGATAGTTAGCACGCAAAGAGAGCTCAAGTCCCTGCTTTTAGCGACATCTCCGTCCTCCCGGGCCTTACGGAGCTTCTTCTTACTGGCGGGCAGCTGCTTTGAATTCGACGACATGGGCGCTCATCCCTGAGAATCAAGGAGCTGAAGAAACTCCAGGTGAAACAGCTCCATCTCGCCCGTATCAAGCCGATACATGAGGATGAACCAGAACACGGCGAGGCCGCTCAAAAGCCGCAGAGGAAGTCCTTCAAAAAAGACGTTCACCTTCTGCAGTCCCCTGCTCAGATACATCACTGAAAGGTCATTCAGAAATCCGATTATCAGGACCGGGGCCGCGAGCAAAAGACCTCGCTCCAGAGCTTCGGCCGACATTCTGAGCACGGCGAAAACGGGAAACTGCCCCGAGCCAAGGAAAAAGAACCCCTGATAGGCGAAAAGGAACGCAAGGTGATGCACACCCGCCTCCAAAAACAGGTATAACGCCAGATACTTCCCGAAAGACTCCAGAAGAGAGACCCTCTCTCCCAGCTCCGGGGTGATCTGCTCAGCATACTGGGCTCCACGCGAAGTGTCGCAAAGTCGACCGAGTAGTCTAAACGTTTCAACCATCAGCACGCTCGGTGCAACTGCTACGATTGCCACCAGGCCCAGTTTTGCCATTCGAGAAAAGAGTTCGCTCACCGTAAGAACGTCCGTCTGCAATCCAAGCAGGGGGGTCGCAAGCACGAAGGACAGCATCGTGCGGGCAGCAAGGCCCAAAGACGAAGAAAGTGTTCTGAACGCCAGGACGTACGTGCTAAAGAAAACCAAAGGGACTGCAAGATTCTGCAACAGCAAAGAGACGGACATCACACTACCCCAACAGAGCAAGACCCCGCAGTAGCTCACTTGAAAAATGCACTATCTGCTGTCCGATCCAGGGACCAAAGAGGTAAAGAACGCCGGCGACAACAAATAGCTTGGGAACAAATGACAGAGTCTGTTCCTGTATAGAGGTTGCTGCCTGAAGGATACTGGAAAAGGTCCCGATGAACATACTGGCTCCGAGTGGAATCGCGGAAGCGAGAACCACAAGAATAAAGGCCTGCTCCAGACTGCTGCTGAGGGCACCCAAAGAATTCATCACATGTACCCCTGGATCAGGCTCTGGCAGAGCAGGTACCAACCATCACACAGAAAGAACAGCAGTAACTTGAACGGGAGGGAGACCGTTGTTGGACTCACCATCATCATCCCAAGGCCTACCAGCATATTTGCAACCACCAGATCGATCACCAGAAACGGAAGAAAAAGGGTAAAGCCGATTGCGAACGCTTCTTTCAGCTCACTGAGCGCAAAGGCGGGTATCAAGGTCTTCAATGATTCACCTGGCAGGGCACATGCGTCGGACACATCGCCCGAGCAGGACGATTTAAGCCGTAGCCTGATTTCCCGATAGGAAGCGCGCAGCGCCTCCATTCGGCCCGAGGAAGCGCTCTCAGAAGCTGCCATAGGCGCAGACATTTGCACAAAAAACACCCGCTCCCGCAGATCGCTGTGCCGCAGAAGAAAGTTATTCAAGGGTCGGGAAACACGATGGCCAGCGTCTGATAACTCCCGCCATTTGAAAACGCCGCTTGCGGACGCCGGCACCGATTCTTTTTCGAGCAGACGAAGTGTCTCCTCAGCGACGGGGGACATGATAAAGATTGTCAGACAGAGCGACAAAAAGGTCGTTAGCGCTGCAGACGGCAATTGGCCTGCCCCAAGAGCACTCCGCAGAATGGAAAACACCACGCTCAGTTTAAGAAAGCAGGTACAACCAAGAAGAGCCAGAGGAGCAAGCGAAAGAAACATCATGCCGATTACCAGCAGGAACGGCGACGCACTGAACCCCGCTGACAGACTTGCGCTATCCATACAGCCCCCCACGACCTTCGGCTCGCTGAAGCTCGGCGTATCTGACACCAGCACCCTCCTGCAGCTCGAGTTCCTCCAGGCACAGAGCCTCGCGGGCCCGGCGTAAACTAAGATTTTTTTGCTCCTCCTGCAGGAATTCCTTGCGTTTGGCACTACTGCTCATCTCAAGAACAATGAGCTCCCTGTCGGCTTTCAACAGCGCCATGTCGCCTTCCAATGCCGAATCCTGGGTAAGACAGGAATCCACCTCTTGCTGGAATCGCTGGAGTCTGTTGAGTCTGTGTATCAGCCCCGACGCACTACGATACCGCCTAAACCCGGACCATTCGCTGCCGCAGAGCTGCCTCCCCAATGAGAGTTGCCGTCGAATCACCTTTCGCTCTCTACCCATCTGCCTCTCCAGCGCATCAAGCTCAGAGAAGGCATGCCTGAGCAAACGCTCTTTCTCACCCTCACCCGAAAGCAGCAGCGACACTGCTCTTTGCCGAATTGCCGCGCGACAGGCAGACATCAGGCGCCCCCAAGCTGTTGCAGCCGGCGAACCGTGTTGCTCGCCGACTCGCCAACCTTCGCAATCAGCTGACTCTTCAGCCCGAGCGCCTGAAAGCTGGCCTGAACACCAAGGTAGCTCTGGAACTGTTTCGGGACGCTTTGCAGAAGTTCGACCCGCTGCTGTTGTCCCTCCGCCCAATCTCGACTAAATGCATCAAAAACTTCAGCAAAGGAGTTTTCGGCACCGTTTCCAGGATTCGCTTCACTCTCAACTCGCACCACAGATGATGCAGGTATCTGAGGCTGTTCTATTCGCATCGCATGTCTCTCCAGAAAGTAATCCCACAACGTGTAATCGCAATATAAGCCTTCTTTGTTTCTCGGGTGGTTTTGTAGGTAATAACGAAAGCCATGCAGTTTCGGGTCTGTTCACTGTTTTATCTTTTTAAACCTAGGCAATTCATGCTGGTGCCGACTGCACAATGTTGCTATATCAGTCTGTAATGCTTGCTTTTATTACAAGCGCCCATTTCACGAACACATATCGTTTCACAGAATACTTCACATATTTTCGCTCACTGTTTTTTGGGAGTTCTGGATGCCAAGAGTTGTTTTAAGCGATGCCTTTATCGAACAGCTCGTCCCCTGCGGACGGCAGGTCGAGTATTACGACTCCGAGTTTTCTGAGAATGGAAGCTTCGGCATACGCATCGGATCGGGGCGAAGACGATCCTTTTTCTATATGTACTCCTGTAATGGCAGGCGAAAGAGAATGACCCTTGGTGGCTACCCTCAGATGGCTGTGGCCGAGGCCAGAGAGAAGGCTTCCATGATGGCCAGAGAAAGTGCTGAAGGACGGGACCCGGCTTCTCTTCAGCGTCACTTTCGCCTCTCCTACCGCTTCAGAGACCTCTGTGAGAGCTTTCTCCTTCTGCACGCGGCAAATCACTGCTCGGAGAATACACGTAAAGAATACCGTCGGATCATAGAACGCGAGCTTGTGGTGATATGGGGGGATCGGGATATTCGATGCATTCGTACCGAGGACATACAGCAAACCCTCTCCCTCATCGCTACCCAACGGGGAGCTGAGGTGCTCGCTAATCGGGTTCGCTCATTGTTAAACCGGGTATTCCGCTTTGGAATGGAGCAGGGCCTTCTCGTGAGTAATCCAGTACAGCAAACGAAAGAGCGCGAGCTCGCCCCTGCGCAGCCTGAGATACTGGAGCTCTTCGAGCTTTCAGAACTATGGCGCACGGCATCAGGATTCAGGGACGAGCAGAGCAACGCATTTTGCTTTCTGCTCCTGTATGGACAAAACCCGAGCGAACTCCGTGAATTCCGTTGGGCTGATATCCGACTGGAACAGTGGAGTGTTGAGAAAAAAGCGGGAAGGCGCACCCTTCACCTGACGCCACCCGCACTTGAAATTCTGCGACAACAACGAGAACTCAACCCGCAAAGTGACTACGTCTTTAGCCCCCGTGCTCACACGGATTTGCGAAGACACGCAAAACGCATGGCTCAAATGGCACACATCAGGTCTGATTTTTCTCTGGCATGGATTCGGAGAACTATGCTGTATCGCCTGCCTGCTGAGGGAGTATCCCATCCGGCGACGGATTTTATTCTTGGGCGAATGACCTCACTAAAAAACCATCGGGTCGACACCGCCCGCGTCGAGAAAGAGGCAAAGCGGGCAATAGAGCTGTGGACGAGAATTCTCATTCCCAAAAAACCCGGAACCAGCCCGCCCGGTGCCAATGTCGTTCCTCTGTTTGGTGATTGAGTCATATCGGGCGTAAAGGCGTCGGCCTCTCAGCTTCCCTTCAACGCATCGCCGATAACAATTGAGGCTACCGCTGTCGGAGTAACCCGTTCCTTTTCAAGACGACGAAAGAGATACACGCCTTTTGAATAGAACATAGAGCTCGGAAAGATTTTCACCACTTCATAATGACGTCTGAACCAGGGATCCTTAAGCAGGGTATGTCGGATAAAGATTTCAAGGGAGAAAATGTAATCCGGCCTGGTCGCTACAACCATGGCAACCGGAATCGCGCTATCCAGTGCGGTCTTAGACTTCGGCGCGGGTAGAAAGCTAAGAACCTCCGGGTTAACGTGGCCGATTGCACTGATTATTCTAGCCGAAGAGAAATAGCCGAATGCCCCAAACTCCGGGGCAAGAACCGATGCGTCGGACCCCGTATTTTGCAGCATTGATGCAATTCTTATGTAAATGTATTCGCGCTCCTCAAATGCTCTAAATGGCCGAATAACACCAAAATCTTCCTGCTTCCCTCGCGCAAGATGGATCCAGGGAGACGAAGAGGAGGAACTCTCCAGGTGGAGAGCCGAAGGGTACTGCGCAAACAAATTTACCGACACAATAAAAAAATACAGCGTAAGGGGCAGGCGCAGAAGTCGCCGATTCCAGAGAGCCTGCAGTCCGGCAAACATTAGCAAGACATAGATGGGCTCGAGCGGCGAGAGATACCACTCAAAAATCGAGGGATTTGCAACTGTGTAGGATAGGAGAAACGTCAATAGAAACAGCAGCGGTATCTGCAATGGACTATTGCCTCGAATCAAGGCCTTTCCTCCAGACCAGACCAGATACAGCCCGGCTCCTAAAAAGAAGACGGTCACATACCATGCCATGTAGTGTGCAGACACTATTCGAGAAAAGTGGGCAGAAAAGGACATGCCCGTTCCAAAGAAGGGTCGCAGGTAGGCAATTCGCTTGGCAACAACGGAATGCGGAACCGGCGACCCAAAGTACGAGAGCGAAAACACTATCCAGGGAAGAAGGACAATCGAAGCGATTAGTAGTTCCGGATACGGTATTTTAAACCTGCGTCGCTCAACGAGAAAACTGCGATACACGAGTACAGAAAACAGAAGAATCGCACCCTCAGGTCTCACGAGACATGATAAGGCGGCGAAAGCAGAAGCCACCCCCCTGCTAAAGAGCGTATCTCGCAAACTGCACACACAGGTCAGCAAGAGAAGACATACAAAAAACGGTGTCTCCATGAGCAAAACACTGGAAACGGTGGTATTCCAGCAAAGGGCGTACATCAGGGACGCGATACCCGATAGAAACAAAGGCTTCCTTAGGAAGGCACTGGCGAGAATAAAAAACAGCAGTAGATTGAGCAGATCGCAAAAGAGGCCAAAGCCGCGGGCGACAGATACCGGCTCAACACCGCTGCCCTTTGAAATACCGTCAACTAGCAGCGTATAAAGCGGTGTCGTTGTTCCCAGAACTCTTTCCCCCACATTATAGACAAATCCTTTACCATGGAGCAGATTCTGAACCGTTCTCAGGGTAATATAGGAGTCATCGGAGGGCTCGACGACACTATTGAGACGCAGGCTCAACAGGCAGGCAAACGCGAGAAGGAAAAATGCGATACGCAGCGCAGCATCAAGAGAGTTCTTCATAGCAAGCAGAGCAGTAGGTGCAGGCAAGAGCGTTTAGAATTCATCATCGAGCCTGAGTGCCTTGAAAAAAGTTCGTTTCCGCGAGAGTCGGGAAAAGAGCGTCCCCAGCTCTTCCTCAATGCCATCAAGGGCAACTCCTTCTATCTGCCCATCCGTGGAGACGGAATGCAAAGAATCCTGAGGCAACTGCAGGTCTCCGTAGAGCACATCAACGGCATCGCTCAAATCAAGTGACTGCCCCTCTTCCAGATGAAGCACTGACTTTCTAAGCTCCTGTACGGCAATCAATCGCTCCTCAAGAGCAGTAACGATCTGATTTATCCGCAACATTGAGTCAACGTCGGTACTCGTATTCTTGTGAAGTCGCTTCGAGAAAATCGGATTGATGCGCTCCAATTTTACCCGTGCTCTCTGAAGCACCGAACCCAGTCGCTGCTCTGTCTCATGAATCGCGAATTCCGGATCCTGTACGAAGGCAGCACGCCGACGCTCCCGGGCAGTGAGGGAGCCTCCCTCAGTTACAGGTCCCGCCTGAGGAGAAGACTCAGGGGTCGAGAGCCCTCCCCCCATGAGTCCGGCAGTCAAACCCGCCTGCTGCCTGGTTTCCTGCCCACTCGCTCGTACAGATAAACCGCTGGTTTTCTGCGTCTCGGGATTCACTCCCAACTCCACGAAACTTCCCTGCGCCGGAGAACGCTGAGAAGCCTCCTGCGCACCTGAATCTCTGCGAACACGGCTTCGAGAAAAGAAAACGACCGCAACAGCAGCGAACACCATCAGCATGGCAAAAACTACGAGGACCAGGCTTTCGAAGTACCAGGCAAATCCTCCAAACAAAACGGACAGGATTAACAGCGCGAAACCCAGAACCCCCACTTCAGGGTTTTTCTCAATGTCCCGGTCAGCCATGGGGTTCTACCTCGTGAAGAAAGTTGACTATCAATTCCGCAGCCTCTACTGCACCATTAGTAGCCTCTTGGCTGGCTCTTCGGCAAGTCGACAATCGCCTAATCACGGCGCACAGGTCTTCCGGGCCTGTGTCCCGGTCGATTTCAGATGAAAGCAGATGTTCTGTGGCGAATTTTCTCAATGTTTCGGCTTCCCCGCACGCATTCCGAGCGAT
>JAUIMJ010000424.1 GCA_030433295.1 bacterium | reverse complement strand
CAGGCCGGCCAGGTCCACCCAGCGCAAATCGAGAATAGTCGGCTTTACCTTATTAAAGCCTGCAATGTCCCCATTTCTAAGCAACTCAACTAACGCATTTTGTCTAGACACCCTATCCTCCCGATTTGCACTTCGCGAAGCACCCGCCTTCTCAGCACTGGCCCGTGCAGACATACGTCAGCTCGCAGCCCGTAATGAAAAGAGGTGATTCAAACAGATTCAAACAACGTACGGTATTCCGTACCTCTTGGCCGTTATGACGCCAAACACCCGATGTGTTCTATAAAACAGCCTGAGCGAGAAGGAGCGGCTGAGGGAGGAATCAGCCGCTTCGGCGTCTCGCAAGGCCTGCGAGACTTTGCACCACACTTGAAAGCCGCTTTATTCGACTTGCTCGCCTATCGAGGATTTTTCGCACGGCCTCCGAGAACTCCTGCGGCGAGAATGGTTTGGGAATAAAGACATACTCACGACTGGCGACACTCTCCGGAATCGACGCGTTGTGCAGGTACCCGGACATAATCAGTATCTCAATATCCGGTCTCTGCAGAAGAATTTCCTGGGCGACTTCGGTACCACCCATATGGGGCATCACAACATCGGTAACGAGCAAATCGATATCTCCATCAAAGGTTCGACTCAGCTCCAGAGCATGCCGGCCGTCTTTGGCTTCAAGCGTACGATACCCGCCGCGATCAAGCACCTCCTTGAGCATACTCCGAACACCCATGTCATCCTCGACCAAAAGGATTGTCTCATCGCCCTTAAAGGAAATCTCCTTTTCTATTCGCACGGCCGGAATGAGCTCCGGCTCAAGCGCCACGCTCGGAAACAGAATCGAAACGCAGGTGCCCTGATCAGGCTGAGAATCGACCAGAATCGTTCCGCCCGACTGCTGAACTATTCCATACACGGTAGAAAGTCCCAGCCCCGTTCCCTTACCCGACTCCTTGGTAGTAAAGAAGGGATCGAAGAGGTGAGACTTGACGTATTCGTCCATTCCGCAGCCCGTGTCCTTCATTCGGAGCACGGAGTACAGTCCCGGAACCAGGCCATGAATACGTGCCGCCTCAGACTCATCCACCAGCAGTTCTTCGGTAATGATGGTCAGGCTACCACCCTCGGGCATTGCATCTCTGGCGTTAATCGCCAGATTCAGGATGATCTGCTGCACCTGACCCGGATCTGCCATTATGCTTGGCACCTCTTCGTCGAGCTCACTGCTGAGCATCACGTCCTCACCAATCAGGCGCTTGAGCATACGCGCGGTGTCAGACACTATGTTACTGAGGCTTACCGCCCTGGCCTGACTGATTTGTTTTCGGCTAAAGGTCAGCAGTTGCTCAACGAGGGTAGCCGCCTGTTCACTGGCCTTTCGGATCTGCAACAGCTCGCGTCGATGCGGATCCCCCTCATTCATGCGCGAGAGCAGCAGGCCCGAGTAACCGAGAACCGCGGTCAGTAAATTGTTAAAATCGTGTGCGACTCCTCCCGCAAGTCGGCCCACAGCCTCCATCTTCTGTGAGTGGAACAATTCGAGTTCCATTTCCTTGCGCTGCGTTACATCCCGAAAGGTCAGGACGGCACCACCTTCCCTGCCCCCGCGAAAAGGTGATTTCCCAAGCTCCAACCAGCGTTTTTTTCCGTCCGGCCCCACGCATTCAAATTCGTTCTGTTCAGCAGCACCGGTATCAGGGGCATACAGGCTCGCAAGCCGTGATGGCGTCAATATCTCACTGACATCTTTGCCTACGATTTCGCTAACCTGGTGCGAGGTAAGCTCGGAAAACGTCCTGTTTGCGTAGACGATTCGTCTGC
>JAUIMJ010000157.1 GCA_030433295.1 bacterium | reverse complement strand
CACCTGAATGCCTGTCATTAGTATCAGGTACCGTGCAAGTCTGTTTCTCAGGTCGCTCTTTGCATATTCGCTAATCTTCGCATTGCAATACTGAATCAACAGGGCCGCAAGGACACAGGCGAGAATGGGGTGAATTATTCGAAGGCGTATAAGAAAGTGCGAGCTGCTTGAGAAGTCGTCGCGTATACCGTTGAGCAAATCAGTAGAGGGAAATATCGTATTTCCGAGGGCAGTGACAGCACCGCTGGCACCGACGATGAGCATCAGCAGAATCAACACGGATGCGGTTGAAAATTCGCCTTTCGATAGCTTTCCGAAGCGCTGAATCTGATAGCGGAAGCTCCATGGCGTAATTGCGAGGGAAGCCAGCAGCAACATGCTGTTAATGAGATGAATCGCAATTACTACGGCTCGCGCGACAGAGTCATTGTCTTCGACAAGCTCAAATAACACTAGTCCTGCGCCAACAGCAGCTTCAATCAGAATCAGTATCAGGGAAGCAAGACAAGAAGCCCTGGTTACTCCGTAGTTTTTCGGAATTTTTCTCGACCAGTAGAACTGGAAAAAAACGGCGAGCAGGGCCAGGCCGCTTGTAGCGCGGTGCGTATACTCGACCATGCGCTCGAAGAAGACCGAATGGGGCACGATGGCGCCGTCGCACAACGGCCAGTGAGCACCGCAACCGGCACCAGAGCCACTGGATCTCACGAAGGCGCCCCAAACGATGACGGCAACGACAAATATCAGACTGAAATACGATAATCGTAAAAAGCGGCTGGGTGAATACAACATAGCGATGCGATAGCCTGCGATACATTCCGGTTAATCTGCCCTGGGACAGATAGCACAGGAGACGGAAAAACAATACAATCCCGATAATTTAGGTCTGGCTATTCGGTGGTGGCTAAGCTGGCCCTCTGCTCCCGTTCTGGGCCCGAGCCACCATTGATCCCCCGATGATTCTCTGAATCTCAGGCGCTGCCGGCTTGTCTCTCATGGCTGATATGATACCTATTGTAGTGCTTAATAATTATCCGTCGGGGATGCGCATTGAATATCCAATACCCAGATACAGCACTGCGAGAGCAGGTAGTCGGCCTTCTTGCTGCGGGCGAGCCGCAGCCGGCTGAGCTTGTCGCACTGTTGCTAATGGATTTGCTTCGTCAGGTGGACTTAGCGGCGACGGAGAGATATTCGGTTCAGCCAAAACTATTTCCCGCCTGGTTCCTGTTCGGGGAGCAGAAAGATTGCAGTGATGTCGTTGTTGATACTGGTACGGATGACGCAGCGGGATTCACTGAGTGGGATGACTTCATTCCGCCGGAATACTTTTCCACCGGTGTTTGTGAACCCTCCTCAGAGGTGTTTGCCTTTGGGATGATTGGCTACAAGCTCCTGATGGGCGCAGAGAACCCCTATCCGGGAGAAAGTGTAGTCGAGGTTATGGAGAATCGCAGTTCCGGGATTTTTAAACCCCTGAGCGCTCACAGACCGGATTGTCCGGCCTCTCTTGTCGCCCCCCTGGAGCGGAGCTTGCTATCGAATCCTGCTGAGCGTTTTGAAAGTCTGCACGAATTGCGCTTAAGTCTGATCGAATACATCGAGAGACTCGATGACCTCGAAGACGAGCTCGACGCCGAGGACGAAACTGAAGACGATTCAGATGAATAGGACTTCCTGCGTTTTTCCAGCGCGAAGTTTTGCTGCCTTTTTACCCGAGGGTTCCTGTTTATAAGCTCGCGTTGATTGATAGTTGTTGCGCTCGGGCGTCCTGAGGAGACTATCGTGCCGGATTCTCTAAACATCACCGAGGCAGACGGGACTAACCCGAAAACTGCGATACTAGTTCCGCTGATTTTTATTCTCGGCTGTTCACTTACCATCCTCTCATATCTTCGATTGGTCGAGCTGCGTGAACTGAACACGCGTGAGCATTTGTCCTCAGAGGCTCGCAGTCTCTTTATTCAGATTGAGCGTGAGTTAAGCGAGTATGAAGGAGATCTGTCCAACATAAATCGTTTCTATCAGAGTTCAAACGAGGTGACTGAAAGTGAGTTCCTGACCTTTGTAACCCCTCTTTTCCAATTGCATAGTGGCTTCGAAGAAATTCTTTGGCTCCCTAAGATTGATTCTGAGGTTACGCTCTCGATGAAGGGAGACTCGGGCAGCATCGGAAGCAAAGCGCTTGTATCATATCCGATAACGTATTCTCTGCAGCGAAGCGCCGCGCCGGTACTGAACGCTGAGGTGTTTCGCAACGAATCAGTTCGAGCGCTTTTGGACAGGGCGATGGAGGGGGGCACTCTTTTGAGTTCACCGCCGCTT
The DNA here is from genome assembly GCA_030433295.1 of bacterium. Classification (GTDB taxonomy): domain Bacteria; phylum Bdellovibrionota_C; class UBA2361; order SZUA-149; family SZUA-149; genus JAUIMJ01. The sequence goes on along the minus strand of JAUIMJ010000157.1, from coordinate 7,538 downwards.
AGCAAACTGGGTATATCCGCGAGTCCTGCGTTCGAGGGCTATCTGCTTGTACAGCCAACGTCTGTGGGCGACGGGGACGCGCTTGCTTCCGGCAAGTCACCGAGGGGTCTCATAGTTGCCAGGCTGCGTCTGGCCGAAGTTTTTCGACCATGGGCAGATGAACAGAATTCTCTGCCCTTTTCACTCAGTGAAATTGACGATGCCGTCTCCAGTGTCGTGTATCGTTCCGCTAAGTTTGAATCAGCTCATCAGAAGTATGAACTTCGCTATCCGCTTGTATTTGCTAATCGCAACCTGGAGATTGGAATACGCCCCTCGCAGGAATACCTGGCGTTGCTTATTTCTGATGGCGGCCTGCTTATTTTGATCTTCGGACTCCTGGGCTCGTTTCTATTGGCATTTGTTACCTCCGTAGTTTTGCAGCGAAGTCAGTATGTTCAAAGAATTGTTGGTGAGCGAACGAATACGCTCAAGCGCTTTAATGCCGAACTGGAAAAGCGAGTTGAGGAGCGGACTATCGAACTGGAAAGCAGCAGGAAAGATGCCCTCGATGCGGTAGCGAATCTTGAGAAGGCGGAAGCTCAGTTGTCCCTGTATGCTGAGGTGCTACGAGAGCAAAACAATGATCTGGAGAAAGCAAACAAAGAGCTTGATGAATTTGTGTACACAGTCTCGCATGACTTAAAGGAACCACTACACGGACTAAAAATTTGCTCGACCTTTCTGCGTGAGGACTACGGTGAGGTGCTCAGCGCGGCTGGTTGTAGTGAGTTAGATACCATTGGCGTGATTGTCCAGAGCATGGAACAGCTTATGGAAACTCTTCTTCATTACTCCAGCATCGCTCGGGTTGATATGCCGTTACAACATGAGCCTTTGGGCGAAATAGTTAATGACGTTATCGCACTATTGTCTGGGCGCATCAGAGATGAAGGGGTGGATATCAGAATCGAGGAAAATCTCCCGGGGATTTTTTGTCACCGTGAGTTGATTAGCGATCTGCTACAAAATTTGATTACCAATGGAATCAAATACAACAACAGCGCTCCGAAAAAGATTATAATTGGCTCGCTGACGAAAGAGCATACCCAGTGCCCTGACGATGACAGAGACTTTGACAGTAGCGCCCACGATGTATTCTTTGTTCAGGACAACGGAATAGGCATTGCCGAAAAGGACCAGGCCTTAGTGTTTCAGATATTCAGGCGACTCCATGCTGAGGATGAATACCGAGGGGGGTCCGGGGCAGGACTTACGATCGTGAAGAAAATTGTGGAACGCCATCACGGCCGGATCTGGCTTGATTCTTCCCCGGGTGAGGGAAGTACTTTTTTTGTCGCTATCCCGAAAATCGTAGTCTAGACAAATCTACGATTCGCTTTAAAGAAAAATGCCGTATCTACCCGGTGTTCTGCTCTGTCTTGCGTTCGACCAGGGTGAGGATACTATAGGTGGCCACGGCCTCCTGGACCTGGTTAATCACTTCGACGTACCAGGAAATGACGCCCTGCGGTTCGAGGTCTTTCGGCGTTTTCTCCTGGCAGGTGAGTCGTACCGCGAGCGTATCACCAATGTATACTGGTTTGGTGAAACGCAGATTCTCCAGCCCATAGTTTGCGAGAACGGGGCCAGGAGCCGGATCGACAAAGAGACCGGCTGCGATAGCCAGAACCAGGTATCCGTGCGCCACGCGTGCCCCAAAGAGGGATTCTTTAGCGGCAATGTCGTCCACGTGAGCATAAAAGTGGTCACCACTCAGTCCGGCGAAGTTCACTACATCTGTCTCGGTGATGGTGCGCCTGTGGCTCAGCAGGCTTTCTCCAATGCGAATCTCATCAAAATACTTTCTGAAGGGATGGATCGAATCTTCGAGGTACTCCGCGCCTGGCAGCCACTTGCCGCATGTCTGGCTGAGGCGCTGGGGGGATCCTTGTAGAGCCGTGCGCTGCATGTAGTGAAAGACCGCACGTACTCCTCCCAGTTCTTCTCCGCCACCGGCGCGACCAGGGCCGCCATGCACCAGGTGGGGCAGGGGCGAACCATGTCCGGTCGATTCTTTTGCGCAGAAGTCGTCGGCGAGGAGAATACGACCATGAAAGGGCGCAAGACCAAGCGATAGTTGTCGTGCCACGGCATGGTCACCGGAGAACACAGAGGCAACGAGGCTTCCGCCTCCTGCCCGCGCGATTTCAATGGCCTCGGATGTTGCCCCGTAGCCCATAATCGTGCAAACCGGTCCAAAGGCCTCGATGCTGTGTACGTCCGGCGAATTGAGGGGATCTTCGCAGTGAAGAAGCGTCGGAGCAAGGAATGCCCCCTGTCCTTTGTCGACCCCGACTGCAGCGACTTCCCCATCGCCACAGACTTTTTGAGTACACGCGGAAAGCCGCTCAATTTGCTTAAGCACATCATCCCGCTGGGCAAGGCTGACCAGCGGCCCCATGGTAACTTCTTCGTTCTCGGGATTGCCAATCGTTACCTTGCCAAGGCGAGCTCGCACCGCGTCAATGACCTTCTGTTTCAATTTGTCCGGAACGATAGCCCGCCGAATTACGGTACATTTTTGTCCCGCTTTGACGGTCATTTCCCGTTCGATCTCTTTGACAAAGAGATCGAACTCCGGAGAAGAGGCTTTTACGTCAGCGGCGAGTATTGAGCAGTTAAGGCTGTCAGTTTCCTGATTGAAGCGAATCGAATTTTCGAGCAGGCGAGGATGGCTTCGCAGTGACATTGCGGTGTCTTTTGAGCCGGTGAACGTTACGATGTCCTGACAGTCCAGATGCTCAAAAATATCTCCGGTAGATCCGCACACCAACTGCAGCGCTCCTTCGGGAAGTAGCTTGGAATCTATCATCAGCTTTACACAGGCCTGCGTGATGTAGCAGGTCGACGTCGCTGGTTTCACGATAGCCGGCATGCCGGCAAGAAAGGTCGGAGCAAGCTTTTCAAGCATCCCCCAGCAAGGAAAGTTAAAGGCGTTAATATGCAGAGCCACCCCTTCAAGCGGAACACATATATGCTGACCGACAAACGTATTACCCTTTGAAAGATGCTCCATATTTCCTTCGGTCAGGAAATGAGTATCCGGTAGCTCACGACGCCCCTTGCTCGCATAGGTGAAAAAGGTTCCGATTCCGCCGTCGACATCAATCCAGGCATCGCGCTTGCTTGCGCCACTGATGGTCGAAAGGCGATAGAGCTCCTTCTTGTTCTCATTGAGATATTGCGCGAGAGCTTTGATCATTCTCGCCCTTTCGTGGAAGGTCATTGCACGAAGCGCAGGTCCTCCTCTTGCCCGTCCCCAGTTCAGCATTTCGGCAAAAGAGAGTCCTTCACTACTGACCGAGTATAGTACCTCATCGGTGCTGGCGTTAGCGACCTGCCGAACTTTTTTCGTGCTGGTATGCCACTCACCACAGGCGAAGCTGGGAACAGGGATCATTCTTTTGTCTCCGCGTTTTCGAACTACTTCTTTTTATCTCCGGCCCATGTCGCATACTTTTTTGCCTGCGAGGGTCGGTCTTTTGGGACTTCTCTCAAGGGTTCGCAGGGGACAAGACTTGTGTGACACTCTTGCGGCAGTGCCTGATAGAGTTTTGTGCCTGCGGATTTCCATTTGAGCATTTCATCGCTGACTTGTTTTATGACTCTTGCCGGATTGCCGACAACAAGGGAGCGCGGAGGGATCTCAGTCTGCGCAGCAACAAAAGCAAGGGCGCCGACGATGGATTCCTTCCCGATCGTAACCTCGTCCATTATCACGCTGTTCATTCCGATGAGGGAATTCTTTCCAATACGAGCACCATGAATAACCGCGCCATGTCCAATATGTGCGGATGCCTCGAAGTAAGTCTGTAGTCCGGGAAACATGTGAACGACACAGTTCTCCTGAATGTTGCAGCCGTCTTCTACTACAATTTCTCCCCAATCACCCCGTAATGCGGCACCGGGACCGACATAGACATCCTTGCCGATGATGACGTTTCCAGTCACGCAGGCCATGGGGTGAATGAAGCTGCTCTCATGAACAACCGGAGTGTATCCATCAAAAGAAAAAATATTAGACATGACTACGCTCGCTCTACAATTACTGCCACGCCCTGACCAACGCCGACACATAGGGTACAGAGTGCATAGCGTCCGCTGGTAGCATGAAGCTGGGAAATTGCGGTACCAAGCAGGCGGGCACCGGACATGCCAAGCGGATGGCCCAGTGCAATTGCGCCTCCGTAGCGATTAACGCGAGAATCCTCACCCTCTATTCCGAGTTCACTGAGACATGCGATCGATTGAGCGGCAAAGGCCTCGTTCAGCTCGATGATATCCATGTCCTTCAATTCCAGTCCCGCTCGTTGTAAGACTTTTTTTGTCGCATGAACGGGACCGATGCCCATGATGCGAGGCTCGACTCCGGCTACGGCGCTGGCAACTATCCTCGCACGGGGTGTAAGAGAGAAGCGGGAAACTGCCGAATCCGACGCAAGCAGAAGCGCTGCTGCTCCATCATTAATCCCCGAGGCATTTCCCGCGGTGACCGTTCCTCCCGATTTTCGAAACACGCATGAGAGTTTCGCCAGAGTCTCGACGCTGGTATCGGGACGGGGAAATTCATCTGCTTCAAAGAATAACGGCGGACCTTTGCGCTGAGGTATAGAAACGGGAACAATTTCCTCCTTGAAATGTCCGGCCAGCTGCGCCGCTTTTGCTTTTTGCTGGGAGTGTAGTGCAAATTCGTCCTGCGCCGCTCGGGAGATGGAGTAAAGCTCAGCGAGATTTTCAGCGGTCTCTCCCATCGAGTCGATTCCCCAGGATTGTTTCATCGCCGGATTAACGAAGCGCCAACCAAGCGTGGTATCAAAAAGCTCGGGTGCTCGCCCGAACGCTCGCTCAGACTTCGCCATCACGAAAGGGGCACGACTCATGTGCTCGACTCCCCCCGCGATGAAAACATCTCCTTCGTTTTGCAGAATCGCATGGTGGGCAAAGACCGCGGCGGTGAGGCCTGACGCACAAAGCCTGTTGACCGTACAGCCGGCTACCGACGTCGGAAGCCCGGCGAGAAGGCTGGCCATTCTCGCAATGTTTCTATTGTCTTCCCCTGCCTGGTTTGCACATCCAAGGTAGACCTCTTCTATGGCTTCAGGATCTACGCCAGGGTTGCGCTGGAGGAGCTCCCTGATTGGAATTGCTGCCAGGTCATCGCAGCGAACACTGCCAAGAGAGCCGCCGTATTTGCCAATTGGCGTGCGTATGGAATCAATTACAAAGGAGTCGGCCATAATAGTTTTACTCCGCAAAGAAAGAGGCTTTGTTTTTTACCATTCGACGAAGGAGCGGACTTGGGCGATAGCGATCGTCTCCATACTCCTCATGCAATGCGATCAGACCATCGAGAACTGTGGCCAGGCCGAATTCCTCGGCCCAGGCGAGCAAGCCCTTCGGGTAAGAAACACCGGCGCACATTGCCGTTTCTATGTCCTCAACGCTGGCGACTCCGAGAAAAACGGCATCTATCGCCTCATTCATCAAGAGAAAAAGGATGCGATGAGTGACATACTCGGCGAGTGTTTTGTCAAAAGGTACGGTGCTGCCAGAAGTGTCGCCTTCATCGTACTGATAAAAACCTCGCCCGCTTTTTCTCCCCAGGCGCTTTGCATCAACCATCCGCCTCTGTTGAATCGAGGGGCGATATCTCGGATCAAAGTAAAACGCAGCAAATACCTGCTCGGATACGGCAAAGTTAATATCTATGCCGATCAAATCCATAAGCTCGAAAGGGCCCATTTTGAAAGAGGCATGACTACGCAGTATGCAGTCAATGGTTGCCTCGTCCGCAACCTGCTCTTCCAGCATACGCAGGGCCTCCCCGTAGAAGGGGCGAGCAATGCGATTTACGATGAAGCCAGGAGTGTCTCTGGCTAGTACAACCTTTTTGCCCATGCTCGTAAGCGCGGTCTGAAGGGCTGTAACAGAAGCTTCCTCGGTCTCCAGGCCGGGAACGAGCTCAACGAGTGGCATACGCGGTGCGGGATTGAAAAAATGAATACCGATGAATCGCTCGGGCCGGGTACAGGAGGCCGCCAGGGCAGTTATGGGAAGAGAAGACGTGTTAGTTCCGATGATACAGCTGTCACGGAGTATCGGCTCTATCGAACGAAACAAGGTTTGCTTAGCAACAAAGTCCTCAGCGATGGCTTCAATGAGCAAATCTGCTGATGCGAGTGCCTCGAGAGAACTGCAAACAGTACAGCGGGAGACAATGTTTGACGCCTCGCCCGCAGCGAGAATTTCTTTCTCCTCAAGCCGTTGTAAGGTTTTTGTGATCTTTGGAAGAAAGCCATTTCTTGTGTCCTGCAGGGCATCGAAGACGAGAACATCGTAGCCAGCCTGAGCGAAGCAGTGCGCGATCCCATGCCCCATGGTGCCCAATCCGACAATGGCTACAGTTTTTATCTCAGGCAAGATTCATCTCCTTGAACAGTGGTCTTGAAACGTTTGGCTCCGGGGATGCTGGTCCAATGCTAAGAACCCTGAAACACGGGCGTTCGTTTTTCCAAAAAGGCGTTGATGCCTTCTCTAAAGTCCTCAGTTTCGCCCAGCTGTTTCTGCAGGCGTTCTTCGAGCTCTAGTTGTTCGTCCAGTGTTGAGGAAAGAGAATGCGACAGGGCATACTTAATCGCTGTCAGCGCCCGAGCTGGTTTCTTTGCCAGCTCGACAGCGGCTTTTCGCGCTGTTTCCAGTCCGCTTGCCTCTGGTAGGGCCTTGTAGATCAGTCCCATCGCACTGGCATCGCCTGCTGTCAGCGGCTCACCCAGCATAGTCAGGGCGCTCGCCTTTCCCGGCCCGACGAGGCGCGGCAGGGTATAGGTGCCTGCGGTGTCCGGAATTAATCCGATGTTGACGAAGGCCTGAACGAAGTTCGCATTCTCTGCGGCATAAACAATGTCACAGCAAAGAGCCATATTCGCGCCGGCACCAGCGGCAACACCATTTACGTAACAGACCACCGGGCAGGGTGTCTGTCGTATCGCAAGGACCAGGGCATTACACCTGTCGCGTACTATCAGCTCGATGTCATGCTTCTTCGCGCTGGTCAGTTCGCCGATATCCTGACCCGCACAGAAGGCCCTTCCCGCTCCGGTAAGCAGGACGGCCCGAACCTTTTGCCCGGTCCCCAGTTGCCGGCGCACTTCAGATTCCTCGGTCACATCTCCGTCATCAAAATATACGGCTTCTGAGGACTGTAGAGACTCAAATACCTGAAGGAGTTCGTTACAGATTTCTTTATTGAGGCTGTTTAATTTGTCCGGGCGCTTCAAGGTAATTTCGAGAACGCCATCAGACATTCTACAATCAAGGCAGCTGAATGAAGTATTTGTGTAGTCCATGTACCCGATAGAATTGAAGCGCCTGACATTGATCCGCTTCGAGAATTGTATACCTAAGGGGGTACCTACGCAAAGAGAAGCTGATGAGATGCGATAGAATGGGCAAAGATTGGGGATTTTCCGTTCAGGCTATCTCGTGCCTTCGTGTAT
>JAUIMJ010000156.1 GCA_030433295.1 bacterium | reverse complement strand
AGCTCATCGGCGAACAGCTCATCAGTCAGGACGTGATAGATGAAGACAAGTGGTTTGGTGTTGAGCAGCACATGTCTATTGAGATGGCGAAAACCCGCAAAGAACTCGGCACCCTTATCAAACCGACTCACGATGCTGCGATGCAGCGCATCGTTCCCGACGCAAAGAGCGAGGTCGAGGTCTATATATTCTTCACACTAAACTGCAGCTGGTGTCGCTATATGTCAGCGGACTTAGAGCGCCTCTGGCAGATGGTAAAAGACGATCCTCGCGTGAAGATGTCTGCCTATACCATGGGTGAGACTTCCAGCGAGTGGCTCAGCGAATACCGTACGTATACCGGACTCACGATGCCCATTCAGGACGGTTCGGAACTGGCGAGGGCATTCAACATCGCCTATGTACCGGCGGTTGTCGTCGTCACGCCAAATAACAACAACGCTTATCTTAAGTCAGGTCAGCAAAGTTTTGAACATCTTTACCAATTTGTCCGCACGGCGCAGGGGCTCCCCGCGACGGTGACAAAACGATATCTCGCACTTGAAAATCAAGTCATTGGAGAAATGGAGCAGGCTAAGCTCGCAACGCTTAAGAACGGCAAGAAGGGGTACAGCAAACAGGTAAATTACCGCGTCACCCGCAAGCAATCTAAGGATTCACTAGAGAGGTTTTAGCAGCATGGACGTAGCACAAGGAGCGGAAGGTATGGAGACGAAGTCTTGTCACAGAGGAGTTTTGCTTCCTGCAATACCTAAACTAATAACGATGGCGATCATGCTCTGTTTCGCTGTGCTTGTGGCGCCAGCCGCGGCCTTCGCATGTGACGCCATCTGGAACCAGAATACCGGCGTGATCACCCTTGCAGAAACCGGCGTAGTCATAGGTGCCGCAAATGTCGCCGTAGACCCTCCCCGTGCAGAGGATTTCGATGGAAACCCTCTCAGCGAAACTATGGATCTCGACTGCGTATTGGGAAGTAATGATGGGATAGAATACGATCCCGATGACCTCACAGGCGAAGATGACGAAGATGAAGACGAAGATACTGACGACCTGCCGCCAATCCCCGGAGGAAATGGGGGTAATGGCGGTAACGGAGGCGGTAACGGAGGCGGCAACGGAGGCGGCAACGGCGGCAGTGGTAATGACCCGGGCCAGATAGACCAGAATCCTGCACAGGGCAAAGCCATTTCTGCTGCAAAAGGTAAGAACCCCTCTGCGGGACCTGCCATCGCTGCGGGTGACAGAAACAACTGCGGTAAGAATCATGAACGTGCATGTTTCCCATCAGAGCTGACAGCAGCATTAACCGCTGACTTAACCAAGGGATATGACAGAAGCGGATTATGGATCGACAGACGAAAGCTCAGTGACAACGATAACGCCCTGATGGCCAAAGCACAGGGAGGAGCTACCGCTCGGGATGGCTCTCGTCTGGCTAAAGGCTCAGAATCAGAGCGTCCGACCCACGGAGAAAGCTTTAAGTATAACGGCACACACAAGAATGTTCCTGAAGCACAAAATATTGGTGTCGACAAGGAGGTGCTGCGAACTGCTAAGGCTGTGTTCCAGCCCCTGAAGCGTATGCAGAAGGACTTCCTGCAGGACGAAAATGCGAGAAATGACTACCTGGATTCAGCGACCACGCTTCGCGGTGTCACTATTATGGCCATGGGTTTTCTGGATAAAACCCTGGGAGCCGGTCTCGTAGCAATTCAGCAGCAGGCCGATCAGAACTCCATTAACCACATGCTCAAGCAGATCGCCTGGACCACTAATCGCATGTCTAATTCCGACGAGGCGCAGGTCTACCGCGATGTGGACGAAAAGCTTGAAGCATGTCTTGAAGTCGCCTTTAAAGATGGTGCGCCGAAGGAAAGTATAACAGGAGAAACGCGTAAACGTGCCTTCTTCAACGGCTGCAACAAGGAATGTGGAGAAGCTCCCGATGCCCAAAAGAAGTATCGTATCAAGGGAGAAGCAAAAGGAAAATCCGGTAACGGAACATATGCGTACTGTGTCTGTTGTGCAGAGAGTGCAATCACGCTTAACAAACTAAGTGAGGGCAGTCGCGAACCTATCTACCTCGATGGGAACTACGAGCAGGATGGTCTCTGGACACTGGCAGAGCGCGCTGTGTTCGGCGTGATGTCAGAGCAGCCGGAATCTGCGAAGGCAACGCTTGAAACCTTTAAAATGGTTTTTGGGGATATCGTTCTGAAGAAAGGTGGTGAAGGTCCGGATGGCGACAACTACTTCCATTACGCCTACCAGCTTCCTAAAGCTGAGCCGAGAAAGCTGGCCGCGATGTACAAAAACCGCTGCTACAGCTCCGGTGGGGAGGTAATGTCTGACCTGGGTAAAAAAGGAAGCTGTGACCTCGATGAGGAGAATAGATTTCTCGTCACCATGGGGATCTGTCCTGCACTGATGAAAATTCTCAACAACTGGGACAAAATCCTCTCCAAGGAGGGTGGCAATACGGGAGACCTCGATACCTGGTGGCTGGAAGCTACCATCGGGCATCCCCTTTCCGGAAGAAACATCAAGGAGTTGCTGACCCTCACGGGAGACCCGGCAGCAAAAAGTCCGGAGAATGAAGAGAAGGAGATTCTTGCACGGATTGCAGAAACCTGGTGTGAAGCTGCTGCAGTCGCGGCGTCAGCGCGTTGGTATGCGAAGTTCAAGGCGGCAATTGTCGACCATGTGACCTTCAGTCAGGTGCTGACCGCTCAGGAGAAAGCACACTTCATGAGCCTGGTAAATCGTTACGGCGAATACCTTGCACTCACGGAAATTGATGCAAACGCAAAGCATGCAGCCACGGCAGCACTTACAGCAACATCTATCGTCGCTGACCGATTTAACCTGGCATACGCTGGTTCAGCATCATCGATGCAAGCGAGTGCACACAACACCGCAAGTCAGTTTGGCGGTCTGCAGACCTTTGGTGGTAACACGGCAAATCTGGTTGGGGGTAGCCGCCAGGGAGGTCAGCGATTGGAAGGTCCTCAACAGGCCTATCAACGAAGCTTTCAGTCATCGGCAGCGAACTCTTTCACGCCGAGACAGACGTACCAGCAACCGCTGGCTCCATCGCTTACGCCGAACACCTCTGCCCTGCTGAACAGCTTTGGGCAAACCTTCGGTCAGAGCACGCAGAGAGCGTTCGCCGAAGCTGAGATCTACAAGCTGGAAAACGACCTGATCGAAGGGTCTATGCAGTATCATGGACTCTCAAAAAATAAGAAGAAAGCGTCGGGTATCGCCGCTAAGTCAGTGAGAGTAAAAGCGAAGAAAACGGCAGTAGCAAGGCAAAGGGATGTACAATACTCCCAGAGAGACCGTGACCTAATCGCGCGTCTACGGAGAACGCGTAAGTAGGAATACACACGAGCGATACAAGCATCGGCTCGATAGTGGATGAGGAAGCGAGGGGCTTAGTCTAATGGAAACGACGGGAGTAGTGTCAGCGGCAACGCTGATCGCCGCAGTTCTGGAGCACCAGGGTTATATGGCCCAGGCGCGCTTCCTCGCCGATTTTCAGGACTTTTTCCGAGATGCCGGCTCGCTTGTCTATCTCATGTCTGGTGTTGGAGCAGTAATCTCTGTCGCCATGTATGGTAGCTTCAGAGCCGCCCGCTACCTTCTCGTCGGACCGGCTTTGTTCTGGTTTCTCGTCGGACCAACCACCGAGACAGAAGGTGTCCACTGGAAACTTGGTGACGGTCCCTATCGCGGGATTCTGAGGCACGATGGTAAAGGAACTGCTGACGCCGATCGTAAAGAGATTCTCGAAAAGCTCAATCAAACCGGTCAGGGGGTCAATGGTGACATCGAGGTCGCCGTGGGCTTCTGGTTATTTGCCAAACCGATCTCCGACTTTGTCAACGAAATGGTTGGCATCATCCTCGAAGACGAGGAGAAGAGCGACCTCATGGTCGCAACTAAGACGCATGGTCTGGACATCGTCCATGACTACCTGCCAAATGATACCGAATTCGTTCAGCGACTCGAATCGGGTTTGTACAATAACTGCAAACGAATGATGTCCGCAGCCCAGGCTGCCTCCTGGACCTATGTGAAAAAGAAGGTCGATGCAGGGATCGCAGGCGGTGGGGCTGACTCAACGGCAAAGATCGATGAAATAAACAAGCATCACAAGGAGCAGGTCGAGGAATTTGGAAAGCGGCATTTCTCAATTGATCGAACCGGCTTTGACGTACTGATCAAGGCACACATTGAGCACAAAGGCACTGGCGATATAGCCACCCGCTTCAAGAAGAGCAACAACGAACCGGTTGACACTATTTCCTGCGCGGATGCCTGGGAACTCGTCGCCACTGAAGTCTGGCACCATGCGGGCCGAGCCATACCTCGAGTGCTCCTCAAGGTGACGAATATTGCGGACTATGATGAAGCAAAGGACTATGCCTGCGCCCAGCTCACCAAAAAAGCAGTTGCCGAAGGGAATGCAGACACCTGCAACCTGCGACCGGCATTTGCCATGGCCATACTGCATCGCCACCTCATGCGTGGGGACACCTTCGGTCGTGTAATGGAACGTCACTGGAACGAATCAGTGCACCGCAACCCTTCAAGTAAAATTGGTTTGGTGAGTAGTGCAAACTCAAACGAGTTTACGGCCTGGCTCGAAGCCGGGAAAATAGCTATCAACAGAACGCTTGATAAACTGGGACGCTACGCTGACTCCGTTCTTCTTGGAGGAACCAACATCACCCAATCAAAGGGGGGTGGTTATGATGTGGACCAGTATTTCCGCTGGTCACCATACTCTACTATGACCGCACTCTATGGCCGAGACCACGCAATGTCAGTCGCTACCCGGCAGCATGAAACACAACGTCTCAGGGGGGAACTCTTTACCTGGGCTGTACAACTACCGTACTATCAGGGCATCGCGCTCTTCCTTATTTCAGTGGCCTATCCCTTCGTTGCCATCGTTGTCATTCTGCCCGGTAAAGCAATGAACTTTATCACCATGCCGATGGCCTACCTCTGGATAAAGAGCTGGGATATCGGCTTTGCCGGTGTAATCGTACTCGATAAAGTGATGTACAACCTATTACCGTCAAAGGATCTGCCCGAAGCACTGCAACAGGGTCCCTGGACCGAACTTGATAAGCTCCCGCTCGTTCTCTCTGAGGCCTATTACTACGACTCAGCCGGCGCAACGCACACCTATTACGCCATCATCGCGATGGTCTGGCTTGCGGTCCCGGCGCTGACTGGTGCGGTCACCGTAAAAGCCAAGCGCGGCCTTCTCTCCTCATTCACCGACGGCGCTACACAGCAGGCAAAGGATTCCGGACAAAGACATGCTGCCGCTTTCAGTATCGTCGCACAGAACAGACGAACCATTATGATGAAGGAGATTCAGGGGCATGCTCGTCGAAGCCCTATGCTCGGGCCCGGTGGCATTGAGTCAGGCATGAAACTCCAGTCTGCCCATGTCTGGGGCACGATGAAGTCTATTTCCTCGGCAATGCGAGAGGGTACAAAGCCTGGCAACTGGGGCAAAGGCAAGTTTGGTGATGGTCCTCTTGCCGCGGCAGGTACCGGAGCTGAAACGTACTGGAAAACCAGACAGGCAATGTTGAAGTCAGAGACACTCCTTGAGAGTGAGCTACGATACACCTTCGACGAATCAATTGGTCGATGGGGTTCCTTCGGTATGCTTTTCGACGCCTACACCTCGGCCATGGATGGTGGTGGTGGTTTTGAAATGAACGATCAACGAGCGAATGCCGTTGACGCACTCATCGACACCTACATCCACAAGCAGGATCTGGCGATGAGTATTCAGGCAGATCTGGCAAATGCCAAAGTTAACGCGGTCGGTAATGCCGCCAGGTTTGAGGTGAGTGCCCTGCTCGGGAAGAACGGTGGTATTGGAATCGGACTTCCGGAACTGGCGCTTATGGCAAGCTATGCTCAGGAGAAAGCTGAAGGTGGTGACATCTACGAGTTCCTGAGAAAAGATTCCAAGGCCTATACCGACGAAGAGTTCATGGCCAGAGTCTTCAATATACACCCGGATCGGGACGGAAAGGTCCGGTCCGATCGTAAGGACTCCCTTGGTCAGCTGTTTTCCGCGCTCGCTCCGAATATGACCCCCGGTGGTTCCAGGAGCTACGTGCAGACGCTGCTTGGCGCAACTGGTGGTGACAGAGTTCTTTTCAAGACAAAGACGTTCAACGACAAGGATAAGTCAGACGCCGAAAACAGAGCTGCTGCCGAAAGATACATTCGCGAGATCAGTGTATCTGCCCAGGGATCCCTGGCCTTTGTGTTCGGCGGAGAGACCGCAGCAGAGGCTAACAAGTGGGAAGCGGATTTTCTGAAAAACTCCGATGCAGGAACGGTGGAGCTGCTCCACACGCGTCCACTTGAATCCAAGCGAAATTTCATGATCTCGGTTTTTGGTGCTGAGAACCTCAAATCGTATTTTTCGGGGATCGATTCCGTCGACAATTTAAGCATTGCACAACTTGCCCAATACGCGGCTCATCTTGATCAGAAGCATCCCACGGATGATCCCTTCTATCGTTTTGATCCCCAAGCACTTGCGATAACGGGCAAGATGACGCAGGCCGATGCTATTTCACGATGGATCAGAAGGCGTTCAGGAATCACCGGCTCTGGTGGAATCAACATTCTTTATCCGGATCACACTTTCACTACACAGCCGAGCGATATTTTCCCAAGTTACGACCCAACATCTGCCGGGAACATAGATAAGTAGGTTTTGATTAACAGAATAAGGTTTTAGTCAGTTTTAGTTTCTATGAAGGTTTTTCGATACGCATTCTTGGTAGCACTCCTCTTGCTACTCGCTGCTCCAGCCGCTTCGGCGGTCGAAGTTGGCGGTGTGTCCTCAGGCACCATGGTTGCGGCTGCGCTCGAGACAGTGGGCTACCACACGCAGGCGGCGGTACTAAAAGACCTGGAAACCCATTTCAATTACCTCGGCGGACTCATTTATCTTTGTGTAATCGTAACTGCCGTTTTCACTGTAGCAATGAACGGTAGTTATCGACCGGCTCTCTGGATGCTGGTCGGCCCGGCAATGTTCATCTTTGCCTCCGGCATAAAGATCGGTGGGGTTGAGCACACGGCGGATGCCCAGGCGGTGGAGTGGCGATTCGGTGCCTTTGAAGACACAGAGAACAAGAAGGATGAGCTACTGGAGAGCCGATCTCTCGAAAAGAACGCAAAGGTCTCATGGCTCTTTCATGAATATAACGTACTCGTCTCAGAGGTAATGCAACGACTGATATCTATCGCGACGGAGCAGGACATCGCGACGCAGATGATTTTCATGGCACGGCAGAGGACCATCGAAGATCTCTTCGGGACCATGCCAAAGGATGCTAAGCTATTTGCACTCACAACTCAATTTCTCGTCTCCTGTGACACAGAAATATCGGACGCTCGTTTTATTGCGGTCGCAAACAGAGACCCCAGCCTGGCAAAGGATCCTCGTCTCGATTACAAGGTCAAACGGTATTGCGATCGCTTTGATAAGGAACCGAAAGGTCTGCCTCCCGGACCTGCAATGGACTACATTTACGAACTCGATGATGATCCGGGCTTTACCGTAAGCAAGGAAGAATGGAAAAACAAACTCCGCTATGCAAACCAGTTTGTAACCTGCAAGCAGCTCTGGGGCTGGGTACTTCAGGGCACGCAAAGGGCGGCAGAGAGCGCACTTGAGTCAGTTGAAGTCACAATTCCCTACTATGGTTGGAAGCTCACTGGTGCTGGCCTTTACGATAGAGTGGTTAAAGATACCTGTCTGAAAGTCACTGAGCAAAATGGTGTTGAAGAGCGAAAACTCAGTGGAAAGGGCGACCCCTGCGCTGAAGGAGGCGGCGGTGCCGCGGCGGCACAGGCTCTGAGCTGCGAGGCGAACGCCTTTGCCGTGATGACCAACATCATTGCCGGTAAGATTATCACCAAGACGATAAACAACTCGCCTTCACAGGAAATCCTGCAGCGAGGTAATCACGGTAAAGACGGGGTAAAGCCGCTTACCACTGCACAGGCAGCTACCACTCAACCAACGACCAAAGCGGGAATAATCCGTCGACAAAAGGCACATGAGTTCGGCGTAGCACGAAGATACGAAGCATTTACCCTGCTTATGCTTCTTCCTTACATACAGGGACTCATACTCTATGGTCTGGCGGTAATCTACCCCTTCTTTGCATTGATGATACTGCTGCCCGGACAGGCAGGCTCTTTCTTATCCTGGATGGCACTCTGGGCCTGGGCGAAGTCCTGGGATGTTGGATGGGCCCTGGTGATGACCGCAGACAAGATAATCTGGGAACTCATGCCCAAGGAGGCGTATTTTAATCCGGCAAACAGCCAACCCTATGAGAATCTCGCAAGTCTTCTGGAGACCGCGTACGATGGAGATCCCTCCTACAACGTCGCTACCTATTGGATGCTGCTTAGTATGATGATCTCGGGTGTACCCATCGTTTCGGCTCAGGTTGTCATGGGTTCCAAGAAAGCAATCGCAGGGGTAATGCTGCAGGGCGTGCAGGATATAGCAGGCAACTACGCAGGCAGTGCTGGCGACAGGGTCGCAACTGAACAGGTTGGTGCTCACACCGCCCGAGAAGCTCAGGCCGCGGCCCTGGGCACCGCTCGCCAATCCGCGAAGACCTACAATGCGCTCGGACAGTCTATTGCAAAATCTGAAGTGATGAAGCAGGGACCGGCCAGTCGAATGGTAAGCCGTGCGCTGGGTGGCGCACAGGTTCAGGCCAAAAAAGATCTTTTTGATGGTGAAGCCGAAGCTATTTCTGATGGCCTGATGAAAACCGTTCAGGGAGGCTTCGACTTAAAGCAATTCATCACTGGTGGAGGATCCTCTCTGGAAATCCCCAGCACAAACGCAAGCGGAGAGTCCACTACCGATACAATCACGGCCCCCGCCAGTGGCAATCTTGCTGACCTTTCGAAAGAAGACCAGGGAAAACTTGCTCGCTACGCGGCAGCCCTCGATGGCGAAATCCGAAGTCAGGCTAAAGAAGATGGTGCGATGCTTGAGCTAAAGGCCGAGCAGGCAAAAACTCAGCTGGCGCTTATGGATCCAACGGGAACGCTGGCACTACAGTTTTACGGCGACAAGGATAATCCAGGGAAAATTCCAAGCAAAAGAGAAATTCTGGAGAGGGCAAAGCAGAAAGAAGCTGATGCGATGTTCACTGTTATGGGGCTGGATCCCAATAAACTGATCAACTTCCACCCCGACGACGAAATCAACCTACAGATGAACGAAATCTATCGGGAAACGCTGTATCGAATCGGTAAGGGGTATGACGCGCATCACCGTGGTGAATTCATGGGAGTTGCCGGTATCGGACTTAGCGGGCTTTTCTCAGGTCCCTACGGCG
Organism: bacterium; assembly: GCA_030433295.1. Classification (GTDB taxonomy): domain Bacteria; phylum Bdellovibrionota_C; class UBA2361; order SZUA-149; family SZUA-149; genus JAUIMJ01. Next base: position 572 of record JAUIMJ010000156.1, on the reverse strand, counting down.
CCTACGGCGCATGGCGAGGAATGACGCTTACCGCAGATGGGGCAGCCACACAGAATCGCACCGGCTATGAGATCGTGCGAAATCAACGAAAGGTGATGCAGGATCTCATGAGCACACACAACACCATGCTCAAGGAAAACATGATGTACGACCCGCGTTTCATAGAGGCAAGCCTGATGTCGGCAGCCGTATCTCGCGACCGTGGTGGTGAGTGGTTTTCTATCGATATGTTCCCCGCAGGATCCGTCATGAATATGCAGGACCTCCAGTTCCGCTCTGAACAGGACTTCAGGCGCGCGTATCAGAGAGGTCAGGTGCAGGCCGGTCGCTGGGTATTTGAACCCGTGGTGCCTTTTGGTTATGGAAACTAGGAAGTAATGTTGTGATTGAGGTTTTAGACATAGTGGGCAATCTTGCCGGGAACTTCGGTTCTCAGGCATTCGACCTGCTCGGGGACATCCTAAGTCGCGGCTTCGATCCCGTACATCTGGACGCCAAAGGTGGCGTCGGCAGCATGATTTCCGGTGTGCTGCAAACCAAGGGGCAGATCGACCAGGCCAAGATGCTGGTAG
>JAUIMJ010000155.1 GCA_030433295.1 bacterium | reverse complement strand
CGACGAGCCCGCCGTTCACCTCAGCCAGACGTCGTGTGAGCGGCATACCTAAACCGGTTCCAACCTGGCTCATGGCATACTGATGCTCCACTCGTTCGAATGCTCCGAAGACTTTGTCCTGCTGGCTCTCGGGAATTCCGATTCCCGTATCCTGAATTGAAATCTGGACTCGGTTTTCGCTCGAGCTGCTTACCTTAACCGTCACGCTTCCCTTGTCCGGTGTATATTTCACCGCGTTTGTGAGAAAGTTAATAAGCATTTGTCGAATGTGCCGTTTGTCGCAGAGGACACCGATACTGGGATCTACATCTTCGAGGGTAAGCGTATGCTTCTTCGCCACTGCTTCCGTGCGAACCACTGCGGTGAGATCCTCAAGAAGAGGTTTTAAGGCAATCTCAATAGGATTAGCCGTTACTTTACCCGCTTCGACCTTTGCGTAATCCAGCACGTCGTTAACGAGATCAAGAAGATGATCACCGCTGTCTTTAATCATCTTAAGCATTTCAGACATGGCATCACTAACCGGTCCGCAGAGGCCGTCAAGGGACAATTCTACTCCGTTCAGTATGATACCGAGGGGGCCGCGCAACTCGTGACTGAGATTCGCAAGAAATCCGGTTTTGGCGCGAGTCGTTTCATCGCTTAGTCGACGCAGCCGAATTACTTCGTCTGTAAACCGTGAATCTACAAGCAGGATACCACCCTGGGTCGTCAGCAAATGAAGCACCTGGCGATCCGCAGTATTGAGTTCTGCTCCAGATTTCAGTTCGACCCGAATAGCCCCAAACATGGAGCCGGCAAAGGTGACTGGTTTACACACGACGGTCGGCAAGTCGTCTTCTTCCAGGACGACGGTTCCCTTTCGCTCCTGTTCCGAAGCCAGCATGGATTGCGTCTCACCACTACGTGGCTCCCCGATAAGAATGGCCTGGGACCATAAGTCTGATTCCTCGTCGAACAGTGACAACTCCACTGCCTGCGCGTCTAACTCGAAATACGCGAGGTAGGCAATACGTGCGAGATTTTGACTGAGGGTACTATTCTTAACCGAACTGTCTACACGGAAGGCCAATCCGGCCCGATGATAGCGCGTCGTTTCTTTTGAAAACTCAGAGATAACTTCAGTCAATCCGCCTTCGATCGGTTCAAGTCCGATAGCATCAATCGAGCGTCGCACCGTCAGAAAGATATGCCGATGGCGCATGAGCAGAACACCCACTATCAGCCAGCCGAGTGACGCAAGGCCCGCGAGAAGCATTTCGCTTCTGCTGCCGCCATAGGTTAGCAGCAAGGGCATAACCGCGAGTACGCTTGCAAACAAACAACCGATAGTGAAAAGACGGTAGCGAAGACCCAAAACTCTTTCCGATAGTGGATGATTTATAAACGGGGCAAAAGAGAACGCGACTTTGCCCGTGAAATACCGGTAGTGCTTATGATGTCGCAGCGGTGGTGGAAGTAGCTAAATACTCGATACTTTTTTGCCCACGCGAGCAGATAAGCATTTGCGGCGGCCAATGTGAGTTTAGCTTGCGCTACGGAGACCTGCGTAGATCGGCGGAGACACCTAGGAATTCGTAGATTTTTCCCTATCTCTAGCAATAATTTGCAGACCCGAAAGGGTCAGGTCGGGTAATACCGTCTGAATGTATCGAGAATCGGCGCCGATGCTTCTTGCAAGGCCTCCGGTGGCAACAACAGGACAAGCGACCCCTATTTCTTCATGTAAGCGCTCAACAATACCGTCAACCAGAGAGACATAGCCGAAATACACCCCTGCCATCATGGAGTCCCTGGTGTTCCTCCCAAGAACTGCGTTCGGACGTTTGATGTCTATGCTCGGCAGCATTGCGGTCTTCTGAAAAAGGGCGTCTGCCGAAATCAGAACTCCCGGGGCAATCACTCCTCCACGATACGCGCCGTTCTCACCAATGACGTCGAAGGTCGTCGCAGTCCCAAAATCGACAACTATCGCAGGACAACCCACGAGGTCCCGACATGCGATCGCATTTACCAGTCGATCTGCTCCGACGCTGGAAGGATTATCAACGTCTATCTCAATACCACCACAATTCGTGGCATCAACAATTACCGGTGTTATCTTCAAAAACTTTTCTGATATTCGAATAAACACCCGGCTCAGACTGGGGACTACCGAGCTGATTATCACGCGGGCAATAGAGCCCGGGTCCCGGACGGAGCCCTCGAGAAGCGCAAATATTTGCAAGGCAAACTCATCTGCGGTGCGCTTTGTGTCGCTTTGCAGGCGCCAACTCTCAAGGAGGGTATCACCACTGAAAAGCCCAAGCACGGTATGCGAATTACCGATATCAATAGCCAGAAGCGGCTTATTATTTTCACCCATGGTTACTCCCTACACTAAGTGCCTGGTCCTGCGTTACATGAATACGTGCGTTCAAATATACAATCCTCTCGCCCGTTTCGACATTTTCCACAAGCAGTGAGCCATCATCCATAATCCCAACAACTCGCGCGAGTGTCTTCCGGGTTCCCCCTGAAAAGCCTCCGGCAGAATCGGGAACCTCAAGTAGAACTACTTCTCCATTAAAGACGTGAGATTCATTTAGCTCGGGAACTAAAGGCTCCAAACCACGCTCGCAGAACCTCAACCACATCTTTTCAAGCTGTAAAAGTACATCACCCGCAACGGTAGCCAGGTCGAACTCGCTATCGGCCACCTGGGCCATACTCCTGCTCTGCAAATCCGACGGAAAATCTCTTTGATTTACGTTAAGACCCACGCCTATACAAACGGCCCGCAGAGAATCTCCGCGATATACAGTATCAACAAGGATTCCGGATATCTTCTTCCTTCCTTGCCCACTTTTATCCATTACGAGAACATCATTTGGCCACTTCAGCGATGCGGGCACATCGTGCATTTGCAGCGTTTTAATAATAGCCAAGCCCACCGCAAGAGAAAGTCCATCGATCGAGTGATTCAATCGCTTATTGCTGTCGTGATTCCCAGAGAGCAAAAATGTCGCATACAGGCCCCCCTCTCTCGATTCCCAGCTTCTTCCTGATCTCCCCCTGCCCTTTGTCTGAGTTCTACTGAAAAAAGCTACGCCGCCTTTGGGGATCACTCCCTCTGAGGACCCGTCGATTCGGCTCCTTCGATCGCGCAAAAACCCTGAAGCGAGTTCCATGGTAGAATCGCAGGACACACACGCGAAAATATCCCAGGAGCTGCTAATACCCGCCGCTTCTATTCGCTCAGAGACAAGGCGCTCGAATTCGGGGTCCCTCTCCTGCGCATTCGACAATGTATTCATGCCTTCACCGATAATCCTCTCCTACAACAATACCTGCAGGCACTGAAGCTGAATCTCTGTCTGCGCTTCTTGACCACCTGGCCTCTCAGCAAGAGCCCGCCGTCGCTTGTAGAGAGCAGGACGCAGGAAAGCAACATGGTATTACACGACATAGGGTATAAATCGATACGGTACTTCCTCACAATAGGCCTGATAGTCAGGATCTGCGCCAAGGTGTCGCTCTTCGGTCCAGGCACGCAGGGCATACACCAGAACAAAACCAACCACGAGAAAGAAGTTGTAGATACCGAGAAACACACCACTGATCCCCCAGAGGACAACCTTGGAACTGTAGGCCGGGTGCCGTACATAGCGATAGGGGCCGCTTCTCACAATGCCACGGTTGGTGAGATTCGAAGCCCGCGGACCCAGCGCGATACTCGCCCAGACATATATCGCCCAGAGCAGCAGAATGCTGAACGAGGCAACCTTGGCGTAGGTGCCGTGAGCGGGCTCCCATTCATCAAATAGCTTATAATCGAAGGGAAAAAAGGAAACGTAATTGAATGGCGGATAGCACATCAGACAAACTACCCAGCCGAGAAACGTATTCTCCACAGAGCGTATCTGGTTGTTAAGCTGGGGAAGTTCACTAAGGTAGCCAAACGCAAATATCGCTACGTCTATACTTATCAGCGCCCGTATTGCCGCATGGTTAACGGCGTTAAAATCCGAAAAATTCAATGAAGTAAGCCCGGAGAGGAAGACACACTCATTGTACACCCAACTGGTAACCAGGGGTACATAAAATATCTTCACCAGGGAACTCAACCGCGCCACGCTGCGCATACGCCGCACCTCTTCCGACTCCATCTCCTCTGCAGAAAGCAATGAGTCACCTGAACCTCTAAAGCGCCGGGTCAACATTTCGAGAAACGGAGCGTAGAGGTACCAGTATTTGTCCGTGAGCTTGTGCGGCAAAATGAGATAGCGCAAAACCCATACGTTACCGAGGAGCATGTATAGAAAAATCGGCAGCGCAAAAACAGTAAAGAATCCGTGATAGTTTGCACCGTCGAAATAGAGACAGTTGAGGATGAAACGAAGGATTGAAAGCGGTACAGAGAGAAGTATATTGCTGGTATTTATTGAATAGATGTACGGCAGAAGATAATCCGATATCTGTCGTGCTTCCAGATAGAACAGAAGAACAAGCGATACGAGCATGAGACTCGTGCCGTACCGCACGGCAGCCACAGCATCGAGAGACACTTCCCCCCTGGCCGCCATGCGAGAATAGCTCATGCATGCGAGCAGCAGACCCCAGGCAGCAGCACAGAGGAGGCTCCAATGCGGTATAGGCAAGCTGGGGCGGGCGTTAGCAGCGGTAACCAATCTACCGGAGCAGATTTTTATGCTGTTATTCGCACCCTGGTGTATGGCGTAAATCTGATAGTTGGCGCGTACACCCTCGATGTGGTCTGAAATGGAAAAAAGTAGGGTCGAAGCCTCTTTTTTCACAGAATCGAGGACTACTTCTGCAGGGAGCGCAAGCCGCGTTTCTACACCCGGATGCTTTGGCAAGGATATAGTACCACTGCGCTGCAACGCCATAGCTCCGGAGCCTATGGCACAGTCGACGTCAAGCTCGCGGCGTTGCCCGACGTAAAAGTGTCCCACATTAACCACGCTCATGCGCTGCTTTTCATTGAGATAATAGATCGTTGATATCAGCGGGTAGGACCCTTCCTCTGACGGCAAGCGCACGCGCTGTCGCGCATACCTTGTTTTATTCGGAGGAATCACCTCAGCTACTTCGAACTGACTACGGTAATCGTCCAGCTCTATCCCCACCGAAACATTCATGGCGTCGTGTCTGCCGGTGTTGGTAATGGCAATAGTAACGAGGTCATCGCGAGATTCGACCAAGACGTCGAGTGTGATATCTCCCGCGTATGCGGAGCCCCTTCCGGCAAACAGTACGCAAAAAAGAACAAGCACGCTTCGTAAAAAGAAAGCGCAATGAGCCGCTGCGTTCGAAATCCACACATTCGAAAGAGTCGCAAAGAATAGAGATAAAAAGCGTATCGACATTAGCCTTTCAAGAACCCGGTCTGGAGTGCGATGCAGGACTTCCGCAGTCAGGAAGGTACTACAACGCACAGTAGTGCTAGCCTGCAGTATAAGAATCTAATCCTAGGCCCTCAAGCGGAAAGGGAAATTGCGGTAAGACCCGCGGCCCCCGGGCCAATACTCTTGTCCCCGAATTCTTGTCCCCAAATATTTGTCCCCAAGTATTTGTCCTGTATAGCGGCGTGGAATGACGACCGCTGTCCCACACCTGCGCCTCCTTAGGGGGAATGAGCCATATGCGCAGCTTACACAGAGGAATATTCGGTGGCCGATTTTCATGCTAAGCTGCAGCCTGCGTGGGCCCGGCAGCTGCACAGCCTCGACCCCACAGTTATCTCTGTTCACTAGAGTGGCTTAAGCTTTGGTATCCTGCGGGAATTTCCGAGGGAACTTCGGACATTTAAGCATTATTCTTGAGTCCCGAATTATCGCGGCTCACGGATAGGTGCATTTTTTTACTAGGTAGTTCTGCTCCCATTACGAACGCTTTAATGCATGCCCTACTCAAGAAAGATTTTTGAACGCCGCTGGGAGGGACTTTCACTTCCTGTCGTTCTTGTACTCGTGCTTGCACAGGGTCTGGTCGCTGGTCTTCACGCGTATGTCATTGCCAATCCGATGGAGCATATCTACTCCGACATGGGGGGATACATCAGTCGCGCCTGGCGTGTTGCCCTCGGCGAAGAACTGCCATCGCGTTATTTCTTCTATCCTCCCGGCACAAGCTACTTTTTCTCTCTCTTTCTGTCGCTCTTCGGTTTTCAACTCGGCCTTGTGCTTATCCGCTTCGTTCAGGTTGCGCTGATTGCCGCTTGCACTGCGCTGGTCGGATGTATCGCCTGGCGCTGCTACCGGACTCCATGGGTCAGCTACACCCTGATGCTTTTCTGCGTTCTCTATGTCCCCTTCGCGGCGCAGGCCTCTTTTTTTATGGCCGAAGCACTGTTTTGCTTTTTGCTCCTGCACACCCTGTATTTACTGATTCGACCGATCTCGGAAGTTCCGCTTTTCCTCTGTGGTCTGCTACTTGGCCTTGCCACGCTGGTAAAAGGGCAGGCACTTGCTCTTGTCGCAGCTACCTTCTGCTATCTCATTCTCCATAGGCGGGGCTATCGATACCTCGCTCTCTTGATGATCGGCTTTGCAATACCACTGCTTCTGCACTGGAGCGTGATTTCCCATGTAAGTAGATCAAACAGTTTTTACATCGGTGCGAACGACGCCTTTAATATGTATCTGGGGCAGAGCCGCCACAAAGCACTTGGAGCATACAATCGAAAAGATGGGAGTTATTTCGTTTTTCATAACAACAATGCAGGGCTTGGGTATCCTTTTAAGCCGCCGACCGTTTTGTTTCGTGCTATTGATGATAGAGCCGGCTTTCGTTCGGATGTGCTACAGTTATGGAAAAATGACTTCCCTGGTCAGCTGCTCATTTCCTGCCAGAATGTGGTCGAATTGTTTTCGATACATCCCCGCTGGCCGCAAAGAAACGTTCCGCTGCTTGCCCGCATGGATACGCTTGCACAGTGGTGCTTTTTACTTTGCGTAAGCATCCCTGCGCTCTGCGCCCTGCTTAGCCGAAACATTCTCGGTCTGTCTCGCACCGTATTGCTTGCCTCCCCGCTGCTCTTCGTGGCAGTAATTTGTGGCGTCACTATGGGGCAACCGCGCTACCTGCTTCCCTTCCACTACTGTCTCATACTCCTCGCCGGATCCTTTTATCTTGAGATCTCGAAGCCGTTCTCGAGATACATTAGGAGGCAATCCCGATGAGCATCAACCGAAGTCTTGCCTTCCTGCTGCCGCTAGCCCTACTCCTTGGGGCCCTTTATCTGCGTGGCCTTGCGTCCCAGACACACTTTTCTTCCGCACAAGCCGCGTTTCCGCTGTCAATTGAAGCGCCGGATCCTGAGCATCATACGGTCCTTTCGCTGCTACACCTCAGCGAGAACGAAACACCCGAAAATGGAACATTTGCGACAGACGACATGCTGAAGGTGGAGACACATGGCTTTTCTCGAACACGACGAATTCCCGCGACCGTAGATGCTCCTGCCGTCTCTATTCTCGAGATACGAAACGATGGCGCAATCAAAATATACATAGAGGAGAACGTCGACCTCGGAATGGATCCACAGGAAAATCAGTTCGCTTTGTTCTTCATTGATCCCCGTGAGAATCACGCGAATATTTATCTTCGTCGCAAATCAGCCGAAGACACAATATTTTCAAATATCGGTGCCGGCACATGGTTTTACTTTACCATGACCCAGAGGGAACTTGACCTTCGTGAAATCGATCTCCGACTCAAGAGACTTACTGATAATGAGGTTTTCGTTGGCGCGATTGCCGTTCTTCGTAAAATGAGATGATCGCATGGATGCTATAACTACAAAAAGCCAGAGCGAAGTCAGGCGCTCCCTTTTCCTTCTGGCATTCGTCGTTACGGCACTATTTGCCTCTTGGAAGGCAGGCAATCTGGTAACAAGCGCTCTTGAAAGAAGCATCAAGGATGACGTTGATAGTACGGCCCTTAGCGTTTTCCATAAACAGCGTCCTTTTACCTTCAGCGATGAAACAGTGCTACTGCAGTTTGGTTTCGAGGATTCGCAAAAACCTAATGCCATGAAAGAGCGTGGCATTTCACTCACCCACGATGGACTGAGCGCTGCCGCGCCATGGAACAGTTACGCATATCCCTGGCATATTTCCGGGGGAAGATTCGCGGCGCTAAGGCTTGCGTTCCCCCCAAATAGTGTTGGACAACTCGGTCTCTTTCTCGCGGATGGTGACGGCGAGTGGCGTATCGCTCGTATCCGAACGGAGTCTCATGACCTGATCGCCGATCGCTTGTATCAGGGGCGCTGGCTACACCTCACGCTATCGGAAAAGGAAAAAAGCAGTGGTCGCGTGACGATACACATTGAGTCTTTGATGGGACCGGGAGTCGCCGTTTCCGCCCTCGCGCTGGACTAGAACATTCTCAGGACAGACTCGTGTTTTGTTAATCCTACGGATTCGCAATGGGTTAGCGTAGTTGTATAACCCTGTTCTGCGCTGCCTTCGCCCGGCTGGCAAGCACGCTGAGGCCATCGCATTTCGACACCATAGCTCTGGGTATTTTCACCCCCTCCGCTGCGGCACGGCTCCCTCCTCTAAGGCCCCGTATGACAAGGAAATCTATTTGCGATACCGTGCAGACTGGCCGGGCGGCAAAATACCCGGGCCGTGTTCCACCTCGTTAATGTCATCATCCGGAGCTGCTTGCATGGAAAGTAAAGAAATCTCAATAAAAGAGTGCGTATCTGAGGCGCTCGATCTCTATAAGAACAACTTCTTTCTCGTATTAGTTACCACCGCTATTGCGATGATCGGAAGTGGTATCACAATTGGTATTCTCGCTGGCCCGCTTCTCGTCGGTTTGTTTCTGATATTCCTGAAACTCTACGATATGCGTCAGGCTGGTGTGGACACACCCAAGCCTGAAATTGGTGACCTGTTTCAAGGATTTGATAAATTCAAAGAAAGCTTTCTCTTTGTCCTTGGATTTATCCTGGTCAGTATCATCGTAAACGCTCTAACTTCATTACTCCCGGCAATTGGGGGCATCGCGTCCTTCGCCGGCGGAGTTGCGGTCGCAACGGCAGCGATGTTTGCCATCCCTCTGATTGCCGAAAAAGGCATGACTGCGATGGACGCAGCAAAGCAAAGTCTTGAATCAAGCAAGCAGAATTTCCTGCAGTTTGCCCTTCTCGTCCTAATCGGACAGCTGGCCGCGAGTGTGGGTGCCTTTCTTTTCGGTATCGGCTTGTTTTTAACTGCACCGATTTATCTGTTGATTGTCGCGGTGGCGTATCGAAAGTATTGCTCCAGCACTCCCATGACTCTCACCGCTTCAAGTGAGACTTCTACAGAAGCGGATGAGGACGGAGACGCAGCAAGGATGCGCAAGGTCAACTAGGACCATCAACAAAAAAGCGCCGGGGCGGAAGCCCTGTCCCGGCGCCGGAGAGGAGCCATCATCTAAGCGCATGGCTACGGTCCCTTCAACAGCGCCTCATGCAGCTCTCTCAGGTCCTCTGGTAAGGGAGATTCGAAATCCAGACGTTCGCCGCTTAAGGGATGCAAGAAACTCAATCTCGTAGCATGCAGTGCTTGTCGCTTTAGTTTTTTCACTCTTGCCCTCAAAGCTCCGGGGATATTTGCAATCCCCTCCCCATATACCGGGTCGCCCAGAATCGGAGCACCAACAGCCTTTAGATGAACTCGGATCTGATGCGTTCTGCCGGTCTCCAGAGAGAGTTCTAATACGCATCCATAGCTAAACGATTGCGCAAGCCTCCATTCTGTCTGAGACGGCCTCCCGTCCGGACGTATTGCCATTCGGGTTCTGTTGTTTGGGTCCCGCCCAATAGGAAGGTTAATGCGTGCACCCAGGGCGCTACCACCTGGGGTATCGCTTGTCTCGCCGGACCCAGCGGAGCGGATTTTCGGAACTCGAGCTACATACGCCAGATAGTTGCGATGCACGGTTCTTGGGGGCAGGAACTGCTGACTCAGATCATGATAGGCACGTTCAGATTTTGCGACGAGCATCAGACCGGAAGTGTCCTTATCAAG
>JAUIMJ010000154.1 GCA_030433295.1 bacterium | reverse complement strand
ATCATATGTCGAATGCGACGCTTTTGTTTCGGTCAAAACACACTCCCTATACTTCACACTAGTTCTCTAGTTTCATCATCTCTGCCCACTGAAAAAAGGCGAGCAGGCGCCACAGCAACAAGGCGCCATTTGACTCCCCCTGTCCTACCGATGCACAACACTCCCTCAATGAGTCGGTATCAAACCATCGTTCAGAAAAATTATCCCTCTCAAGCACCGCTGACAGCATAGGAACAATCTGTCTTCCGAGACCGGCACATTGCTCTTGTCGCTCATCGACTGAGAAGCAAATGGGACGGCCGGAAAAAGCAGAACCGAGAACTCGAGCACCGGAAAACCAACTCTGCTTCGCGCGCAGCGGAAGTGCCGCCGTCCAGTCGAGCCACTGTTTGTCGACAAACGGGCAGATAGTTTCTATGTCGTGCCGTTGTTGCAACACCCGATGTTTCGCAAAGTACTTCGGGGAAAAAACAACTCGCTGCTCAGAAAAAAGAGTTCGGTCAAGCTGGGTTTCAGCGCCAGCACGTTTGAAATATGTCGCAAAGATTTCTCCGAGGTCGTTTCCACTGAATTCTTGGACCCACTCGCTCCGAAAAACTCCTGCCAGGTCGTTTTGAGTGAGGACATCGTCCCCCCGCAAATACGAAGCAGCGAAAAGTCGCTGAAATTCAGCTTCCCGCGTTATCAGACCAAGACCCGTGAAAAGCGGGGCGAGAGGTCGTAGAAACGCTCGGTTATACGTAAGAAAACTTCGGTAATCTTTCTGATAACGGGGATAGCCGGCCACCGACTCTTCCATCGCTTCACCGGACAACATGCCATCGACATGTCCGGATGCCGCTTCATATACGGCATCTCGCAACACCACCTCTGGGCATCCGATAGGAGCACTACTCAACTTTGACAGCCTCGAAAGACCGGCCACCGCCCGCTCAGGCGATAGCACCAGCTCGTAGTAAGGAACTCCCGCGGCGGATGCTGCCTCAGCCGCGTAGGTGAAAAATTTCGATTCAAACGAATCAAGGCGAACTGAAAAGAATGGAAGTTGTAGTGATCTGCCAAACGTAATAAGTGCCGCGTTACCACGCGTGCCATTCAGCAATAGTCCGGTCGCCCGGTCTGAGCGCAACCGTCGCTCCAATGCCGTTCTGAGGATAGCGGCACCATCTCCTCTAAACTCTTTTAAGCCACCAAATATCTTTGGGGTGAAACGGACTTTACTCCAGTCCCTGCATTCGGGCTCCCGACCCTCCTCCACGGACAGGAGACACCCTGCCGGCAGAGCATACAAGTCCCGCACCATCGTATATGGCTCCGGAACAAACCCCAACAACAGGTAGTTCCACAAACTCTCGTGTCTGACATTCGATCGAATGTGTGGCAGCGAAAGCAGAGAGGGAAGCTCTGATGAGAATGAAACGGCATCCGCTGACGTATGGTAAAACAACTCTCGGTGCCCGGCGTAATCCCGAACCAGTAGTAAACGCTTGGTATCAGCCTGCCACAGCGCAAAGGCAAAGGCTCCGTTGAGGCGCTCGATTGCGGCATCTCCCCATTCTTCGCATGCGTGCAGAATAACTTCCGCGTCAGCAGACGTCGAGAACGCATGCCCTTTCCCCTCCAGGACTCTGCGCAGAGCGTCCCCATTATAGAGGCATGCATCGGCTATCAGAAATGTCATACCTGATTCAGACACGAAGGGCTGCTGACGCATTGCAAAGCCGGCTGGGATACGAGGTTCGAACCCCAGACTGATTCTGTCCCCCTCGTAGCTACAAATGCCGCGGGGCCTTCCCGAACCCTCTTCAGATCCCTCGAACATCGCCTCCACTCGAGTCATCTCGACAGTTGGGGTGTCTCTTCGGGCGTAGACCCCGGAGAGCCTTCCCGAGGAGTCTCCGCCCTCGAAGGCTCGTATCTTCGCATTGACAGTAGCTCGAGTCATTACTGAACCTCAGAGTTTGCTGAATTGAGTTCCGCAAGAGCATTTTTTGCAACCTTGCCGTCAGGATCAAGTTCAATAGCCCTGCGTAACATCTTTCGAGCACGCCCGGGATCTCCATTGCGCTCCAGTGCGATACCGAGATTACTAAGAAATCGTACGTTGTCCGGCTCCGCTGCCAGTGCTGCTTCGTACGACCTCACTGCCTGTTCGTAACGCTTGCTGAATAAATACACATTACCCAGGGCGAAGTGATACTCCGGGCGGCCTGGCTCCAGAGCTATTGCTTTACTCAGGATTTCCTCCGCTTTCGAAAATTCTCGCTTCTTGTAGTACGAGCGGCCCAGGGAGAAATACAAAGACGACTTCTCGTCCTTGCGAAGGTCACTTTGGGATAGGAAGGGCTCAAGGATCTCTATTGCCTGTTCGTGCTGTGTTGCGAGCTGCAGTCGGCGTGCTCGAGCAAGAGCGGCTTGCAACTCCGACTCCTGGCCCGAGGATACTCCAGAAGAGTCATCAGTGAGATCCGGAAGTTCCCCGCTGCTCGTCTCTGCTCCGCGCTCACCTGTCAGAGCATCAGTGCCGATAAACGAGGGGGATTTCTCGTCAAGCAGGCGAACAGCGGCGTAAAATTCGCCTCGGCGTATGCTGGCGTCGACTTCCCGGAATAGTTGTTCCAGTGCACGCCGCTCTACTTCCATACCTTCGGCCCTCGTACGCACCTCCGCCGGAAGCAACGCACGCTTCTTTTCGTACAGCTCGGCGAGTACCTCTAGGGCATCCAGGCGATTTTCGAGTGTCGCATGCTCTGCTGGCGCAATCCGCTTCGCTCTGAGTTTCCTCATGAGCGCGGGCATGCCGCTGCGATCGCCACTGATCCATCGGCGGTATGAGGCAAGATGTTCCTCACGAAGCTGGGCCTCTGCTTCCAGCAGCAGGAGTTTTTGAGATGAAGAGACATCTGAAGCCAGATTTACGGCTCCTTTCGCCTTAAACAATTCAGAAATACGACGCCGAGCATTCTCGACTTCAGCTTTGAGCAGGGCCTCTCTGTCTTCGATTGCCTGTACCATGGTGGATGCAGTGCGCTGGAGGTCTGCGTCATAGCTGAGCGCCGGCGGCGCCGAGCCCTCCTTAGCCGTCTGCCAATACGCAAATGCTCCCGAGAGCAACAGAACGATCAGCAAGGGAAGTCGAAGCCGGCGCAAAAACTGAGCCCGGGAACTGCGCGGCAGGCTCGCTGCTAGTTCCAATTCCTCGACACGCGGTTTCGCCGAAGGTTTCTCGAAAGACTCCAGAATCTGTTGTCCGGGCTCACCACAGGCACGTGCTATTCGCTCCATCAGATCTGAGATATCTCTCGGTCGAAATGCCGGATTAAAATCCAGACTCCCCTTCAGCTCAACGGCGATCCGCGTACCGGTTTCACTGCCAAAAATACAGTCATCAACATCAAAGGAAACATCGGAGGAGTTTCTTTGATCAAGATGGAGCTTCTGCATACGCCGAATATAGGAATCCTTTCGGCTACTGGGAAAAAGCATGTCATACGCAAGAACGCCAAATGCAAATATATCGGCGCGGAAGTCGCTGGAGTCACCAACAAGCACCTCGGGAGCGCAGTAGTGAACCGCATCAAGGTCCTCTTCCCTATCAGCAGCGACAACCAAAGTGGACTCCGGGCAAGCGAGGGGATACAGCAAGCCCCCGAGGCAAGGAGCCTCCTCTGCCGAATCCGCAGCAGTCAGTCGCAGATCCCCTGGTCGAAATGGAACGGAAGAACCGAGAAGCTGATGTGCCCCGGAGAGAAACGTGGCGAGTGACGAGAGCAATCGGAGTCTGGTAAGCGGATCGAGGTCCGGAACTCGTTTCGACAAGGCGGCAAGGCTTCGAGCCTCGAAAACGATATACGCAGCCGTTGAAGCCACACCAAAATCAAGCAGCCCCTGAAATACCGAGCCCTTGAATCCAGAGCCAATGAGCGGACTAAGGGCAAAAAGGCGCTCGTAAAACACCGTGGTAAACTCATTCGAAAGAGAGTCGCCCTTTGCAGATAGGGCATAGCAGTATACCTGAACCCTGGTACCCGATGCCTGAGGGCGTGCGGCATACCACAGGCGCTCACCGCGTGCCGGTTCGTGAACGGCCGACCACAGCGTACCGCGGCCGTCGTCGAGGAGCAGCTCCCCAAGGCGGTATTTGGCGTCTAAGAGCGAGCCGCTCAGGCTCTGAGTTTGAATCAAGGGTTGCCTCATAAAATCATCAAATGAAGATGAAGGTCGCTCAATCGCAGTACCATAGCGAGCAGGTATTCTGCACGGCTCGTATCACAAGCAAAGGTCAGAAACGCCAACGCTCTGAGTGGACGCGGCGTCCGACCGACAGGGCATCGCAATCGCGGACTCCAGTAGTACTATCTTTGATGCAATGAAAGCGGCTTGGGAATCGGTTTTCCGATTATTTTAATACCAGAAATAGAGCCTCTAGAGCATTGAGCTTTTTCCCATTGCCGGCAGGCGGCTCATGCGCTCGGACAATCCCCTCATACTAGCCCAAAATCCACTCCCATTTTGCGGATGACGGTTCAGCTTCAAGCCGATATTCTCTGTGCTGATTCGGCCTTTAGACGGGCTGCTCACATTAGCTTTTGCCTGCTTTTTGCGATATTAATTCTCGTAGTAATTTACTCGCCTGGATTTACAACTAAGGAAAAAATGAGCACTCCCTCCCCCTCCGCTCCTTCGTCGAGCCATATTACGCAGGAACTTGAATCCATTGTCGTACGATTTGCCGGTGATTCCGGCGACGGCATGCAGGTCACCGGGGACCGATTCACCACAGAATCCGCCCTCGCTGGTAACGATTTGGCAACATTACCCGACTTCCCTGCTGAGATTCGCGCTCCCGCCGGGACGATCGCAGGTGTGAGTGGATTCCAGATTCACTTCGGATCTACCGACATTCATACGCCCGGGGACAAGCCGGATGTTCTGGTCGCTATGAATCCCGCTGCTCTGAAAGCCAATCTCGGTGATCTTAAGAAAGGCGGTGTCGTTATTCTCAATGAAGACGCGTTTACGACGAAGAATCTCAATCGGGTCGATTACGAAATAAACCCCTGCGAAGATGATCAGCTCGGCATCGACTACCGCAAGTACGTCGTCCCCATCACCAAGTTAACGAAGGATGCACTCGCCGATTCCGGCCTGAGTTCCCGAGAAATAGATCGTTGCAAAAACTTCTTCACCCTGGGAATCATGTTGTGGATGTTCAATCGTCCTTCAGCGAGCACGATTTTCTGGCTTGAAAAGAAGTTTGCGAAGCGGCCTGAGATTGCACAGGCAAACATCACCGTTTTGAAAGCCGGCATGACATACGCAGAGGCAACTGAAGTCTTTAGCCAGCATTCTTTCAAAATCAAGCCCGCAAAGCTGAGTGCGGGAAGTTATCGAAGTCTCAATGGAACCACGGCGACAACCTACGGCCTCGTCTCTGCAGCCCGTAAAAGCCAGCGCCCCATGTTCTTTGCGGCCTATCCTATAACGCCCGCCAGTGAGATCCTCCATCAGCTCTCCGCGCAAAAGCAGTTCGGCGTCGCCACGTTTCAGGCAGAAGACGAAATAGCTGCCGTCTGTGCAGCGATTGGCGCCGCGTATTCCGGTGCCCTGGCTGTCACGTCGTCGAGCGGACCCGGAATTGCTCTGAAGCTCGAGGCGATGAGCCTTGCGGTGATGGTTGAGCTACCGCTCGTTATTATTGACGTGCAGAGAGCAGGACCCTCCACGGGGATGCCGACCAAAACTGAACAGGCTGACCTCTTTCAGGCCCTGTATGGACGGCCCGGCGAGTCTCCGCTCTGCGTTCTGGCGGCCTCATCACCGGAGACGGCGTTCACCATGAGTTACGAAGCATGCAGGATCGCGCTCAAATACATGACGCCTGTTGTATTTCTCTCCGACGGCTATATTGCGAACTGCTCCCAGCCCTGGCGGATTCCCGATGCCAAAGACCTTCCGGCGATGGAGAACCGGATCATCAGTGAGACAAATAATCCAGAGGGTTCCTACCTGCCGTATGCCAGGGACCCCGAGACTCTGGCACGCCCCTGGGCTCTCCCGGGGACGCCCGGCCTTGCTCACCGAGTCGGTGGTCTGGAGAAGCAAGTCAACACGGGCAATGTGAATTACCAGCCGGACAATCACCAGGAAATGACGCGGTTGCGGGAGGAGAAGATAGCGAAAATAGCCGCAGAAATCCCCCCAACAAAAATCCACGGCGAGGAGCAGGGCGATTTACTAATCGTCGGATGGGGCGGGACCGAAGGAACACTCACCAAAGCCGCGCTTATGGCGCAGGAAGAGGGCCTGTCTGTTTCCCGAGTGCACCTGTTCCACTTGAATCCCCTTCCGTCCGATCTCGGTGAAATCCTCTCGCGATTCAAGAACGTACTCATTCCCGAGATTAACTGCGGTCAGCTTTCACAGATAATTCGTGCAAAATATCTGGTCGACGCGAAAGGTCTCAATCTCGTGCGTGGCCTGCCGCTGAAAGCGGAGGAAGTGCTTGAGGAAATTCGACGAATTATTTTACCACATTGATCAACGAGAACGTGTACGAACACACTAAGGCGTCTAAAGATACAATCTAAGGCTTAGGTACAGAACCATGGCAAATGCTAGTGCCGCCGCTACGGCGAACTATACGAAGAAAGACTTTGAGAGTGACCAGGAAGTCCGATGGTGCCCGGGGTGTGGAGACTACTCCATTCTCGCTAACGTGCAGCGATTTTTACCGACCTTGAATCGAGCGCCGGAGGAATTTGTTTTCGTATCCGGAATTGGCTGCTCCAGCCGTTTTCCGTACTACATGAATACCTACGGCTTTCATACTATCCATGGACGAGCTCCGGCGATAGCAACCGGCGTCGCGCTCACACAACCCGATCTTTCAACCTGGATCATCAGCGGTGACGGGGATGCTCTCTCCATCGGTGGTAATCACTTGCTCCACCTGCTTCGCAGAAATGTCGATTGTGTGTTTCTGCTGTTCAACAATCGGATTTACGGCCTGACCAAGGGGCAGTACTCACCAACCTCGGAAGTGGGAAAAGTAACAAAGTCCACCCCTCTGGGATCACTTGACCACCCGGTCAAGCCCCTACCCTACGCGCTCGGAAGTCAGGCCAGCTTTGTAGCAAGAACCCTCGACCGTGACGCAAAGCATATGGGTAAGATCCTGGAAGCGGCATACCAGCACAAAGGTTGCTCCTTTGTTGAGATTTTCCAGAACTGTAACATCTTCAACGACGGCGCCTGGGACTACATGGCGGAGCGCTCCCTGCGTGCCGACGCTCAGGTTGAACTGGAACATGGAAAGCTGATGATCTTTGGGAAAGACCGCGACAAAGGAATCGCGCTGGAGGGACTTAAGCCAAAAGTTGTGAACTTTGCGGCAGGTGACGAACAGGCGGCTGAAGATGCCGGGGTCCTTCGCTACGACGACTCTTCGATAGAGATTGCTCTTCTCGTCTCTCAGCTGGACGCTCCTGAGTTTCCGACGCCGATGGGTGTCCTTTACCGAGAGAATCGAGCGACGTTCGATGACGTGTTCCACGCTCAGCTCGCCGATGCGAAAAAACGATTTCCAATCAGTGACTCTGTCGATGACAGTCTTAATGAGCTCTATCGCTCGGGTGACGTGTGGGATGTTGAGTAAACTGTGTAGGCCAGCCCAGATGAGGTAGACGTTCCTGTAATGGACACGGTTGAAAACATCGCCGAAGGTCAGGTACTAAACAATCGCTACGAGATAATCTCATTCATTGGCTCGGGCGCGATGGCGAAGGTTGCAAGAGCGTACGATCGCCAGCAGGACAATGCCATAGTTGTTTTGAAGTTTCTCAGGGAACGCTGGCTGGACACCGACCATTTCACTCGATTTCAAAACGAAGCGTCGGTGATGAGCCAGTTGAAACACCCCTCGATTGTCCGTGTTTTCAATCTTGATAAGTACGCAGACACAACGTACTTCATCGTAATGGAATACGTTGAAGGAAAGAACCTCAGGGAAGTCTTTCTAAGTCCCGGCCTCGATCGACCGGATGCAACAAGGATATTCGCGATCTTGTATCGCATAGCTGACGCGGTGGCCTACGCCCATCAGTATGGAATCGTTCATCGGGATCTCAAACCTGACAACATTCTGATAACACCAGATGACAGTATTAAGATCAGCGATTTCGGATTAGCAAAAGCGATGTTTCGAAACGAGAAGCTTACCGGGATTCGAGAGGCGGTAGGAACACCGGACTACATGTCACCGGAACAACTTCGTGCTGAGGAAGTCGACGGGCGCTGCGACATGTATACCTTTGGTATTATGACCTACGAGTTACTGACCGGGGAAAAGCCATTCGTCGAAAAAAACTACATGAAGCTCGCGAGTCTTCATCTTGAGAAACCCGTTCCAGCCCTAATCGTACCCGGGGCACCCGTCTGGCTTAACGGTTTTGTGCAGAGACTCACCGCCAAGGCTCCGGCTGACAGGTTCGCCTCCATGCACGAGGTAGCACTCCGCCTCGCCGATTATGCCGACGACCCCAAAGCCGCCAGGCGACACCATAAGCGGGCGCTCGGAGGTTCAGGGAGGACGCCTATTGGAAGCTCTGTGAACGCCTTATTCAAGTCGCTTGCCGGGGTCTTCCAACAGAAATGACGCGCCAGGAACTACTACGTGTTTTGAACCTCGACGAAGAGGCTACATCGGAAGAGATTGAGTCCTCGTACGCAATGCTACGGAAGCTGTGGCATGCTGATCGCTTTTCCGACAACGATGAGCTTAGCGTTTTTGCTGCTTCAAAACGCGAGGAGATAACACACGCCTATAGAACGCTCATCGGCATCGATGACGATGCTTCGCCACTGCAACTTGCGGATGAGCATCCCGACACTACGAACAGAGAGGTATTCCATACGCGGGAGGCCTGGGAAGACCCATCCTCGGATGATATGACCGCAGGAGAGAGCACATCTCCCCTTCGCATATGGCCAATAGCCATCTTTTGCATTCTTTGTATGCTCGTATCCGCCGCGGCAATACTCAAGGCGTTTTCGCCGCCAAACGGACGCCAAAAGAAAGCAATGCCCCTTGCTCTCGCGGTGAAAACAACACCCGAGATAGCGAAGCGTCCCTCGCTTCCTGAATCCGCCACGACCTTCAAGGTGGATTTTTTCGATGGCTCTATAAAACTCAAAGAAAAGCATATTGTATTCGCTCGGGTCTCGGAAGACATGTTCAAACAGCGTGACGCAATATACGTGCTCGGTGAAAAAGGCGATGTAAGGAAAAGCTTTAAGAGCTACACACCCGACCTCATAAACGCGAGCATACGCTGTGATGTGGAAAAAACAGCAAGGCTCCTCGAAGATCGGATCGATATAGAGCTCACTGACACCATGGGCGATACCGCTCTCATCTGGGCCGTGCGCCGCGGCTGCCTCCCCATCGTGCGAATGCTTCTCGATAAAGGCGCAAACGTCCATGCCACCTCAAGGAATGGTTTTACACCATACGTCTGGTCACGCCTCCATCGCTCAAAGAAAATTGCGAGGGCACTCGTCGATGCGGGTGCCAAAACAGAAGGCGGTGTCTATTGGTGGCGTCACGAGGAAGACGGCGAGGCAAAGTGGTTGGACCGTGCCCTGTCTAACGCTTGCCGCAATCGCAATTGCGATTTAGATTGAGTACCCGGCCGAGAAACTCCAGGGAAGCAAAAGAACGGTGAGCAGATGCCTTCAGAAATAAGAGAAATACGAACGCTACAACCCGAAGACAGCGATTCTCTGATTGCGCTGCTACAGGAGGCACATAAGTATGAGCCTCTTGTGTCTTTGGAAACACCGCAGAGTGACCCGACCCTGGATCAGGAACGAGTTAAAGCCCGCCTGGCAGAAGCTGACGATCGTGGGCGAGGTTTCGTATTCGGTGCCTTTGTTGACGAGCTCAAGGGCATGCTTGGCTTTTATCGGGAACGTCCCGCCAAGCTACAGCATAGAGCGGTGCTCTGGGGTCTCTATGTCGATTATCATTTTCGCCGTAAGGGAATCGGTTCTGCCCTGCTGCGAAC
>JAUIMJ010000423.1 GCA_030433295.1 bacterium | reverse complement strand
ATTTCGTGTAATAAACAAATGCTGAAACAATAAATAGATGCGGAAACTTCGGACTTAGTATCATTTATGCAAAAGCCACCAGAATACGCCAGTAATTTAGTGTTTTCTGCTCCCCCGTCCCAGTTCGGCTTAGCGTTCGGCACACATTTCGGCTTCTTAAATTACGGTGCGGAACAGTGTATACTGGCGCTTCTCCAAAACCGGGACATAGCAACCCAGAGTAATATCATCGGAAATGACAATTAATCCCGATCAGCTCGAAAGCGAAATTCTGCAGTACGGCAAAGAAATATTTACTTCAATTGCACCGTCCGCGGCACGTGTTTTTGATCCAAATCACTACACCGAAAAATTTATGAACTGGGCGATGCAGGATGAGGCGCTCAAAGTCAGCCTCTTCCGTTTCGTTGATGTCCTGCCGAACCTTCCCGATTCCGCCGCCATAATCAAACACGTACAGGAGTACTTCGAGCCCCTGGAGGGAAGCATTCCGGAGCTTCTGCGCAAAGGACTGAATATATCCCCCCACTCCATGACCGCCAAGTTGGCGGCACCGGCTATAAAAAAGCAGGTTCGCTTCGTCTCTCAGAGGTTTATTGTCGGCGAGGACCCAAAGAAAGCCGTCCCTGCACTCAGAAAAATACGAAAGCGTGGGCTTGCGTTCACTGTGGATCTCGTCGGTGAAGCAGCAGTGAGCAAAGCAGAAGCCCACGCCTACGCAGAGCGATACCTGGAACTTCTCGATCGTCTTGGAGCAGAATGCCCGAAATGGAAAGAGTCTGCACCTCTGGTTGCGAATCATCGTTGCGAAGACACCCCCATAAATATCTCCGTAAAACTGTCCGCCCTGTATTCCCAGGCAAAAGCAGTTTCCACCGATCACTCTGTACATGTGCTCTCTGAAAAATTTGCCAAAATACTTGCTCGGGCAAAAGAGGTTGGCGCCTTCGTCTATGTCGACATGGAAGACTGTGCGCTGACTGAGATCACGCTTAAGACCTTTCGCAAAACACTGGAGCGACCGGAGTTTAAAGATTATCCTCGCTGCGGAATCGTGATGCAGGCATACCTGCGAAGAACGAAAAGCGATTTGGAGGATTTAATTTCATGGGCACGACCACGAGGTGTGCCTATTGCGGTTCGCCTGGTGAAAGGGGCGTACTGGGACACCGAGACGATCCTGGCAAAACAACATGGCTGGCCGATCCCGGTCTGGCAAAAAAAGGTCAACTCTGATGCAAACTATGAGGACCTAAGCATCCTGCTGCTAAAAAACACGGATGTCATCACTCCCGCATTTGCCTCGCACAATATTCGCTCCTTATGCCATGCCATTAAGGCGGCTGAAATGCTCGGGGTTTCACCGGATACCTTTGAGCTGCAAACCTTGTACGGAATGGCTGATGAGATAAAGACCGCCTTTACTGAACGAGGATTACTGGTACGAGAATACGCCCCGGTAGGTGAGCTCATACCGGGGATGGGGTATCTCGTTCGACGCCTGTTAGAAAATACCTCGAACGAAGGATTCCTCAAGCAAAGCATGTACGATGGCATCGATCCTGCGGCCCTGCTTGCAAAACCGGTATTAGACAAGTCCGATACCGGAACAGACCACATACCTACTGAGGAGCAGCCCACCGGCGAGCACTTTCTCAATTGCCCGCTTCGCGACTACACCATCGCCGAGAACAGAGAACGCTTAGAGAAAGAACTTTCTGAGAAGAGCAGTGCTCTCAAGGCTAATCCCGCAAGTGTACGTCCTATCGTCGGAGGTGAAGAGGTTGCGACAGCTAACACTATAGAATCAATCAACCCGAGTAAGACTACGCAGGTTCTTGCGCAGATTGGACTTGCCGACATCGATCTCGCTGAAAAGGCTG
>JAUIMJ010000153.1 GCA_030433295.1 bacterium | reverse complement strand
ACGCTCAATCATGGACGAATTCGACTACGACGTATGTGTTATCGGAGCGGGACCCGCGGGTTTCGCCGCGGCGACTCGCTGCTGGGACTTTGGCAAGAGCGTTTGCCTGGTTGAGAAGGGGCAGCTCGGTGGTGCCGGTATTCACAGCGGCGCTCTGTCTTCAAAAACCTTCTGGGAGCTGTCTAAGGATTACCAGAACGCCATCCGAAAAGACCGAGGCTACATCGCAGAAAATGTCCGTCTGGACTTTAGTCAGGTGGTTGCCTGTGTGGAACGAGCTGCCGACGAGAAAGTGCAGCAGATGTCGAGGCAACTTCAGGAACTGCGAGAACCGCGGCCGGACTATCCCGGTTCCATCGATCTAAAAATTGGCACTGCGAAGTTTATCGATAAAAACACCATTCACCTGGAAGGCCTCAAGCCCGGACAGTCGGGTAAAATTCGCGCAAGAAATTTCATCATCGCAACGGGAAGCAAACCGCGAACACTCGACTCTATCGACGTCGACGGGCAGCGTATCATTACCTCTGATCATGTTTCGCGCCTGAAAGATTTCCCAAAAAGTCTGGTCATCCTCGGTGCGGGTGTCGTCGGTTGTGAGTACGCCACGATTTTCTCCAACTATGGACGAACCAAGGTTCATCTGATTGATCGCGCTCCGAGAATTCTTCCGTTCGAAGATGAAGATATTTCCAGAATTTGCTCCGGGAACCTGGAGAAAAAAGGAGTGAGTATTCACCACCAGGCCAAACTGCTCTCGATGAAGGTGATAAACGATCGTGTAGAATACGTCATTGAACACAGTAGTGGTGGGAAAGAAACAATTCGGACCGACTACGCGCTCATCTCCATTGGTCGGATACCGAACACCGCTTCCCTCGATTTGGAAAAAGCGGGGGTCGACGTCGACGAGCGGGGATACATAATCTCGAAAAACACGCAGACCTCCACGCCATCGATATACGCAGTGGGTGACGTGACCTATGACGTCGCACTGGTGAATGTGGCGGAGATTGAAGGACGGTATGCAGCCGAACATATTTCGCGAGAGTCTTTGCAAGACCTTAGCTACGACAACTTATCATCAATTATGTTTCTCGACCCCGAGGTCGCTGCAATAGGTATGAACGAGCTACAGGCTCAGGAGAAACAAATTTCGTACAAAGTTGCGACGTATGACTACTCGCTCGTCAACCGAGCAGTCGCGATGCGCGCCACCGAGGGATTTGTCAAACTCCTGGTGCGTGACGACGACAGCAACGAAATGCTTGGAATGCGAGCGCTCGGGGTTCATGCCTCAACTATGATCGAGGCCGCCTCCCTGATCATCCAGCATGGCAGACCGGCCTGTGATCTCGGTGAGCTTCTCCACCCGCACCCCGCGATAACGGAGGGGCTGCAGGAATGCGTACGTATGCTGAGCGACTCCTCAATTTACAAACCACACGTCTTTAAGTCGGAGCTACGCCTATCACGCATCAGCTTCGACAAGACCGATGCCGCATCAGGTGAAGCAAACACCCCGGAGCGCCGTTTGCACAGAGCAAACGCAAAGAAATAAAAGGGAGACACAAAAAATACGGTGTATGGAGACCGTCAGGAAAGACTTTCGATTTTCTTTTTTAGAAGCAGGAGATTTCCCTCCTTTTTCGACTGCCTGAGGCGACGAGCGACCTCAGTGAACCAGGTATGGTCGAGCATGAGATCGCGTGTTTGCTCGAGATGCGACCTGCTATCACAGTCCAGCTCTCGACAATGCGCTTCAAGGCGCTCAAAAAAATCGTCTCGCCCAAAGTTACTCACATCTGCGTCGAGCAGATACTTGGACAACTCACAACTGGCAACGCGAATCTTTTTACCATCCTGGAGGGCAATCTTCGTGTCTTTTATCATCGCTTTAACGAGGTCGATCTCTTCGGCCGTATACCGCTCGGAGCGCGCCATCGCCTCTCCCGCGATTTTAGCGCTCAACGCCTCGTGATCATCAGGGCAACTGATAAAACCAACATCGTGAAATGATGCCGCAATCCCCAGCAGTTCAATCTCTCGTGGATCCCGCTCAGCCAGCACAGCAAACAGCACCGTCTCACGCAGCACGTCTTCTGTATGCGAAAGACTGTGAAAGGTGAAGCGGGATGGAAGCTCATCGGTGAGAAGGCGAAATGCCTCCTCTACCTCAGAGAGCCCTCCGAGCTTCGCAAGTATCTTATCGACTTTGGCGACAAGCTCTGTATCTAAGGCTTCAACCATCGCTACCTAATAAGCAACGCTGCAATCATCCATCGGAAGCATCCGACTACGTGAAAGACAGCTTAACTCGCTCCAAGTTTATACACTGAAATTTCACCCGTTCGACCTGCAACATTGACTTCACCGAGGGGCTCTACGGGGTAGGCATCGGAGATAAGTTCCGAGGTCGCATTACTGAAGATAAAATCCGTATTCATATCTCCGGCAACACCTTCCAGACGAAAAGCCACATTGACCGTATCACCGAGCACGGTAAAATCTCTCTTTCCCGCACCACCGACGGTTCCCATCAGTGCCTCACCCGTATTCAGAGCAACCCGACACCTCCAGGGGAACGTATTGTGATGGATCCACTCTCCACTTTCAGAGAGTTCATTGGTCATTTCACGAATAGCGATACCGGCTTTCACCGCCTGATTAGTAAACTCCTTGGCCGTGGTATGCTTCCCCTTCCAAAGTGCCATCACGCAATCACCAATATATTTGTCGACCGAGCCACCATACTCACCAACAATCGTGGCGACTTTCTGAAACCAGAGATGCATCATCTCAGCGACGTCTTTCGGAGGCAGGGCTTCGGAGACCTTCGTGTATCCGCAGACATCAACGACGAGCACGGTCACAACGACTGCGGCGAGCTGTGCCGTCTGGGTTCGTCCATGAGCGGAATCTGATTCTCCGGGCTCACCAAGGCTGAGCTTTACCGTGATAGTAGAGTCACCAATGGTGATCACATCACCTGAACTGATATCAACGGGGGTGTTGATGCGAGCCCCGTTAACCATAGTCCCATTGAGACTGGATAGATCACTGAGCACCACCCCGGAAGCCGAAGCGGAAAACACGGCATGGAAGCGCGACACGTTTCGATTCGCAATTGGGTAGTCGTTGGTTTTTGCGCGGCCGATCCGAAAGGTAACCCCCTCTCTTAGCTGCACGAAGCGCGGCTCACTCGTTCCACCATCAGCAACAATCTCACCGGAGACACCGTCTGCTGACATGCCAGAGGTCCCGCCAGGTGGCAGAGAACTCTCACCCTCTGAGGGATTCTCGTTGATCACCAACGTTGCGATTACTGGCCCCTCGGGGGCGTTTTCACTACTACTATCCACGCAAGTAAAATCTCCTAAAAGGCCGGCTGCACCAGGGTTCAGACAGCTCGGACTATCCGAGAAACAAATAGAAATTCGACAGGCAGCCTCGTTATCGCAGGGGAAGTATGCACCGCTTCCTCCCTCGGATCGAAAAGACCCTCCCTATCAATGATGCTTGCAAGTGCAATAGTCATCAAAAAATTAGAACTAAGCGCCCTTACTCTATACAAGAACGCCCCCAAGGACGAAAGAAAGCAGAATACATACCGACACCATTTCCCTAAGAAACGCTGCTTATTCTAGCTTCCCGCCTCGATCTCCATCAGCAATGCACCACCGTCCGCATCATGCAGGGCAATGCGCACCACAGGAGTGAGCGCCGCAAAACGCTCCTTAACCGAGCTCAAAAATTTTGCTTTCGCAAAGGGCGGCATCTTATCAACCGGGAAATTGTCTAAATCCAGACGCATAGTGCGGCCGGCTTCCCAGGAGACATTCTTTATCTTACGTCCGATAATTTCATGCTCTTTGAAATAGCTCTCGAGTGCCCCCCTATCGGCAAGGCTCAATGCAGAGGCCCCGACATCGGACTTCGCCGTTTGTGAACTTGCCGCCACCGAGGTCGAAGTCGCAGAGCTTGCACCAGCGGTGCTGGAGGCTGACGCCTGCGCAGTAGCCGCCGCAGTCGTGGAGCTGCCGAGCGAATCGATAAAACCCTGCACGCGGGCTATTGTTTTCTCATCACGTACATACTGTTTTGCTGACTCAGCCTGCTTCGCAGCTTCCTCGATTTTTCCTTCGATCTGGAACACAAATGCTCTGGTCATCTGTCCGGGGAAGAAATCCGGGTTTTCCCCGAGCAGAACATCGAGTATCTCATGTGCTTTATCCGCCTGATCAGCCCGGGCCAGAGCCAGGGAATAGTCAGCTCGTGCTCGGAGATCATCAGGTTTGATCTCCAAATACTTGGGATAGTACTCCAGCGCCTTATCAAGTATTCCCGCTTCAAGACACAAAGACGCCAGGCCGAGCAGCGCCTGGGGATTCTTCGCGTCCAGGTCGAGAACATCCTTGTAACTCTTTACGGCCTCCATGAGCTTCTTCCCATCAGACGTCGCATACGCGGTTTCCACGTAGGCTACCGCACGCGCAAGGTGTGCATCGATGTTCTTTGGATCTTTGGCTACGGCCTCGTCGAGCTTGGAAAATTCTTCAGAGGAACGAACTGAGGCACTCAAACCGCGCTTGGCGAGTTCACCGGTATCTCCGTGCTCCTTTCGAGCCAGATCATCTGAGAGATAGTTGCTAAGACTTACTGAGACGCTCCAAACGAGCAGGGCAACTCCCAAGAGTAAAAATGTTGGGGTTAGTTTCGACATCTCTCCTTTCACCTCTTTCCTTATTTCGGACATACTCAATTATCGAACGTACGGTGTCGCCTCGCAACTACGCTGAGAGGCCATTAGTCAAACAGCACTCCCGTGCTCATCCTCAAACCTGGATCAAAAAACGATCGTATCTTTCGCATCTGCTCAATTTCTGAAGCGCTTACCTGCTCGAGCAAAAATGATTTTTTGATTCTCCCTATTCCATGCTCTGCACTCACGGCCCCTGCAAGGGAAACAACCTTTGATGCGATGCTGTGGTACGTTTCCCTGGCAATACGCAGCTCGTCAGCACTGCGCGGGAGAATATTCACATGAAAATGGTTATCACCGGCATGACCAAAAATTGCATATTCCAAACCACGGGCATCGAGAAACTCCCGATACACCGAGAACACCGTCTGCAGGGCATCATCCGGGGCAGACATATCAGTAGCAATCTTATGCAGTCCGGGAATCTCAGCGCGACGCCGCGCAATGATCCCATTGATCGTCTCGGGAATGGCATGCCGAAAGAGCTTCATATCACGGAGATCTTTATCCTCAGTTCCTGCAAAAGAATCCTCGATGCTGCTTCCGTTCTTTTGCAGGACCTCTTCAAGCTTCTCGTACAACTCGAGCAGATCTTCATCGGTATCACAGATGAACTCAGTGTACACCGCGGCCTGATGACTATCTTTTATCAGACCAGCTGCCTTACAATCAGCACGAACACTACTTTTCAATACGAAATCAAGAGAGGCTCGATCGCAAAATTCTATGGCCAGTGTTTTCAAACCACGTTCGCTGCGCAGATCATGAACAAACGACAGAGCATCACTCTCAGCATCGAAAAACTGCAGGACATACATTCTCTGCGCCGGGACCTTCTCAAGCCGTAGCTCTACATCAGTTATCACGCCGAGCGTCCCTTCGGAGCCAACAAAAATATCGATGGGATCGAGGCCATCCTGGTAGCGATAGCCAAGCGTGTGCTTGGTCTGCGGAATCTTCAGATCCTCCACGTGGAGTTCCCTCTGTTCCTCCCCACACTGCAGAACAATGCGCCCGTCTATGATGCGGTGTTCTCCACGGCGCAGCTCCAGAATCGACCCATCGGAGAGCAGCACACGCATCCATCTCACCCAATCTCTTACTGAACCGTAGAAGAACGAACGTGCACCAGAAGCATTGGTTGCCACCATTCCGGCAAGTGATGCTGAAGTTTCGGTGGGATCTACGGGAAAGAAAACGTTCTCTTCACGTGAGCCGAGAAACTCGTTTAGTTCGGCCAGGCTCACCCCCGCCTCCACACGGACAAAATACTCCTCACTCTCAGCATCGAATTCGACATCTGAAATCTTCTTCATGCCTTCAAGACTCAGCATGTGGGCACCAGCGAGCGGAACCGCGCCGCCACTCAGACCGGTTCCGGCGGTCACCACCGCCACCTGGGCCTCAGAACGCGCGAAGGACTGAAGGGCATCAGCACACTCGAGATAGCTCAGCGGTCGCGCAAGCGCAGCGAGCGGGCCGCCGCTCAGCTTTGACTCATCGGCAAGCAAGTACTCGAATTTTTCGGCCAGGACGGCCTGATCGTCGATGATGGTACACGGTTGCCTGTCCTCATCCGCCGGACACACCGCACGCAATACATTTTCCAAAACGTCTCCAGACAGCGAAATCGCACCCATCTGCCCGCCAGAGGCACATTGAGCGACAAGAGTTTCGCTTAAATACTGACTTAAAGTGGGTGCAAACATATCCAAGTAGAAGGCAAAACTCCAGCCCGGAAGCCTGCCTCCTAAATGCCTCCTAAATGCGTCCTGACTGGCTCTTCCCGAATCAGGGCTCGGCAGCATAAGATACTTTTTCACTGCATAAACCTCAGACTACGGTGCATGCTGCTCCCATCTGCGATCGGGGCCCTTGTAACAAAGACGACATCACCCGGAGCTATGCTATACTTCGCGTATGACCGCCTCCGGGTTTACGCAACACGGGAACATAGTCCATCAGCAGGCACCCGAGGGGGATCCTGATTTCGGTTTTTTTACTTAACAGGCTTGTGGGGAATGACAGACGAAAATCGATCAACCGTAGTGCGGAGATTTCTCTGCTCTCAGACCGTTGCCAGCCTTAGCACCCTCTCACTTGCCTGTGATGGCTATCCCTTCGGATCCCTGGTTCCCTACGACATTGACGCTGAGGGGAATCTGCTGATTTTCATTTCGCTTATCTCAGAACATTATAAAAACATTTCAGCCGATCCTCGCGTAAGCCTGTTGGTCTCCGACAGATTCGGCATACAGGATCCTCAGGCGCACGCGCGCGCGACCTTCGTTGGCGATGCGATTGCGGTTCCTGATGATGAGCGTGGGGACGTAGAGACAGCATACTGGAAACGATTTCCCTTCGCTCCCGAACGTGCCATTGCACATAGTTTTCTTTTCTTTCGCATCTCGGCGGTCAGGGTACGCTGGATTGGCGGCTTCGGTGATATTCGCTGGATTTCTCCTGGCGACTACGCCGAGACGGCTCATGATCCCGTGGCCTACGAAAGCAAAGCAATCATCGATCATATGAACGACGATCATCGTGATGCACTGCAAGAGCTGGCGAAACACAAGCTGGACATTGAAGTGGCGCCTGAGGCCTGCAGCATGGTTGCTGTGGATTCAGAGAGTTTCACCCTTCAGGTGCAGGGCTCGGATCGCAGCAGGAGACATCGACTCTCTTTCAGCCGCAGGGCAGGATCCTCCGAGGAAGTACGCAGCCTTTTTATCGAAGCACTGCAAGAGGCCCGCGAGGCAGAGAACGCGGATGCGGCACATTGAACAGCTGAGTTTGAACGGCGAAATTTGAGCTGGAAAATTTCAGCTGGGAATTTGAATGAGGAAATACGGTCATGCGCACCCTACGGACAATTCTGTTTACCATTAGCTGCTTTTCGTTTTTCAGCCTGCCACAGGCGTCTCTTGCCGCGGAACTTGGCGGAGTGCGCTTTTTGGATTCGCTTGAACGGGATGGCACTACGCTGACACTCAATGGCCTGGGTATGCGAAAGGCTACGTTCTTTCGGGTTTCCGTCTACGTTGCCGGATTGTATCTGCCGGAGAAAAGCAGTGATGCGGAATCTATTCTCTGTTGCAGCAGGCCCTCCTTTCTCAAAATGCATTTCGTTCGAGATGTGGGTGTCGAGAAGATTCGAGATGGCTGGACCGAGGGCTTTAAGAAAAATGTGTCAAACCTGGCCCCCTTGTCTGAGAAGATTGAGCGCTTCAACAAGATGATGAAAGCAGTTAAAGAAGGACAGACGCTCTCCCTCGATATTACAAGCTCCGTGGTTCGCGTCGAACTTGACGGAACATCATTGGGGGAGGTCGAAGGCGAAGATTTTTCAAAAGCGGTCCTGCGCATCTGGCTGGGCTCCTCACCGCCAAATGAGGACTTAAAAGAAGGCTTACTGGGTTTGTCGTAGAAAAGCTTAAGGAGTGTTTACCTGGATGGACCAGGACCCGCTGGCCAGAGTCGACTTCTCAACATAGGTACCAAACACGATATCTGAGATGCCTTCGCTTTTTGGATGAAGCCTCAGCTCTATCTCAGCATTCTCCCCCTTCAGCATCAGGGTTCTTTTCCCCTGCAGTTCGCGAAAAGGAATTTTCACCTGGGGCTTGCCCGGGCCTGCTACTTCGATGACAAGCATCTGTGTATCAGGAAGCACATACGTGAATATGCTGTAGGCTCTCTCGGCTCCTCGATATGCTTCAAGCTGCCCCTGCAGTGCACCGGCAGTGAGCGCAGCAAATCCACTGGCCCCATGCACCTCAACATTTCTCATACCTGAGGTGCTTGCATCAATTGCCCTGCTTTGCGGCGTCACATCCTGCCTCTTCACCGAAGCAACTTCAGGAGAAGATGGCAAGACCTCACTTTTTATCAGAGAGCCAACAAGGGCTTTTGCAGAGTCCAGAGACCAGGAGCTCGACAGCAGCGAGAAGATTCCCACAGAAACCGCAAGCACGAGAAGAATAGAAGTATTGCGAAGGATCCTGCTGGCACCTCTCTTCTTCTGAACCATGGCAAGCCCGGAAGAATGACTTTTCAGCGTAGGCAAATCATCTGCAGACGAATGGGCAAGAACTTTGTATCCGGCCTCATCGAGTAAGGTCTCCTCTGAAAGCTCGTGATCTATCTCCTCAGCAGCATGTGGCAGAGTCTCCTCCTTAAGGTACACCGGCTCGGCAGACTCCTGCGGCACCGTCTCTGCGCAGGGTTCAACCGCTGCGAGTTCTTCCTCGGGGCAGGTTTCCCGTACGGCATCATCAGATTCATCATGCCGCAGCGCTCGTGGCTTTTTCACGCTCTCGAGTATCGCCTCGCGAAACGCCTCAATTGACTCGAAACGCTCGGAACGGCTCGGTTGCAAGGCCTTGAGTATCGCTGCGGATAATTTGCGTGAAACACCGGGAACCAGATAGGACAAGGGGACGAGATCCGCGTTAAGCTTGTGGTTAACCTGTTGCGAAAAACTGTCGCCGCTGAAGGGAACCACTGCACTGAGAAGCTGGTAAAAGGTAACCGCCGCGGCATACACATCGGTGTGCTCATCACATACGCCATCATTTAGTGACTCCGGTGCCAGATATTCGAAGGTTCCAACGCCACGACCTGCATCAGCTAATTCGGATATATGCACCTTCGGTATCGCGATTCCAAAGTCAGAGATCTTTGCTGCTCCCTGGCCATTGATGAGAATATTCTCTGGTTTGATATCTCTGTGAATATACCCCGCGGCATGAATCGCCTGCAGTCCTGAAAGAACCTGCTCCATCACCGGTAAGGCGAGTCGAACGGGCAGTGGCTCTTTGTGTGTGGATAGATAGCGACCCAAATCTCCGCCGGCAGCGTAATCCATAACCAGGTAACAAAGTGATGGGGTCGCGACATAGTCAAACAGGCGAGTCACATTGGCATCCTCACAGGCACGCATGGCCATGGCCTCGGTGTACGCCTGGGTGCAAATTATTGAGGGATCTTTCAGGCCGGCAACGAGGACCTTCAAAGCAAAGGTTCGTGCCTCGGGATCGCGAACGTCCCGGGCTTTGTAGACGACACTATTGCGCCCCCGCCCAACCGGAGCGAGGATTTCATAGCTCCCGTCAAAGAGGGAATCCTGAAGCTGGATGTTATACTTAGCCGTCATCGAAACCTGAGTGCGAAAAAACCTTGAGCATCCGGCTACTTTTACTGTGGACGCTCCCTACATCTGTTATGTCCGCTGATACGCGAAGGGACTCCTTACTTGGACGAAAAAACACACTTTTGATTACGGTTTATTATGCAATCTACGGCTTTTTCAGCTGAGGAGCATGGGTAGCTGTTCGTTTCACCCCGAATACG
>JAUIMJ010000152.1 GCA_030433295.1 bacterium | reverse complement strand
AAACAAGACTGAGGCAGGCCGTACCGAGAATCGTCGGGTGGAAATATTCATCCGTGATGGAAGCTAAAGCACTGCCGGCAGAATCGGTATACACCGATTCTGCCGGGTGAATATCTTGGTGAATATCTTAGAGCCCTTAGTTGATATGCGTTTACACCGCAGCCACATAGTACTGTTTCTTGCCTGCAGCCTGGTCGCATGCATCGGGAAACCGGACACTCGTTCGGTGAAAGCCTCGAAAAACGCATCGGCAAGGGCTGCCCTGCTTGCGCCGTTCGAGACAGGGGCCACATCGGACCTGCTTCGGCAGACTGAAGGCACTATTTTCGCGGTTGAGCACACGGTAACCGGAGAATGCCCCTTACGGTGCAAAGAGCTCAGTATTCCAGAAGAACACTGTAAGATTTGGAGCTCCCGGCAGGACCCTGGTCGGTGTTACGCCCAGGATACCCGTGGTTAATGGTCAATACGCGGGGACGCAACTCAGGCGGATGTCCTTTGTCCCCGCGGCCAGTTCGGCCTACGGCTATACTTTGCGAATGCGGGCAAATAGGTTGCTTTCGATACCTGGTAAAGCCTAGTATCATCTGATTCTGAGGTGCGGGCCATCCCCACTGGAAAAATTCAAAACCTGTGACGAACCGCTCAATGCGCTTACAACTTTCCTCCCTCGACACCACCCAGAGGTTGACCCTTGCAGTCGGAGGATTGTTAGCTTCTCTTGCCGTTCTTGTGCTTCTTTCCTGGATTTTTTCCTTCGAGCAGGTGCACCAGATTAATAGTGCCTGGGCACCTATGCAGCCGAACACGGCGCTCTGCTTTCTCCTTATCGGAACCTCGCTTCTTGCTTTCGTATTTAAATGGAATTATTTGGGGCAGTGGACATCGGGAACAGTAGTTCTGTTCACTGTTGTGACACTTGTACAGTATATTTTTTCCTTCGACCTGGGTATCGACCGAATTCTCGGAACGCCCGAAAACGCAGTCCAGACTTCCCATCCGGGAAGAATTCCTCCGAATACCTGCCTGTGCTTTCTGTTTGTATCACTTGGACTACTCCTGCTTACGCGAAAAATCCGCATTGCTGTAGGACCATCACCTCTCGGATTGCTCGGCTTATTCGTCTTTAGCATTTCGTTCATTGCCTTGTTCGGTTATGCGTTTGGCGTTGAAGTGGCATACGGTTGGGGTGACTACACGCGGATGGCCTTTCTCTCAGCAGTCGGCCTGCTGCTACTCTCCGCTGAGCTTGTCGTTCTCGGATGGAACAAAGAGGTGACAAAAACAGTCGATCTCCACGAGCTCTGGCCATGGATGAAGCTGTACTCCTTCGTTGGAGTACTGGTGGCTTCAGTCGTTAGCGCCCTACTAGGCGTTCTTCTGCTCTATGCTCATACCCAAAGGGAAATCCACGACACTTTTTCCGAAATCGTATCGAACAAAGCGCATACCGTTGACCAATATGCAAAAAACATCATTGAGAGTACAAACGACATTAGTCAGCACGACGAAGCACTTTCGGCCTTGATGGCCCACACGGCAGGTGCCATTTCTGAAAATCAGTTAGTGGAGCGAACCTCCGAGGCGCTCCGCGATGTCGTGGAAGGGCGTCCGGAAATTCGCGGACTGATACGTTACGATCCGGGTGGAAAACCCATTGTCGCTCTTGGTATGGGTATTCCGGAAAAGTTCCTAATGTCTAAACGCGTACAGTCAAAGGTCAAGCGATTCTTTGGACCCTTTCGACTCGAAGGCGAACTCTTCTTGTTGTTGACAAACCCTATTGGAGAAGACGCTCACCTCGGGAGCGATATCATGCTCGTCAAAGCAGATGGGCTCGGTGCCTTACTGGAGCCTCGTGTTGGGGTATTTGGGCGCATCAATCTGTTTCTTGGGATCTACTCAGAGGATAGTTTGGAATTGTTCGAATTCTCAAACCGTGGGCCTAACGATCGTAGTAGGCTTCTTGCAATCGCACCCGAAATTGGTACGGGTCTGCAAGAAGCCTTTCTCGGTAAGAGCGGAATAGTCGTTCCCGGTCTTGAGCAGAGATCGCGGCGTCTGGTTGCCTACGCGCCAGTTCCCAGCGTCCGGTGGGCAGTACTCGCTCGTGCGAGCACTGAGAAACTTTACGGAGCAGCAAATGAGCAACTGGTTAATGCAATTCTCGCCGCCTTGCTCTTAGCCCTGGCCGGGAGCCTTACTCTTGAGCTTGTTTTTCGAAGCATGATTGAGCGTGCAACAAAGTTGAGTGCAGATCTCAAAACAGAATTAGTACACAGGAGCATGGCGGAAAAGGCTCTTAAAGAAAGTCAAAAGGAGATCAAGAAGTCCCTCCACGAAAAAGAACTTCTTCTCGGGGAGATTCACCATCGAGTGAAGAACAACCTGCAGATTGTCTCCACAATATTTAATCTGCAACGACGAAGGAGTACGGACTCTGCTGTCTTGCACGTGTTGCAAGAGGGCCAAAATCGCATTCGCTCAATCGCTCTCCTGCATGAAAGTCTTTACAAAACAGGGGAGTTCTCACACATTGACGCACGTGCATATTTGGGTGATGTGGTCTCGCACGCGATTCGTTCCATCGCTGCGGACGCTACTATCGATTTGGAAATGATTGCCGACAAAGCAGTCTATTTGGATATAGATCAGGCCATACCCTGCGGACTTATTGTCAACGAACTCATAACAAACGCCGTCAAGCACGCCTTTCCCGAACAGCGCCTGGATATGACAAAAAAACTCGTTGTTACTATTGTCGAAGTCGCGGAAAACAGCGAAGTTAGACTTCAGGTACGGGACAACGGTGTAGGACTTCCGCCAACGTTCAGTCTGGAAGATACGAAAACACTCGGATCGCGAATAATCACGAGCTTATCGCGACAGCTGAAAGCCAGACTGGAGGTTTCGAGTCTGAACGGAGCGATATTTACACTAACCTTTCCTTCTCCCCCAACTAAAGGAACTAGCGATGAGTAGCGAAAAAAAAGTGCTGATTGTCGAAGATGAAGGCCTGGTCGCAGCCGACCTCGAAGAAGCACTTCTTGGACTTGGATTCGAAGTGATCGGCATCACCGGCGCGGGCGAGGAAGCGATTGAGCTCGCCACAAGCCTCAGGCCCAATCTCGTACTCATGGACATCTTCCTGGAAGGTGAGGTCGATGGAATTCATGCGGCATCTGAAATCCGCGGTTTGCTCAATATCCCGGTTGTTTATTTGACTGCACACGCGGACGAGGCAACTCTGGAGCGAGCCAAAATAACAGAACCATATGGTTACATAATAAAACCCTTTGATGAGGTCGAACTTCGCACGGCCCTTGAACTGGCTCTGTTTAAGCATTCAAGCGAACAATCGCGAGCCGCCACCGGGACCCAGAACCCTTCGCAGAATAACCTCTGTGCAGAAACAATTCGCTCCTCATACAGAGCTTCCGACGAGAACGCCGAAGTCATTGAAGAAATACACCGTTTTTTCTCTGAGCTACTTCCGTTTCGGCACCTTGATGAAGAGGTCATACGGGCAGTCAGTGAGGTCGCCTGTAAAAGAGAGGTTCCGGCGGGTGACTACATAGCATTTGAAGGTGATGCCGACACTCCTGGGTTTGTCGTTCTATCTGGGCGTATTGCTATGTATAAGGGATCCGCAAGTGGAAAAGAGTTTATCGTAGAATTGATTTCCCCCGGTGACCCCTTTCCTCTCCTGGCCGTTTCCGACGGTGTCAGCTATCCGGTAACCGCCAAGGCGCAGGTTAAAACTGTCATTGCCACACTTCCGCGTCCTCTCGTACTCACCCTGTTTGAACAGATTCCAGAGGCCAGCAAAGAGTTAATCGATATGGTTTTCAAACGTCTGCGTAATGCCCACGATGTTTCCCGCGGACTCGCGCACGACAGAGTAGAACTTCGGATTGCTCATGCCTTGCTCGCGCTCGTTCCAAAATTCGGAGTGCATGCCTCTGACGATGCGGTACAGATACGTATGACCCGGCAAGAGCTTGCGGACCTCATTGGTTCAACACCCGAAACGGTAACGCGGTCTTGTAAACTAATGGAGGCAGACAACATTCTTGCCCCCTCGCCCAGCGGGACAATCTACGTAGCCAGCGTGGCCGCCTTGCAACAGATGGTGGACTAGGATGCCTCACGCATTACTTTTCCGCGTGTAGCCCATCGATCCTCGCACCCCCCGACTTCGCCTTGCAGTCCGTTAAACAGCTGACCATGTCATAGGTCACATAGGGTTTTAGGACAAAATTCTCCACTCCAATCGATGCAAACCGTCGCTTCGCCGATCTGTCTCGGCTCGTGCCGATTAAGATAACTTCGGGCTTCTCGACTCGTATCTGCCGCACAAAGCCCTCAACGTCCCTTGGGCTGCTACTGTCCACGATAACGCAGGATACCCGTTCGTCTCGGCGACAGAGTTCCATTGCCTCAGTGGCGTTGCTCGCCGCATGGCAGACCGTCTCAATTCGTTCCATCATTTCCTGCGTGAGAAGACGTGAGCTCTCGCTGGTATCGAAAACAAGAATGTGTCCTTCCCAGGACAACTTCACTGGTGATGGTCCCGGCAAGCCTAATAGCATATTGACGAGAGAGTGAATCTTAACTGGACGATCCTCTTCCGAAAGAATCAGGTACAATCGCTTCGTGCTACCCGGCAGTTCCCTCGAACGAATAAGCCAGAAACTGTCCTCTCCCCCCCGTGGCGGCAACTCTATCCAGCGCCGTCCGGCGGTCTCCAGACGCGGCGCATTCTCAGCAGAGAAGAGATCTTGAATGCGAACCGGCTCCTCGACGAATCCGCTTCGTGACAGCAGCCGCTTAGCTTCCTCTGTCCGATAGAGAATCTCACCAGAGCTGTCCGCCTCCAGAATAGCCAGGGGTATCGCGGCCTGTTCCGCAATTGGACGCCGGCACGCCATTTCGACATAATGCGCCAGCTCGTCGATTTCAAAAGGTTTACTTA
The DNA here is from genome assembly GCA_030433295.1 of bacterium. Classification (GTDB taxonomy): domain Bacteria; phylum Bdellovibrionota_C; class UBA2361; order SZUA-149; family SZUA-149; genus JAUIMJ01. The sequence goes on along the minus strand of JAUIMJ010000152.1, from coordinate 5,145 downwards.
GGAAACCCGCGATACCCAGGTCCTCAGCCCGCCCCTGCAAAGTTTTCGACGCATATCCGGTCATTAGGACGCACTGCGTCTGCGGACGGACCGCGCGTAGCACTTCCAGGACGTTTAACCCGTGAATGTGGTCACCGAGCATCCAGTCGCAGACTACTACGTCCGGGCGTTCACGGCACCCCAGCGCAATTGCCCGTTCTCCGCTCTCCGCCGTCACGACGTCATATCCTCTGCTCGTCAAGGACAGGCTGAGTTGTTTTCTAAATCCTGCCTCATCATCTACAATTAGCAGCTTACACATGGTGCGTCCCTCCTGCTAATCACATTATACCGTTAAGCACATTCTGAAGGTCTTGCGTAATCCATGGTTTTGGAAGGAAGAGCCCGACCCCACGGTCCTCAAAATCCTCTCGATGGTTACCTCCACTGGAACCAACGACAATGATGCCCGCACGAGTTTGTCGAATTTCCTCGATAAGCTTCTTCGGATCACCGTCCGGCATACTGTAGTCGAGGAGCACAAGTCCGATCTTCTCGTCCTTTTGCAGTACCTGCATCGCCTCTTCGTGAGTCCCGGCGCAGTGGCATGTGTACCCCTGGTCCTCTAGCATCTCGCACGTCATCCTCCTGATCATCTCGTAATCGTCAACAACGAGCACATGACCGCTAATATCAAGTTCGGTCAGACGTCCAGCATCTCGTCGCGAAAGCCCCAACAGCATTCGCACAACCGAATAGTTTTGAAGTGAGCGATCACCAACCTGTAGGACCACGTATAATGTGCTCCCATTCTCTGAAAGCGGACGAGAGCGCAGATACAACTGAGTCGGATTCGGTGACTTGAGAAAGACTTCTACCCACTGCTCATCGCTACTCTCGAGCGACGCCAGGCAATCAGGGGCGAAAACAGCTGCCAGGTTACGATGCGCCGCAACGATATCGAACCCTAAACCATAAAAAAGCTGCAATGCCGCCGCATTCGCATATTGTATTGAGTTATCTGGTCCTACCTGCAAGATAGATATACCGATAACTTCACCATCAGGTTTTGGCGCTTGCGCAGCAACATGAACCTCTTCCTTTAGAACTCCAATTTCGAAGGGTTTCTCAAAAAAACCAAAAAGCCCCTGCTCATTGGCCTTCTCACGTAAATCGCCGGAGGCAAATCCTGTCATCAGCATCGATTTGATTGAGGGATAGACGGCGGAAAGAACTTCAATAACATGAAGACCGTGTATCTCGTCCTGTAACATCCAGTCGCAAATAAGTACATCAGGACGATGCTGCACACCAATTTCAATAGCTTCCTGACCGCTTCCCGCAGAGTACACCTCGTACCCTGCACGTGACATTGCCAACTCTAGCTGCTCACGAAAGCCTGTTTCATCATCGACTATCAGCAATTTTTTCATGATATGCGCTCCCAAAGAAGTTTACATTTCCACGAGTAGCCTAAGCATATCGGGGATCTTGAGGTCGACGCCTTGATCTGGATCAAGCGCAGGTAGGAAAATTGACGGAAAAAGTCGTCCCAACGCCGGGAGTGCTGTCGATTTCGATTTTACCCTTGTGTCCCTCGACAATTCCATGAACGATACTGAGCCCCAGTCCGGTCCCCCCCTGATGCTGCTTTGTCGTAAAGAATGGATCGAAGGCCATTTTTCGCTGCTCACTGTTCATACCTGGCCCGTTATCGCTGATTCGAATTTCTGCTAAGGCTCCAATCTTTCTCGAGGTGATGCTAACTCTCGTCCCGTCTCCTCCCGCTTCAAAGGCATTTTTGCAAAGATTAATGACAAGCTGTTCGATCTCAGTCGGATTTAAGGGAAGCTGGGGCAGTGATGGATCTAAATCCAGTGAGACAGCGTTCGGGTCGTCCGTCACGGTACCCACCATGAGCTCGACAGAGTGCTCAATGATTGCATTAACATCACTCGGCCACTTCTCAGTATCCTCCTGTCTGGAGAACTGAAGAATACTACGCACAATCCTGCCACAACGGCGCGCATTAGCCTCAATTTCTTCCAGGGCATTCTGGGTGATTTCTTCCGCGTCTGGCTCTTTCGACAGACTAAGTGCATTTTGTGAGGCAAGCAGGATCATGCCGATCGGATTATTTATTTCATGCGCAATACCTGCCGCAAATATTCCGATAGACGCCATACGCTCTGATTGAGAGAGCAAGAGCTGGGACTCCTGCAATTCGCTGGTGCGCTCTAGCACGAGTTTCTCAAGGTGATCCCGATGCCGACTTAGCTCCTCCTCCGCCTTCGTGCGCCACGCGAGCTCCTCCTCGAGCGCTCTTGATTTCTCGACGAGGCGTAGCTGAAGTGCATCAGCATACCACAACAATGTTCTTACTAACTGAAACATTCCATACCCTGCCAGCGCGACGAACGCAGTTATCAATGCTGCTACCGCGATAAACTTTCGTCTAATCGATGTCTGCAGTTCCCTCGTTCCGATGGAAGCCGCGAGTGCAAGGGAACTCTCCGGAACCGGCAAGTAGAAGGTCAGGGTATCATCGACCGTGCCCTCGCCAGAGCCGATAAATCCTGACTCCTGTTTACGTGCAAACGAAAGTCCCTGATACACTGAGCTGTTTGCAGAGAAGTCGATAATACCGATGGAATCATCCTTACCGCGATGGGTAAGTACTTTAAAACCGTCGCCCGTCGGCACCCCGAGCACGACAGTTCCGCTTTCACCCAATAGCGTACGGTCTCTCAGAGGGTGCTCGAATCCACTGGCTCGCAGCAGAAGAACAACGGTCCCTATGCGTCTCAACGGAAACTGAAGAATCGGTGCACTCACCACTAGCATGAACGTTCCGTCAATACTGAGAGGACCCACGATTCCGGGTTTCTCTCGCTCAGCAGCGTTCTCTGGCCATTGTTCCGGCGGAACCACTTGCCCGTGAACCACGAGAGGAACACCGAAGCGATCCAGGAGGGTGATTCCCGCGATCCGCTCGTCGAAGTCCAGCACATTCTCAAAATACTCGCTGGTCGCACGCGAGAAACCGGCTCGTTTTAACTCACCCCGATCATACGCATCCATAAGCCGGTAGGTATCACTAAAATTCGCAAATCGATTGGCCGTACGCTTACTATCAGTCAGAACAAGTTCAATTGAGCGAGCTTTCTCGCGAGCGACCTTCTCGAGATTTCTGCGACTAGTTTCGCTAAAACGCTCGTGCAGCAGTGAGAGAGTGAACCACGAGCTAACTCCAGCAATAAACAAAGCGGCAATAGTGCAATACATCAGGAACGAACGCTTTAGTTCGGCTACGTCAACAGAAAGCGTGTTCCACTCCCTCCAGGCGAGTACAATTACACCAGCCCCGAGCAGAAAAATCCCAAGTGCATGCACCAGGGCGGTGGAATTGGGCTCAGCAGCGCCTCCAACCGAAGACACAACATCGAGGCCGCTTACCGTATGTAAAAGCATTGAAATAGATATGCTGCATACGAGAAGACCGAGAATGGTGAGCAAGAGAGGCAGGCACGTACGTTTAATGCCATTAGCAACGGACAACAGTGTTAAAAAGACAAGAAAAAACGCGAAGACATCACTCGCTCTCATTGCTGTTCTCGATGCACTAAGCGAGTTAATTCTCCCAAACAGACTTCGCTGAATCACCCCTTCTCCGACATCCAGGGCAAGGCCACCTACCACTATCACCAGCACAAGAAACGCGAGTGACGTGAACACCAGCATCGAACGGCGGTGGTCAAATGATTCTGCAATTAGTGCGGCCCCACAACACAGAAAGCAAAGCGAGGACTCATACGGGAGAAGGGCAATAGGATATCCCAGGGGACCAAAAGAAGCATATTGAGTCGCATCAGTGAGAAACCAGATAAACTGATATATCACCCCAATCACGACACTGAAGGTACCCAGGCCACGAAGCGCCAGGTCGCTTCTGGAATTGTACGCAAGCAAAACAGCGCTGTAACGCGATACCAAACTGCGGAGTGTTGCTAGACTCAGTGTGCGGCTCATTGGACTCCCGGTCTCTCTTTGCATTCCGAACGACGGCGATGTCAGCATCCAGAGGTACGGTCCTCCGGGATTCCCGGAAAGTTCAGACACGGGAACACGTCGTATTTCAGAATAGTCTAATGCCGGACGGCCCGAACATGATGGAGATCAAGTAGGCGAAAATTTCTTTTCGCAAAACGAAAAGCAGACTGAGCCTAAGATAATAGAAATAATTGTTATTTCAGACACATATCGCAATACTGTTGAAACGGGACCGCACGAAAACCTTCGTGGTACGTGGAATCCCGTTCAAAGGGTGGGATACTACCGGGGATACAATCAACACAGTTGATGAAATATCCCCACAAGTCAGCTCGCCTCCGCCTGTTGCGCCGGTGGCGATTCTTCTGCCGGGCTTTCCTCCTCTGTCTGTTCCTCGTCGTCATCCTCCTCGTCAAATTCGTAATCATCATCATCATCATCTTCTTCGCCGGCAGTAATCGGCAGAAAGATGGGAGTGAAAAGATATCGACAACAAAGATAGACGGCGCCGGCGATCATCAGGCCTTTGAATGCCAGTTCTCCGGCCCAGTTACGAGGGTCGGAGTAAATGACACCGCCAATGATCATCCATGTCAGAATAGCCGCTCCGATGGAGACCTTGCGATCGTTCCTGAAGGTTTCTTTCTGCGTCGCCGTGGTCTTGTAGATCCAATAGACGCCGATGAAACCCGCCCAGAGAAAAATCGGAATATCGATCCATGCTTTTGGCAGAACGACATAGAGTGGGATAGTGATGAGGATGCTCACGAAAACCGCAAACAGCACTCTCGCCGAACCACTCGACGCACTCTGCAGTACTCGGACACCCGAGAAGATATACTGGTCAATTCTCATGAGAACCTCCCTTCGAAGGGTAAAACGTGTTGTGTGAATTGTTCGGGGACCGCTGCCCGTTTCAACGCTATACGTATGTGTGAACGCTTCTTCCCTGGGGTAGGCTAAAAAGAACGAAAGATCGGGGCTTTGAGTAGGCAAAGCCTTCTAAACTATACACACTTTATCGGAAAACTTCTCCTGCTAACAGGGTCTTGGCATAGGCGGACGCCCGGCAGTATCGAACACTCCCGTAACTGTATGTATTTACTCAGCTTTCAG
>JAUIMJ010000151.1 GCA_030433295.1 bacterium | reverse complement strand
TCTTCTTTGATTCTCATCGAAGGAATGAAGAAGCTGTGGATGACATCTCTCGAAGTCATGATAAGGCGTGTCGGTTCGCCAACGGGCACAACGAGATCTCGCGTCGACTTTTTCCCGTTCTCGTAGGTGAACTGCCAGGCCCATTTAAAGCCCTCTACGTAGACTTCCTGCGCGTTCGCGGGAGGAGTCCGCGCCTCTTTGTAGGAGAGATAACCAAAGCCAAAGATCCAGATTACGATAACCGTGGGAACAACGGTCCAGACTGTTTCCAGAGTGACATCGTGAGTGATGAATGCCGTTTCGTCATCATTGCTTTTGCGACGATACCGTATGGCGAAATAAATCATCACCAGGGTGATAGCGACGGTAAAGAAAACCGAAATCCATGTGATGAGATTGTGTAGCCAATCTACCTGCGGAGCCCAGTCCGAAGCGGCTGGAGGCAACCAATTAAAAAGATCCCACATAAAAAGACACTCCCCTATAGGGTCTTATAACGATACATTCCGTCTCGCTAATCCAGTAAGCAAGAAGTCCCGGCCAAATTTACAAGACAGGGCTTCGCACAAAGGCAGGCGGGTATTCGCGAAACGTGGCAGCGATAGCGAGCGCGTGACGCGCCCTCAAAGACCGTCCACCCCAAACAATTCCATCAGAGTAAAAATCCTGTTTCGACTCCTTATACTCAGGAACACGCTCTGAGAAAAGAGGTAACACAGCTTACCCGGAGACCGCCAGACATCCAAAAGCCTTGAGTTTTTAAATTAAAGACTAAAAAACCAAGAATTGCGGGACGCCCAGTCTTTTTCTCGACCGGTTCTTCTTCCGGTTTCCACCGTCGCGGTCCGAGGCGTCAGACAGATCGATTCTCTCCAGAGTCACGTGTTAATGCAACATCCGAAAAAATTCATCAAACCTTAGTTTGCGATAAGGACGTGCTGCTTGGGCATGCCCCCCCCCTTCACAAAAAAGCGGAACTTTCATTTACTAAGATGATTTCCGTACTTTCTCGCGAATTCTCATGATTATCAGGCTCGCCAGCAGCAGGCCGGCAAAAAGCGTGCAGAATATTCTGGTGACCTTCCAGATAGAGACCGTGTACCTGCCCTGAATATGATCAAAGCGGAAACAGAACATCAGTATGCGGTCTACCGTCGAGCCTATCCTTCCCTGTGAGGCCTCAATCAGAGCGAATCGAAGATCCTTATCTGCGTATTTTACCCCATAAAAATAACGGGAGAGTATTCCACCGGGGGTAACGACCATGAGTGCTGCGGCATGGGCAAATTCGTCGCCGTCTTTCGCATATTTAAATCCGAGTTCTTTCATGACTTTCTCGGTGCTCGAGGGACTTCCGACCAGAAAGCTCCAGGCGTTTTTTTCGTGACGGGGATCGAGGAGGGAGCGGTATTTTTTAGCTTTTGGAACGGCCTGCTCGGGCTTTTCTGCGGAGTTAAAACTAATTGAGGCGACGCGAAAATCCTTTCCGAGCCCTAGATCTACCGCGTTTACTGCCTCTAATAAGCCCTGCTGGGTGAGGGTGCAGAGTCTGGGGCATTCGTAATACACCGGGGCGATAATAAGGGGACGGCCATCGGCGAGCAGGTCTCGAAGAGTGAGTGCCTCTCCCTTGGAGTTCTTGAAGACGAGATCGAGATCCAGTGTCTGGTTAAGGCGTTCAACAATTCCTGCTTTTTCGGCAAGGGTAGAGGGTCGCTCTATCGCGTGTACGTCTCCAGCGCTTGCCATTAGCATAAGGAAAGCCAAAAGGGACGTGACATAACTGCAGAGAGCAGTGTCTGTATTTAGATTGATAGTGTTTTTCATATACTACTTTAGTGAATGGTGGCTCCCGACGGGCTTGGCGATTCCTCACCCCTCTTTTCTTTGCGCATAGCCCTGAAGAAAAAAGAAGGGAAGGCCTGGAGAAGAAAACCGATAAGCAGGCTACCAAGCGCCAGCAAGGCCCACTCTATCGTGTAACCAAAATGTGTGCTCGGCGGCACCCGGAAGGATACGTATTCTGCCGGCATTGCCCGGGTGTCCTCTTCGCCCTTTAGCTTTTGTATCAGAAATCCTTCCTCCAGAGGGTAGGGGACTTGCTTTGCCATACCCCTAAGGTCGGGAAAAAGCCACTGGCGCTGAAAAGCTCCTGGGGTTTTGCTTCCAGACGACTGTCCGGCCGGCACACTTGGGTTTACCCAGGAGCTTTCCTTTCCTTCCTGCACGACCCCGTATATTTCCGCAGTGTTGGTCTCGCGATATCTGTTCCAGCTCTCCGGATCTCTGTCCTCAAACGGAATCCATCCACGACTCACAATGATTCGCTTTTCCCGCCCATCAATTTTGAAGGGGGTAAGCAAAAGGGAGCCGGGTTTTCCGGCATTTCTTCTGTTGAGCACTATCATTTCATGCTCGTACTCGAAGCTTCCCCGAAGAACGACTTTTCGATTTATGAGTGATGTATAAGAGGAGTCCGACTCAGGCAGTTCCACAGCACTTGATTGACGATTGTCCTTGTACGACTCGATGAGAGCGACCTTCGCCTTGTAGCGGTCCCACTGCCAGACCGAGGCCTTGAGCATGAGCAGACTCAGCCCCAGCGCGACAATGGTGATGAGCGGCGAAAATGTAAACGTCCTCGGTAGCACAATAAATCCCTTGTTCTTTCGACTAAAATACGTGGTCAGCATTGGGTGTCGCCCAATGACACCTGGGGTATACCCCAGCGGTATACGATCCTGCCCAAATAAGGTAACAGCTATTGCCGGAAGCCGAATTATCCTACTCTATACTATAAACCCTCGGGTCATAGCGAAGTTCTGCAGTAAATTCCGCGCCAGCGCTTCCCCTGGATGATATTGTGTCGCTTTGTCCCGGGCATAGTGTCACGCCGGAGTCTGAATGCGAAATGTGATATTTTGTCGCAGGACGGCGCGTACGTAAGCAAAGTTTGATAGTTGTCAGTCTGTTTGGAATGAGAATGAAGTTTATTGATTTGGAGCCACAGCGCGAGAGGATACGTCAGCTTCTCGATGAGCGTATTGCAGCGGTGCTCGACCACGGACGATTTATTCAGGGCCCTGAGGTGTATGAGCTGGAGCGGGTGCTGAGTGAGTATAGCGGCTCGGCTTACAGTCTAGCCTGTTCGAGCGGGACAGATGCCCTTCTCATGAGCCTGATGGCATTTGGTGTCAAACCGGGTGATGCCGTTTTCATCCCGAGCTTTACCTTTGTGGCGACTGCGGAGGTGGTATGCCAGCTCGGTGCTACTCCGGTCTTTGTCGATATTGACCCGGATACCTGTGCTATGTGCCCTGACGCCCTTGAGCGCTGTATTCAGGCGCTCGGATCACGTGCAGCCTCAGAACTGCCCGCGGGGGGACTCAGCGCGCGGGGCATCATTGCAGTGGACCTCTTTGGTCAGCCGGCCGATTATCAAAGACTTAATGGGCTCGCGGAAAAATACAATTTGTTTCTTCTTGCTGACGCAGCCCAGTCCTTTGGCGCAACCCAGTCTGCTGTTGCGCACGGCAAAGGAGTTTGTCGGGTCGGGAAGCTGGCCCCGATAACGACGACGTCGTTTTTCCCGTCCAAGCCACTCGGTTGCTACGGCGATGGCGGGGCGGTTTTTGTGCAGGATGAGCGTCTTTATGAAATCCTAAAATCCATTCGAGAGCACGGACAGGGGAGCGAGCGATACCGATACGAAAGGGTTGGCATTAACGGAAGACTGGATTCCCTGCAGGCAGCAGTGCTTCTTGCAAAGCTGACTATTTTTGACGATGAACTGCGTCTGAGGAATGAAGTGGCGGAGCGCTATCATGGGATGCTTTCGGGCATGATCAGCATTCCGCGTGCGGCGGACGGGAGCAGCAGCTCCTGGGCTCAGTACTGTGTTCGTTCCTCGAAGCGATCGGATATCATTCGTGTTTTTAAGGAAGCGGGTATACCGCATGCCGTGTACTACGAGGTGCCCTTGCACCTTCAGACGGTCTATCGGGAGAAAGGCCTTATCATTGAAGATCTCAGGAACAGCGAGCAGGTCGCCCGGGAGATTCTTGCACTTCCATTTTACCCCTATATCCCGGAAGGCGCGCAGGAAGAGGTCGCAAATGCTATACGGGTAGCATTGGGCCATTAAGTGCCTGATACACCTCGGGAGACGGCTGGGGTCGGCACACCTTTCGGCTTTTTCCAGCAATCGAGATTGGTTAATCTGTGGAATTTGACTATATAGTTCTGCGTGATTGTTAATTGCCTTTAATTCTCGGGACCGAGGAACCATGGCCGACTGTTATATACTTGGAATTTCAGCATTTTATCATGACTCAGCCGCCTGTCTGCTGAGAAATGGTGAGATCGTGGCGGCTGCACAGGAAGAGCGGTTTTCGCGAAAGAAACACGATCATCGATTTCCGACCCTTGCGGTGGAGTATTGTTTGCGGGAGGCGGGGATCACCGCTGAGCAGCTCGACCATGTCGCCTTTTACGATAAGCCCTGGATTAAGTTTGAGCGTCTGCTCGAAACCTATCTGACCTTCGCGCCTCTGGGCATTCAGTCATTCCTTAAGGCTATGCCGCTTTGGCTTAAGGACAAACTCTGGATGGGCGAGAAGGTGAAGTCTCTCGTCGGTTATGAAGGTGATCTCATCTATCCGGAGCATCATCAGTCGCACGCGGCATCAGCCTTTTACCCCTCACCGTTCAAAGAGGCCGCGATCCTTACTGTTGACGGAGTCGGAGAATGGGCAACTGTTACCTATGGTGTAGGCCGCGACAACAGAATAGAACTCAGTCACGAACTGCGATTTCCTCACAGCCTCGGCCTGCTCTACAGTGCCTTCACCTATTACACGGGATTTAAAGTAAACTCGGGCGAGTATAAGGTCATGGGTCTGGCTCCGTATGGCGAGCCAAAGTATGTTGACCTTATCATCGAGCATCTCATGGATCTTAAGGAAGACGGATCCTTCAAGCTCGACATGAAGTATTTCAACTACTGTCAGGGCCTGACGATGACCTCCTCGGCTTTTGATGAGCTGTTCGGGGGACCGCCGCGTGCACCCGAAAGCGAGATTTCTCAACGAGAGATGGATCTGGCCCGCTCGGTGCAGGAAGTCACCGAGGAGGTCATGTTGAGGATGGCCCGTCATGTACGAAAAACCACCGGACAGAAGAATCTTGTTCTGGCCGGGGGTTGTGCGCTGAACTGCGTTGCAAACGGTAAAATTCTCGAAGCAAATATCTTCGATGATATCTGGATTCAGCCCGCGGCAGGAGATGCAGGCGGAGCATTGGGCGCGGCACTTTTTGCATGGTATCAGGTTCTCGAAAAACCGCGCAGCGTTGATGAACGTCCGGATGCGCAGTCGGGTTCTTATCTAGGCCCCCGCTTCGACGGGGCGGAGATCGAGCGATGGCTGCGTGAGAAGAAAATTCCGCACAAGCGACTGAATGGTGAGCTTACGGCTATGACCGCGCAGGCGCTTGCCGACGGAAAGGTTGTCGGTTGGTTCAACGGTCGTATGGAGTTCGGTCCTCGAGCGCTGGGAGGACGGAGCATCATCGGAGACCCTCGGAGTCCCGACATGCAGGCGACGATGAACCTAAAAATTAAGTATCGAGAGTCATTTCGACCCTTTGCTCCCTCCTGTTTGCGTGAGGATGTCAGTGATTACTTTAACATCGATGGCGAATCGCCCTATATGCTGCTGGTCGCAGGTGTAAAAGATGATCGTCGGAAGACGATGACCGCAGAGCAGGAAAAACTTTTTGGTATTGAAAAGCTAAACGTCCCGCGAAGTGATTTGCCAGCGATCACTCACGTTGACTACTCTGCTCGGATTCAAACGGTTCGAGAAGATGTAAACCCGAATTACCATAGTCTGATTTCAGAGTTCAAAAAGCGAACGGGATACGGCGTCGTCATAAATACCTCTTTTAACGTGAGGGGTGAGCCCATTGTGTGCTCGCCCGAGGATGCCTATCGCTGCTTTATGAGAACCGAGATGGATGTTCTCGTGTTGGAAGACTGCATATTATTCAAAGAAGAGCAGCCTGCGTTTGAGGGCGATTCGAACTGGAGAGACGAATATGAGCTTGATTAAAGGAAAAGATCGCGCTGCTGTTTGCCGGGAGTTCGGTCTGGTAATGGCGCTGGCCCTCTGTGTCCTTGGGGCTCTTCTTTTTTACCGGGGACGTAGTTCTTCTTTTTTCTTCTTTCTCGGGACCGGATTTTTTATTATCCCGGCACTGCTTTTTCCGCTGGTGTTATCCCCGCTGGAAAAGGTTTGGATGGCTTTTGCAGAAAAGCTATCCTTTGTGATGACTACGCTGATAATGTTTCTTACGTTTTACGTTGTTATTACGCCACTGGCATTGCTGCTTCGCGTTATGCGTAAGGACCTGCTCAGTTTAACTCTCGAGCCTGAGGCAGAATCCTACTGGTGTCCGGTGGAGGCGGATGGCCCCTCTACGCGTTTTTACACGCCGTATTAGTAGCCGTTTAGAAAAAGAAGCGAGAGCGGGTATTTGTGGTCAGGTGCTCGAAAGAACTCTGTTAAAGAATGTGTTAGGTGACTCGGAAAAAACGGGACATGCGCCTTGTTTTGGTCGCCTTGATTAAACCCCTGGGGGAAGTGAAACGATGGCAACATCAAAAATCGGGATGATTTGGGATTTCCTAAAAGTTCGCAAGAAATGGTGGCTGATCCCGGTAATCGCCTTTACCTTGCTTATCAGCATGATAATCGTTCTGACTGAGGGAACCGCCGCGGCGCCGTTTATCTATACCTTATTTTAGTAGCCGGGCTTCGCCGGAATTTAAGACGATGCCTCCGCTCTACTGTCCCTCACAACGAAAGGGGGTCGAGCGTGTGCTGCACGGGCTTTCCCCCGGCCGAAATTTTATTGAGCTAAGCGTTTTGAAACGCTAGCGCAGGCCCCTGCATCACAGGCATGAGTCAGGGGAGATTGTAGGAGTATATGTGTCATGGCACATGGTCGAAAAATTGGGGTCGTTGGACTGGGATACGTCGGATTACCGGTGGCGGTCGCCTTTGGTCGCAGCGTTCCTGGTACGGTTGGTTTTGATATCAACGAGAAGCGCGTTGCGTCGCTCAGTGAGGGACGTGATACCAACGATGACGTTGAGGATAATGACCTCGCCGAAGCGTCCATTACGTTCACTTCCAAAGCTGAAGGGCTGTCGAGCTGTGATTTTTTTGTCGTTGCGGTCCCGACGCCCATCGATCGCGATCGACGTCCGAATTTGACTCCGCTTGAGGATGCATCACGCCTCGTTGCCTCGGTGATGAAGCCCGGAGCGATCGTCGTTTTCGAGTCCACAGTATATCCTGGTGTTACTGAGGAGATTTGTCGCCCAATATTGGAAGAGGTCTCCGGACTTAAGGCCGGCGTTGATTTCAAGGTCGGTTACTCGCCTGAGCGTATCAACCCGGGTGACAAAGAACACACGCTGGAGCGCATCGTTAAAGTCGTTTCCGGGGAGGACGAAGAAACTCTGGCGATTGTCGCCGAGGTCTACGGCAGCATTATCGAGGCGGGAATTCATCCTGCCTCTTCAATTAAAGTAGCCGAAGCAGCAAAGGTAATTGAAAACACTCAACGAGATCTCAATATCGCGTTAATGAATGAGCTTTCGCTCATCTTCGATCGCCTCGATATCTGCACCATGGAGGTACTCGACGCTGCGGCTACGAAGTGGAACTTCCTTAGATTTGAGCCCGGTCTAGTCGGAGGGCACTGTATCGGAGTTGATCCTTACTACCTCACCGCTAAAGCGGAGCAGCTTGGTTATTTGCCCCAGGTGATTCTCGCGGGACGCAGAATCAATGATGGTATGGGGCAGTTCATTGCCCAGAGGACTATCAAATTGCTTACCAATGCGGGCGCCCAGGTTCGTGGCGCTCGGGTTGGCATTCTTGGCCTGACATTTAAAGAAAACGTTTCTGATACTCGTAACAGCCAGATACCAAAGATCGTCACCGAACTTCGAGAGTTTGGCGTCACGCCCCTGGTACACGATCCCCTTGCGGAGCCTGCGGCCGGGCACTCTGAGGAGGCCGTGGAGCTGGCTGAATGGGATGATTTGCGAGATTTGGATGCCCTTATTTATGCCGTTGGGCACAGGCAGTTCAAGGATACGCCCGCTGCGGAGATTGAACGTCTGATAAAACCGGGGGGAGTGATAGTTGATGTTAAGTCATTCCTCAACTCAGCCGACTTATCGGGGGATACGGTTTACTGGAGCTTATAAGAGGATTTCCCATGACGACTGCATACGACAGCGCCCTCGCTGAGATGGCGAAAACGCCAAAACGCTGGCTGGTTACGGGTGCTGCGGGTTTTATCGGCGGTCATATCGTCGAAACACTCCTGAATCATGGTCAGACTGTCCGAGGGATGGATAATTTTGTCACCGGACATCAGCATAACCTCGACGACATTCAGTCGCGCGTTTCCGAAGATGCCTGGGCGAAATTTTCTTTCATGAATGCCGATGTCTCGCGTGTGGAGGACTGTCGTCAGGCTGTTGAGGGAATCGATATCGTCATTCATCAGGCGGCGCTGGGGTCGGTTCCCCGTTCGATTGAAGATCCCATAGCCAGTAATCTCGCAAACGTCGACGGAACGCTCAATCTCCTGGTCGCCGTCAGAGAGGCTGACATAAAGCGCTTCGTCTATGCGTCATCCAGTTCGGTGTATGGCGATGACCCCGATCTTCCTAAAGTCGAGTCTAAAATCGGGGTGCAGCTTTCGCCGTATGCTGTCACCAAACGAGTTAATGAACTCTACGCACGGGTCTTTGCCGATTCTTTTGGACTTGAAGTCCTTGGTCTGCGCTACTTCAATGTATTCGGCGCGCGCCAGGATCCTAAAGGTGCCTACGCGGCTGTCATTCCACGGTGGATTGATTCTCTGCTGAACGGCGATCAGTGCCTGATCTTCGGAGACGGAGAGACCAGTCGTGATTTTTGCTACATCGATAATGTCGTGCAGGCGAACCTGCTTGCAGGCTGGACCAGCAATGAAGCGGCGTTCTCGCAGGTCTACAACATCGCGTATGGCGATCGTACGACTCTGACGGAGTTATATGGCCACATCTACGATTCGCTGGCGGAACTCAAGGGCGGCCTTGCGGTAGAAAAGGGCGCAAACTATCAGGAGTTTCGTGCCGGGGATATTCGCCACTCGCTTGCCAATACTACCCAGGCCCGAGACTTGCTTGGCTACGAGCCAAAATTCTCTGTCGCTGAGGGGCTTGCTCGCACGGTTAAGGCCTATGTGGAGCAGGCCGAGGGTCGCTCATAATCGCCCCCGCGTCCCTCACTCAAACTTGATTCCCTGGGCCAGCGGAAGGTCCTTGCCCCAGTTAATAGTGTTCGTCTGTCGCCTCATGTAGGCTTTCCAGGAGTCTGATCCTGCCTCTCTTCCTCCGCCCGTATCTTTTTCTCCTCCGAATGCGCCACCTATCTCAGCGCCGGAGGTACCGATATTGATGTTTGCGATGCCGCAGTCCGAACCGGCGGCACTCAGGAATCGTTCTGCTTGTATGACCGAGTTGGTGAACAATGCTGAGCTCAGTCCCTGCGGCACATCGTTTTGCAGGGCGATGGCTTCCTCGATATCATTGACGCTGAGCACGTAGAGCAGTGGCGCAAATGTTTCTTCTTTTAGGAGCGGAAATTCCGGGCTCACCTCTGCAATGCAGGGATCGACAAAAAGCGCTCCGAGGTCTTTGCGCTGTGTGCCGCCAACGTGGATGTTTCCCCCGGCCTTTCTTATCTCTCCAACTGCATGGAGAAACTGCTCAACGGCCTGCTGATGTATCAGCGGTCCCATCAGGGTGGACTCCTCAAGAGGATCTCCCACGGTGACCTGTTTGTACGCTTCCACCAGCCTGGGTATCAGCGCGTCTTTGATCTTTGCATCGACAATGAGACGACGGGTGGAGGTGCATCGCTGACCGGCGGTGCCAACTGAACCAAAGACTACCGCTCGAACGACCAGGTCGAGATCGGCGTCTTCCAGTACGATAAGCGCGTTATTGCCGCCCAGCTCAAGAAGACTGCGCCCCAACCTGGCTCCTACGACCTGGGCAACATCACGCCCCATTCGACAGGAGCCCGTGGCACTGATTAGTGGTAGGCGAGGA
>JAUIMJ010000150.1 GCA_030433295.1 bacterium | reverse complement strand
GTTAGGGGTATACTTGTTGTTTGGTTCTGCCTACGGCAGAACATATACTTCGCTAACAAGGGTATTAAGAAAAACCGAAGTTTAGAATGCGCTCAGTATATACTGTAAGACGGGAGCGCCTGACTTTTTTTCTGCTGTCCGGTCTCAGGTGTATTGTCTCTCTGCTGGTGTGACGATATCGGTAAGAGAAGTATTGCGAGAACTCCAATGGATCGAGATATAGATTCACTTATACAAAAACTTCTGAAGGGAAATCGTAGGGCCTTAGCCCGCGTGATTTCTCTTATTGAAGATAGTGAACATTTCCTCGAACGTGCACTTCCGCGTCTGTATCCGCATACGGGTCGGGCAAAAACGATTGGAATCACTGGCTCCCCCGGAGCGGGTAAGTCCACGTTGGTAGATAATCTTGTTGTTGATTTAGTGCAGCGCGGACATTCCGTAGCGGTGCTCGCCATTGATCCCAGTAGTCCCTTTACCGGAGGTTCCTTGCTCGGAGATCGTATCAGGATGAGTGCCGCCTGTTCCTACGAGAGCGTCTTCATCCGCTCTATGGCAACTCGAGGAGCCCTGGGTGGACTTGCTCCTCGAACGGCAGAGGCAATTTTTGCTCTGGATGCCGCGGGATTTGACTATATCATCATTGAGACAGTGGGCGTCGGGCAGGCCGAAGTAGATATCGTCCGTAACTCTGACACAGTCGCACTGGTATTGGTTCCGGGGATGGGGGACGCTGTTCAGGCGCTCAAGGCGGGAATCATCGAGATAGCCGATATCTTTGTGATAAACAAAGCCGATTATGACGGTGCGGATCGATTACAGCGAGAAATCCTGACAGTTCTCAGCCTCGGAGACGTGAGTGCGCGGCAGCCTGAAATCGTAAAAACGGTCGCAAGCAGGAAGGAGGGGATCGCCGAACTTTCAGCAGCAGTGCTGTCCTATCAGCAGTGGGCTCAGGAGACCGGCACACAACGAGAACGCACCGAACTGTTTCTCCGCAGTGCGTTTGAGAAACATCTGGCGGCTTCTCTCTTCAGTCATCTCAAAAGCAAGGCAGAAAAAGAAGGCTCCTGGGAGGCTGCGTTGAAAGACCTTTTCGCTCGTAAGCACTCTCCATACAACATGGCTCAGGTAATGCTCGAACGCTATCTGACAACAGATGGGAAAGCGAGTGCTGACGAGTAATCGAGATATCCTTTTTGCACTCTTTGCTCTCGTTGTGGGGGGTTGTGCTTCGACAGCGCTCTTCTTGCGCTTGTTTGGCTCGGACTCGGGCGAGAATCAGGTGCTTGAGTATTTATCAGAAGACAAGAATCATTACGTGCTACGGCAGGATGGCCGCTGCATCGGTTCCTTCGATATAACGGTCGAAGATGCCAAACTTCTTATCGTCCGGGGGAGTGGCAAAGTGAAGCTACCGCAAAAGGGTGCTTTCGCGAAGCTATCTTTGCAGGGCTTCGTTAATCCTCTCGGCCAGCTCTTCAGGTTTGAAGGAGACTTCAAGCTGCCGGGGACAATGATTTCTCTGTCTGCCCAGGGTGTTCATCCGATAGAGAGTACCCTTACTCTTAAGATCCGTGAACTTCGGCTGGATAAGGACATCACGCTTCCTGGTCCGGTAATGTTTGAGCATGATGAGAGGAGCGATCGTTATGCACTTCGTTACTCAAGGTTGAGTTCAGAGTCGTCGAAACCATATGAGGCTGTTTTGAAAGGTGTTTTGGGACGTCTCAAGCTTCATCTCGCCAGAGAGAGTGAGGCCTGCGGTTCAATCGAGGCAGTAGATGTTACCCAGATTGTTGCTGAAGTCCATAAAATGCGTAGTACCTTTCAGGGATTGATTGGAAATGAACGCATGCAGCAATTACTATCGGAGAGTGGCGCATGAGTACCATGCTGGAAATTACTGATTTGAGTAAGAGCTTTGGTTCGTATACCGCGGTCAACTCGATCTCTCTCTCTGTGAAGGAAGGTGAAATTTTCAGTTTTCTGGGTGTAAATGGTGCCGGGAAGACTACGACGCTTCGCATGATCTGTGGCATTCTCAAGCCCAGCGGTGGCAGTGTAAAGATTGGCGGTTTTGATGTTGCCTCTCAGCCGAGGGATGCCAAGCGCATCACGGGATACATTCCGGATCGACCGTATGTGTATACCGGACTTACGGGACGTGAGTACCTTTATTTCGTGGCTGAACTGTACGGCCTGGAAGCCTCCGAAGTCGACTCGTCGATTGACGCGCTTCTTTCGGAATACATGCTTAGGGACAGGCAAGACGAGCTTATCGACAGCTATTCCCATGGTATGCGACAGCGAATCGCGACCTGTGCGGCTCTTGTGATGCGACCGAAGCTGCTGGTCGTTGATGAGCCAATGGTAGGACTCGATCCGCATGGGGCAAAACTGCTTAAGGACTCCTTCAAGCGTTACGCGGCGGAAGGCACGACCATATTTCTCTCCACGCACTCCTTGAACGTGGCGGAAGAACTCTCAGACAGACTGGCTATTATACACCAGGGCTCGATAATCAATTCAGGCACCATGGCGGAACTGCGCTCTGAGTCCGGTCTCCTTGATAAGAGCCTTGAAGAGGTGTTTCTGCAACTCACCCTTGAGTCCCCCCATGAGTACTGATCACACAATCAGTTTACTTCGGATGGTCCCTTTGCTCATGCGGCCGAAGGTTATCACGGCGATCAATCGCTGGAAGCGGCGTGACCAGATGAAAACCCACTGGTTGCGAAATCTCGCGCTTCTTTCGATCGCTGTATTTCTTATGTTTGCGGCATACCACGGTGGCTACTGGGTTCTCGAGCAAACAAATTCTGTGCTCGATTTCGCCTATCTGCATCCGTCGACCTTCCTGGGCTTGATACTCGTTTTTTTACTCGTGATACTCACGGTAACCAATTGTGCGACAACGCTGGGAAATTTTTACCTGGGCAAGGATCTTGGCCTGGTGATAGCAACACCGGTGTCTCCGGTTCGCTTCTTCTTCGGGAAACTTCTCGAGACTACCGTGTTCTCATCGTGGATGACTGCGGTTTTTATTTTTCCTGTTATTTTACTGTTTGGTCGCTATTACCATGCCCCGCTGTCATATTATGGGATGGCAGTGGTCGTCTTCCTGCCGTTTTTTCTCATTCCTTCTTCGTTCGCGATTCTCTTGTGTGCACTGCTGGCTCGGTTTTTCCCCGCAAACAGAAAGCGGGAGCTTTTTGCCATAGTGCTGATTGCAGTTCTCTATGGATTGTATTTTCTCGGTGATGAGCTTGGTCGGGGAATGTCCCGGGCAGGAACTATCGATGTAACCGATATTTTTCGCGTCGTGTCCTTTCTCTCGATAGCAAATAAGTATTGGAGCCCTTCCTACTGGGTCGCTTACACGCTGGGCGAAGTTCTTGAACCAAGTGGTGCGGGATATCAGATGCACCTCTTTCTCTTGTATAGTGTTGCTCTAATGCTCATCTCCGCAGCCTATCTCGCTGTCCGCTTTTTGCATTTTGATGGTTTCTCTCGAGCAAGTCTCAGTACGCAAGGGCGGGTATTCGATAGTCGCAAGAGCCAGCACTACTGGAGCGCGCTACTTGCAAATGTCTCGAGTAAGTATCGCGCACTTATTGTTAAAGAATGTAAGAGTGCTTTTCGCGATGTTCCGCAGCTCGTGCAGATCGTGCTTTTGCTTGGATTGTGCGGTTTGTACCTCTATACCTTGTCCTTCCAACATATCCTCCAGGAGATTGTTCCTCCCGGTAAGCAAAAATGGTGGAAGTTTTTTCTCATCAGCACAAACCTTTGCGTAGAGTCATTTGTGATTACGGCAATGGGTACGCGCCTGGTGTATCCCTCAATCTCGCGAGAGGGAAGGGCATTCTGGATACTTCAGACTTCTCCAATGTCTTTTCGCGAGTTACTCGAGATAAAATTCAGGACCTGGTTTGTCATCGTACTTGCCGTGACCAGCGTGGTCTTTGGGCTTGCTGCGTATCTGCTCTACTCCTCGATAACCGTGGTGCTCTTGAAGCTCACCTTGAATGCTTTGATTTGCTTCGGCCTGGTTGGTCTCGGAATAGGCTTTGGATCCTACTTTGCCGATTTTGAGTGGCAGCATCCCTCGCAATTGATCGCAGGATTCGGGACACTCATTTATATGCTTGTCGGCGTTGGGCTTATCGCAACTAATCTCATTCTAGGCTCTTCAACGATGTATCTCGGTTTTGTGAAGGGTGGATTTCAAGCAGACCAGCATCCTAGAATTGCGCTGCTCACCGGAGTGATGGCCCTCTTCGTCGTTTTGGCAAATGTCCTTATTTCCCGATTGGCGCTGCATATTGGCGCCCGTGCCCTGGAAAATCGCGGGTAGAGAATAATCTATAGCGTACCTTGAAGCGGAGGCGTTTCGTGATAGGATATGCCTGACTTGTAGAAGGCTCATGGAGCAGTCCCGGGATTCTGCAAGAAGTCGGATAGTAGTAACAGGAAGGTATCGTGGGACTGCTCTAGAAATCATCAGGACGGATATGCCAACAAAAGACGATGTTATCAGCATTATCAAAGAGATAATCGATCCCGAACTGTTTATTGATATATGGACACTAGGGCTTATTTACGACATTGAGGTCGATGGTCGAAACGTGGACATCAAGATGACGTTTACGTCGGTGGCCTGTCCTGCGGGGCCGGAGCTTGTTGGTGAGGTGAAGTCGAAACTTGAAGCAAGCGAGGATATCGATACGGCATCGGTGGAGGTTGTTTTTGATCCTCCCTGGCAGCCGTCTGAAGATCTGAAAGCACTCATGGGTATTGGCTAGCGTTAGAGCGGAGAGCGAGGCGAGAACGGAATGGACTTTCTTCTATCAGACGACTTGATTGCATTTCGGGACTCTCTGCAAAAATTCTTTTCTTCCGATGCCTGTGCCGCCCCACTCAAAGAGGCGATCGAGCGCGGTCAGACAGCTATTGTTGACGGGGCGAGTCCGCCCGAGATTGCCTACACAGCCACGCGCGCAAAATTGTGGAAAGAGCTTGCCGAGCTTGGTGCTCTGGCGGCCGGAGTGCCCGAGGAGTACGAGGGTCTCGGCCTTGGCTTTATCGCCGTGGAGTTGGTTGTGGAGGAAGCCTCACGTTGTCTCTTCGCTCCGCCACTGTTTGAAACCCTCGCCCTGTTTGCTACTCCGCTTCTTATTGCAGGAACTGATGCGCAAAAGAAGAACGTTCTGCCTCAGCTTGCTGTAGGGGAATTGCGCGCCAGCGGTGGACTTCAGGATCTTTCCCCGGAGTCGGTTCAGAAAACTCTCATCCAGGGAAACGAGCTGCGCTTTAAGAAAGACAAACTAAGCGGCAGCGTCTCTTTTGTGCCGGCTGCTGAGAGTGCTGAAGCATTCGTACTTCGGGAGGGCTCTGCTCTCTATCTCATCGATGCCCGAGAAGCTCCGAAAGAGGTGTTGCGAAGTCGAGCGCTCGAGACCTTTGATATGCTTCGAAGCTATAGCGTATTGAGTCTTTCCGAAATGGCGGCAGAGAAGATTTCACTGACCCCGGAGCAATTGGCGGAGATCATGCGGCGAGTTGAAGTCCTATGTGCCGCGGAGCTTGTGGGCCTGTCGTCCAGAGTTCTCGAGCTGACGATCGAATACGTAAAAACCCGAAAGCAGTTTGGAACTCCGGTGGGCAGTTTTCAGGCCGTGCAACATAAGCTCGCCGATATGCACCTCGCTTGCGAACAGGCGCGAAGCCTTACTCGCTTTGCTGCTTCCGCCGCTGATAGCGATCCCGAACAATTCCCCACCGCAGCCATGGCGGCCAAGGCATATGCCAGCGATGCTCTGCCGAAACTGGTGGAAGACGCCGTCCAGGTCCACGGGGGAATTGGTTTTACCTACGAATATGAACTGCACCTCTATCTGCGTCGCGCCAGGATGCTCGCCACGCAGTACAGCACCGCATCCGAGGGGTACGTACAGCTTGCCGAAGCCCTCATCGGCTAGTGATGGAACCTGAACAATGGCTGAGTCTCGAAAGATACCACCTGAGAGGATACCCTGGTTTACGCAAAAGCGTGGAAGCGTTGACTGCGGTGCCGTCGCAATAATGAATGCGCGTCTTTGGCAGGGTGAGGACGTCAGAAGTTCAGAGCTGCCCATACTCGCCAGATCTCTTGGAATATCCCAGGAGAAGTGCGGCGTGTCCGGCGCTGATCTCAACCGATGGATTTGTCAAAAGCGTCATTTCGGTGTCGAGCGAATCGTGCAGCCCGGGCAGAAGCAAGCCGAGGCAATTCTTCGCAGGGGAGATGGCTTCATCCTGA
The DNA here is from genome assembly GCA_030433295.1 of bacterium. GTDB lineage: Bacteria > Bdellovibrionota_C > UBA2361 > SZUA-149 > SZUA-149 > JAUIMJ01. The sequence goes on along the minus strand of JAUIMJ010000150.1, from coordinate 3,935 downwards.
GATACCTTTGGGAGCTAGGCGAACGCCGGGGAGGGCATTTTGTTTTTGTCTGTCCTGCTTCTCGAAGGAGAGTGCTGGTAGCAAATCCTCATCGAATCGACGAGAGGAAGGCATACGAGAAGTTCCGCTACTTCGATCAGACTGAGCTAATAGCGGCGTTCAAAAAACAAAGAATCGGCAATCGCTATTATCCTTGGATATGGCCGATTTCCCAAAGCCCGGTTTAATGCGTCACCTCCAGCCAGGGGCTGCGCGCGTTCCGAGAGGTAATTAGGAAGCGGATCGCTCGTATGCGCTTCCGTGAGCGAACGGAGAACTCCCGGCAGTTTCTCTCTTCGTGTTCTACGGAGAATACCCACCATAGACCATCGGTGAGCCAGGCTATCAGCTACGCGTGTATGCAAACAAACGTCTTGTTTAAGGAAGACATGCCGCAATTGTCCCTGTGCATCCATGAATCTCAAAATAGTTTCATTTGAAAAATCAATCAAAGATTTACTTATCATTTGTAGAATTGCTTGAGCGCGAGGTGCTATCCTTTGACCTATGTTCTTTTCCCTGCCGCTCTGAGTAGTCGTCAGTCTGTTACCCGGTCTCATTGTATGGGACGGGGTAACAGTATTTCGTCGAGGTTTTACGGAGGGAAAAATGAACTCATTACAGAAGGCCCAGTCTGGGTATACACGGAGGAAAGGCCTAGTCGGGATCGTATCCCGGCAGATTTTTCTTATCGTCGTGACCTACCTGTCACTTTGCTCCTCAGCGTATGCCGGGAGCACCGCATCGCGCTCACTGCGCTTTGAGGTCAGGGTTGACCTGATCACGATACATCATTTTCACGATGAGCATGGGAACTACGTATTTACGCAATTGATCTTTTCAGATTGGTGCGAATCGTACGATCGCTTTCATGTTCGGGAGTGGCGCCTGGTCAAAAACAGGTTGCTGCAAATGCCTCGTCGTAAAGGACGCGGTTATGTAGCAAGGGTGATGTGCGGGGATCTAGCGATCACCGTTTTTGCTCCAATGTTGAGGGAGTATGGACATCAGCGACACCTATGGGGAATAGATCCTGAACGAGTCAATCGGCAGTTTCTCCCGGAGGACCAGCGGATTCCCTTGCGGCAATCTCTTTTCCTTTCAGTCGAGGAGTGAGTCAATGCTTAGGATTATTTTTTGTCTCTGCTGCCAATCGTTGTTCTTCTCATCGCTTAACCTGGGGTATGCCCAGATTGTGGACGAGAATGAGGACTACTCGATTGAGCGTGCCGTAGAGGATCTGGGGGGTCTGTCAAAAGCTCGAAACCGCGGTCGATACTTTTTGCTTCGCTCGGGATTGGCATGCTTGCCGGCCCTTGAGGCTGCGGCTGAAAGTTCTGACTATGAAGTAGCCACTTCCGCGCGTCTGATAAGTCAGCACCTGCGAGACCACCTGATACTGCGTCCTCAAAGACTGCCCGACCGTTTGAAGGGTACACCAGAGGAAGTATACTTGGAACTGGAGTCGCGTGCGGGGCGAGACCTGCCGAAGCTTCATCTTCGCAAAGACCAGCTGCTGCCAAATCGGATCGAAACGTTCGGACATTCTCTATGGACCCATTTCAATTCGTACTGCGATCAACTAAACCTGAAGCTCAAGGTTGAAAATGAACAGGTATGTTTGCTTAGTAGCGGTACCAATGAGAACGCGAGTGAACAGCAGCGCTTCGCTGTTGGTCCATTGCTGTTTGTGATTGAACAAGTGGTTAAGCTTGATCCTGCCGACGCAGCTTCACCGATTCAGTTCGATATCCTCGTGCTGGTCGAACGAGAGCTTGCTCCGGCCCTGCGCATAACGCCTGTGATGGTCGGAACATTTGATCTGACCGGGAACTTCGGTGTCAAAGGTGCAAAACAGAGTCCGCTTTACTTTCGCAGTCGAACATTGGCGACAGATGGGCAGGCCGAGGAGAGTCTCGATTTTGCCTACCGGACCAACTCATTGCAGCTGCTAAAAGCGGATACGTCAGGGGACAGACTCAACGGGGTGGTCGTCATTCAGACGAACTACCTCTTGTTTTCCTATCCCCAACGGCCGCTGACAAAACTAAACGCAGGCTGGAGACGGATTGTCCAGCTCGAAGTGGAGAATCTTAAAGTAAAATGAGGAATTCCATAACCCGGGGGCGTTTTTCACGGATTTTTGGACTCTACGGTTCCAGCGAAATACTCCCCCCAACAGCATTGCGCGATATCAAGTATCCCCCTCATCCAATAACCCGAGGAAAATAAATGGTATTAAGATACCAACGAATTTCTCACTAAAAGTTGTCATTTCGCCCGGCATATTGTAACTTCCGCTACCTAAATAATAAGCACTCTTAGCTCAGCTGGATATTGCGTGTGCGAAGCACATTTGCGCAGCAAATAGCAGGTGCCGTAAGGCATTTCGCCGCAGGCGAAATAGCTGCTGGCTTCGCAGGGAGTGTGGCGACTGGTTCGAAGCCAGTCGTGGTGAAAACAAGGTTTTGTTTACGCAAACATAATGTGCACTCTTAGCTCAGCTGGATAGAGCAACTGGCTTCGAACCAGTAGGTCGGGGGTTCAAATCCCTCAGGGTGCACCAGTTTGGTGGAATGATTTTTGCGCCTCGCGCAAAAAGTCGTTCCATCAAACTGGTCGTTTACTCCCTCTCCCCGTTCGGGGGCGCTCATGCGCCGCGCAGGCTCGGGCGTTAGTGCTATTCAGACCATTGATACAGGGGATAGATAGCGTGCCGCAAGGCATTCCGCCGTAGGCGGAATAGCTGGTGCCGCAAGGCATTCCGCCTTCGCTAGAGCTTTGGCGGACTTTCGCATACACCGTTGGGCTACCCCTCCCCGTCTGTTTCCTTCTCCTATCCCTATGCTATTCTCACGCTCCACCCAAAACAGTATGTAAGGATTATGAAAACATTCACCGGCGGATATGGTTTTGTGCTTAGGCCTGATGCGGCGACTATTGAGGAATCGTATGCCTATGCAGAGAGCCGCTTTGGAAGCGAGTGGGAGTATCTGCTGGCGCCGGACTTTTTGCCGCATATTACGCTCTATCACTCCAAGATGCGGGATGTGCCGGAAGAGTTTGCTCTGACTTTGCGCGATGAACTCAGTGAGGGCTTGAGGGGGCTTGAAATACGGCTTCAGGATCTCGTTTGTTTTGGGGACAAGTTTGCTTTTTGGAATGTTATTCAGGAGGGCGAGTCATATGAGCAGCTTGTACACTCCCATGAGAAAGCCCTGACTCTTGCGCGGTATCTTGACCCCACGGCAGCTAAGCGCGCGGATGAGGAAGGATTGTCTTTGACGCCTGAGCAACGAGAGAATGTAGAGCGCTATAATCATCCCCTGGTGCGTGGCCTCTATACGCCGCACATTACTCTTGCCTACGATACGCGTGCCGCGCAGGAGATAAGGGCGGGGGAAAAGCGAGACTGGACCATGACGGCAGACTGTGTAGAGTTTGCCGAAATCGGTCATCCCGGTGTGGTGCTTTCGGTGGTTCGCTAGAGCAGGCGAAGGATGAAATCGTACTGTGTTTAATCTTACTGTGTTTATCTTTCGACTCCTCTAGCCCGCAAAAGGGGAAGGGAGATAGGGATATGCCGAGCTACACGCTACAGCTTACCACGGCAAACAGCATGCTCGCGTGTACTGCGATGCTTTCAGCGTTCGTCACCCGGTATTTCCGGCCAAGGACAGAGTACCCATAGGCTCCGGCAAGAAGTAAGAGCAAAAGGCATAGAATATCGTTTCTTTGCAGGGAGCCGATAAACACATGCCAGGATATACGGTAGCCAAAGAGCAGTCCACAGAGCAGGACCAATAGCTTCCCCCAGATTTGTCGATTCCTGCGAAACGTTGCAAATGGCGTTGAATTCCAGGTGAGTGTCTTAGATTTTAACCGGTGAAAGGAAT
>JAUIMJ010000149.1 GCA_030433295.1 bacterium | reverse complement strand
GTACCTTCCTGAAGTTGCAGCGAGTTGAGCACAAAGCACCTGAGCCAGTAACAAACAAGAGCGGAATAATCCGAAGTATCTCTGCTCAGGATACGACAGCACTCCCGGGTGGTCAACGAGAGGCTTGTATTGGAGAGATTTTAGCTACAGATTGCTGAGAGCTTCCTTGAGGCGCTCAAATTCGGATCAAAACCTGCCTGCGGCCGAGGCCAACACCTCATCGTCCGCCTCAAGCGCAATCTCTTCCAGCTCAGAAGAAGCTGATCGCAATGCCTCACCGCCGATATTTGCGGCAGCAGACTTCAGTGAGTGCGCCTGTCGACGAACAGTTTCCTTATCACCATTCCCGAGAGCCTCTTCCAGAACAGTCAACTGCCTCGGAGTGTCATCGATGAAGACCTCAACAACCTCATCGTATAACTCCCTGTCCCCATCAATTCTATCGAGCGCACTTTCTAAATCCAGGACAACTACGGTATCGCTATTGCTTGCACCCTTTGAAGTAGTACTCATGCGGTTATTTCTCCAAAAAAAATTCGGGACCGTTTGCACGCCTGTTCAGGATAGCAGAAACGCAAACACTAAGGCATCGTCATGGGAACAAAATCCACAAGACTATCCGTCTTACATATTCTGGCGGTAACTATAGAGATTCCGGGAATGTTGGTAAATAAGTGAAACCACTAAGCGATCTGATTTAATACGGAGCCTTTACTCGGGGCAGATCTCTGAACACTCTGTACACCTTTGGTGGGAACCTGCTCTGACGCAAAGGTCTTGGCCGCAGATGAAAGACTCACGACCGCAGCGGGCTCGGACAGCACTTGCTGAGATCGCGCAGGCGCTTCATATGCCTTTACCGCCGAAACACGCGTAGATGCAGGCGCGATGTTTGAGGAAGAAAATGTAGCGGCACTGTCCTGTGCGCTGCGAATGGTAGACATACAATTCCCTATGCGACTACTGAAGGTCTGTTCTGACTTCTGTATAGATGTTCGTCAGACCGCAGTAATAACTAAAGGAATTTCTGAAATCCCTCCTCAGGACTAAGGGCTTCCGGCGATGTAAGCGATTCAAATTACATGAGATTTTGGCGAACGAAGGGACGTCAGCGCCCAGAGAGTAACAAAAACAGGCAGGGCGCCCAGAAACTCTACTCCGCTCCATGCAAATGGCGTAAAACCCCAGCTCAGAAGCGCCGCAACAAGAATTCCGCAGAGGGCCTCACCTGTAACTAAGCCGGCTGCGAGAAGAGCTCCGAATTCCATTGAGGACTGAGAAGGAAAATACCTGCTGCGAAGCTTCGCGCAAATCCCTCCCAGCAATATTCCCACGCTGAGAGACAGAGGAAGATACAAGCCCACGGCACAGGCAAGAACCGGCAGTCGAAACCCGGAAGAATACTTGCTTAGAGCGATATCGATAAGGATACAGAGCACAGCGATCCAAACACCACAGCCGACCATACCCCAGGGAATGTCCATGCTCTGCAAAGATCCGACAATTCCGGCGACAAGAGACGCCTGGGGAGCCGGCAGACCCGGAGAGCCGACCCGGGACTCCGCAAGTAGTATCTTTAGAACTATCGGCAGAACAAATGAGGCGGAAAAGACTCCCACAAACTGCATTACCTTCTGCTCCACCGGATCAGTGCCGAGAATATATCCGGCCTTGAGATCCTGCAGGTTGTCGCCTGCAATCGCAGCGGCACAGCAAACAAAGGCACCGAGACAAACGACGACATACATCGCTGTCTCGGGAACGCCGACAAACAGATTGAACACCAGAGCCGCAAGGAGCACAGCACAGATGGTTACACCGCTCACCGGATTGTTTGAACTACCCACCACCCCGGCCATGTATCCCGAAACGATGCTGAAAAGGAAAACAAAAACTCCGGCAAGCGCAAGCGCAAGAGAGGCAACAAAGAATGAACTAAAAAGCAGGTAAAACAGTAACGCAGTGGCAAGCAGTAAGAAAAGCGCGGCATACCACGAAGAAACGAAGTAATACGAGGAGGCTTGCCCCAGCTCGGAGGATGATGACCTTGTTTCCTCGCCCGACTCCCCATCCGCACTCCTACGAGCAGAGGCCACAAGCCTCAGGACATTTACAATGGACGAGCGAAGCGAAAAAACCGTCCAAAGAGAGCCGACCAGCATGGCACCGACTCCCACATAGCGAATATCGCTGCTCCAAAGCGCATATAATGACTCGACGCTCGCGGCCGGTGCATCTCCGTAGCTAAGACTAAGCAGCGGCAGAAGCACGCCCCAGCTCAGAAGCGCACCAAAGAAAATCGCCAGACAGGCAGGCAAACCGATGATAAACCCCACCGCCATAAGAGCGGGCGAAGTATAGGTCCCGATATATCCCGAAAGAACGAAACCACCTGACGTGGTATAGCTAAACACACCCTCGAGTGACTCCCTCCAAAACCTAAATATCGCTTCGGATATTTTCATCAGAGCAGCAAGAGTGGCTCCCAGAACGATGGCAAAACCACCTGAAGCACCAGACTGCCCTTTGCGAATGATATCCGCGGTAGCAACTCCCTCAGGGAATTTCAGTTTCTCTCTGACAATGAGCACATCGCGAAGGGGAGCTGAAAAAAACACCCCGGCGCTGCCACCGAGCATGCAAATGAAAACGGAAGGCCAATAGGCCGGCATTTCCCAGATATTGAGTAGTAAGAGTGCGGGAAGCGTAAAGATGAAACCCGCGGCGAGACTCTCCCCCGCCGATGCGGCAGTCTGTACGAGATTATTCTCGCCGAGTGTCGAGTTCTTCATGCGCCGCAGGATCAGCATTGAAAGCACCGCTGATGGGATGCTCGCACTCACCGTCATCCCGATTTTCAAACCGAGATAGACGTTGGCGCACGCCATGGTCACGGAAAGACCTGCTCCAAGGAGCAGGCTCCGCGCATTGAGGCACTTACTTGTAGACATCTACAAGCCAGTGTGAATATTCCGGCAGCTCTCCTTTTACCGCCTTGAAATAGGTATCCTGAAATACCTTAGAGATTGGCCCGACCGCACCATCACCAATGGCGTATTTATCTATCTCAACAACCGGTGAGACCTTCGCTCCAGTGCCGGTTAAAAAGACCTCATCAGCTCGATACAACTCACTGCGGTCGATATTGCGCTCTACCACCGGTATACCAATGTTCCCGGCCATTTCCAGAACTGACTTTCTGGTAATACCCTCAAGAATATTATTCGAGCGGCTGGGCGTAACCAGGACTCCATCAATGATCAGAAAAATATTCTCTGCACTTCCTTCTACGACATGGCCCTGATCGTCTAAAAAGATTGCTTCGTCATAGCCATCCAGCAGAGCCTCGGTTTTCGCAAATCCCGTGTTCACATATAGGCCGTTAATCTTTGCACGAGCAGGCATTGCGTTATCCGCTGCGCGATTCCAACTGGAAACCTTACAGCGCATTCCCGACGTCGGCACATAATCTCCGAGAGGGTAAAGGAACATGCTTAAAGAATCACTGTAGCCGATAAGCTTCGGAGTGACTTTATTTTCATCGGTAAAGTTCGTAACGCGAATATACGTGTCCTGCTGAATGGAATTTGCTTTCAGCAAATCGATAACCACAGAGAGAAAGCGATCATAATCAAAATTGGAGAGAAAATTCTCATAGCGCATAAGCTTGCAAGAGAAGCAAAAGCGCTCAAAGTGTTCGTCAGGGCGAAAAAGAAAGAGTTTCTTTTCTTCCTCATTGTAATGCGCACGCATACCGGTAAAGACGGCCAGTCCGTACAGAAAACCCGTATTGGCAATGGAGATATTTGCCTCAGAAAAATCGACAATTTTATCCCTAAAAAAAACTTTTAATTTCTCGTGATCGAACATAACAAGCCATTAGTGCGCCGGGTTTATACAATGCAAGCAGGTCTCCCATTCCTCAGAACGTCCCGGCTCTGCGTGAGCTGAGTGTAATAAGGCTACCTCGCGTTTAATGACGCTGGGACAGACAAAGCGAGAGACAGGTGAAAAATGTAAATAGCATTAGTTTAGTCACCTAGTAAATCCGCCACAATTCGTTCAAAGTATGCCACGGCATCCCGCACAAAACCACTCAGGAACCCGAGTCTCCAGAGCTGAGACCAACGTATTCTCTCACTTTCCAACCGCAGGAAAATAAAGGAAGATGTGCGGGTCCCCCGGGTATTCCAAAGCCCGAGATCCAAGCCACAGGAGAAATTTCAATGTCTTTTGCCCGAGCCTGTAATCAGCGATTTTGCTCACTCTTCCTCCTCGTATTTCTTATCGGCACGCTCTCGCCGGCCCCGACTCGTGCAGAGGAAATTTCGGATCCCTTGGAGCCCTTAAACCGGGGAATTTTTTGGTTTAACGACACCCTCGATGTGTATGTGTTTGAACCAGTCGCAGAGGGATATGACTACGTCGTTCCCGATCCCCTGCAGCGAGGATTCAGCAATTTTTTCTCTAACCTCAAGTATCCGGCCTATCTCGTCAGTGATCTGGTTCAGTTCAAGTTTGAGCAGGCGGGAAACCACACACTGCGTTTCCTGATTAACTCAACGGCGGGGGTTGTGGGCTTTTTCGACATTGCCGAAGAGTATGGATTTGAGCCGCATTATGAGGACTTCGGGACGGCTCTGGGGTATCACGGTGTTCCGAGCGGACCGTATATCGTCTTGCCATTCCTTGGGCCCTCGAACCTAAGGGATGGTACGGGGCGTCTGGTCGACGCATTTCTCTCGCCTACGGTGTATCTCTCTTCCTTCGGCGTTTCCGATGATGCGGCCCTTTTCATTCCCATCGGTCTTTATGCTCTCGATTCGATAAATACCAGGGCCGAGCTCCTCGAAGCGATTAAGTCCGGCAAGGAGGCTTCACTTGATTTTTACCTCTTCGCTCGTTCTGCATACACGCAGAAGCGGGAAAGTTTGATTCACGACGGCATCCCACAGAAAGACCCCTTTGAAGACGAAGTTGAAGATGAGTTCGAGGACGAATTTGAGGATGATGTTGACGAAGAGGTTGAAGATGAAGAAGCGCTAAATGAGGAAAGCGATTGATTCGTGCCGGAAGAACCCTTAGAGCGCCATATACTCGTTTGGCATCAATCAATAGGGGGAGCTAAACTATCCCTCGCCATCTTCACCTTGCTACCTGTTCAAAGCTTTCAATCTAGCAATGACAAACAAAAAATGCCGAAGCGCCAAGTGCCTTCGGACCTGTCTTTGAGCATGTTCGTTTTGCGCTATGCAGATCTGGGAGCCGAGTGCCATCCAGACAACGTCCACACGTCAAAGAAGCGAATCCATTAAGCGGACTCTAATGCCTACTACTTCTCAAGGACAAACTTCCAAAGCGCCTGTTCCTGATCGCTCTTGCTATCCGCATAGGCGGCCAGCAGGCGACAGAACGCAGGAACCATAGACAAGTCGTTATCCTTCTCTGCCTCGTTCTCCTCTGCCCAGGGTTTATCACCCGCATGTGCAGAGGACGGTGGGGCACTATCCGGCGCAAAAGGATTTGCCGCCAGACCAAGAGCACGTCGCAAGGCCCACCAACCATTGTGTAAGGCGATTGCGATGTTCTCACGGGTCGTCTCATCCAACTCAAGTTCGCCACGACCGATTGCGACGATTTTGAGCAGTTCCTCAGCCTGTAGACTGCGCAGATAGTCAATTCGACTAAGCGCAAGCGCCACAAACCAATTCCGGGCAGAGTCGTTTGAAGCGACAAGGTCGTCAAACTCGGCTGCGACGTCCGGGTGACTCACCCGGGGAACAGGAACCGGACCGGGAATAACCCCCTGCTCCTGTCTCGCCTGCTTCCAGAGAATGAAAGCATCACGAGTAAAACCCCGGACCCCAACAGCTTCCGGAACAAGTGAATCGACGGGTAACAACATACCGAACTCCTAGGTGGAGGAAGGAAACACGCCGAGCAAAAAAAGCTCGTGAAACGCACCCAGAACGACAAAGCGCAGGCGTTGCACCGACGGAGTAGCCATGCAAAATCGTTCTCGGTGCATCTCACGAATCGAACCAATATCCAGCACGAATTACCCGCACAATAGGGGTACCTATTGTACTAATCAAGACAGGCAGACGAAGGGGCCAGTGCAGAACGCTAAAAACGTGGGCTGACAGGAAGAGAATAGTGCACTTATTTTATCGGATAATCGCGAAGGTAGGTACCGAGACTGAGGTCTTGATACCTTTTGAAAGTAATGAACACTCCGTAGTCATGCAGTGACTTCCTGAACGCGCCTGGCTCGTTCGAAGAGATCCGCGCGAAGTTCCGCGGGAGCAATCGCAATCATCAGACAGTCACCATAGCATTTCACCTGATCGGGAATTCTCTCCTTCAACGGAGTACTGGCATCCCAATGCCGATGTGCCTTGCGCTGTGGCTGATGAAGCCGCGGATCGTCCTGGGTCCAACTCCACTCACGAGCCGCAATCCAGGCCTCGTGACGTGCATTGGCCATGATTTCAAGAAGCGACGTGTCAATTCGGGCGACCCCTTTGACGTTGAGCAGAGGAACACCCGAAATGGGGTCCGCAATGCCTTTCTTCTCATCAATGTCCGTCCCATGCTGCAACATCAGTGTGCCGACATCCAGCAAATGATTGAGCTCGCCTTCACTGCGTCGAAGCAGACAATCGAGCAGCAGAGCGGTGAACGTTCTGACAAATACTCGTTCAATTTCGCGTTTTGTCGACCAGCGCACCGCTCGCTCGTGCGTGATACCCTGAAAGTCGGGATCGAGATACAACGTTCCAAGCGGCTCAATGCGCTTCGACGCAAGCCAACCGTAGTCATGCTGGATTCGGGCCCAGCGATCAACGAGCAGCAGACACTCGTAGAAACCCCAAAAATACGTATTTTGGGTCATGGTTCTATCCTCGTATAGAAAATGTGGGAATGTGTTGTGCTGATGGAAAACCGAGACAGCGCTCGCAATGGATGCGACGCTAAAAACTAAGACCTCAACTCGGTTACCATGGGAAAGACTGCCGGGTTCCTGACTACATCCGCATACTTTTTGAACGTTCGTCCGACAAAACGAAGCAGGCTCAGCAGGGCGTCTGTGGCCGACAGCTTGAGCGGAACTAAGGACCGGGAAATACATAATAGAGTAAATAGCTCGTAAATAAAAGAGCTGGCAGGCCGGCTAACATACTCAATTTACTTATATTTTGTGCAGAATCCCTTTCGCGCTTTATTCTCTAGAATCTTAGAGCATCTTTTCTTTATCTAATAAAATTAAGGAGATATAATAGAAGAAGGTTAATTCACGGTTGGAGACGGGGTCAGGTCGGCGCATGACCTTTCCGCAGGGTGTACCTTCCGGGGCGCAGCGTCCGGGGTACAGCTTCAAGGGTCTCTACGAGGGGGTTGAAGCGATGTTTTTTTCCACAAAGTTAATCGAAGAGCTCGTTCTCGAAATTTCGCATCTCAGTGAACTTGAAATCGAGGGCCTTCACAATCTGATATATCACCTCAATCTGCCGGGTAAGGGAGTAAGCTGCTGCATCGCCGAAGTCATTGCAGACACACCCAGCGTAAGCCGGTATTCCAGTCACTTCCCCAGCAGACTTGCCTTCGGCGTACTTGATGACGCCTTATTGCGACTTGATCAAAGTGCCCGCTACAGCCGTCAGAAACATCTCTGCAGAAAAGTCTCTGACATAAGTCTTGCCTTACAAAAACGTCAGCAGCCCTTGAGTGTGATAGATCGCTTCAAAGAGAATCTCTCACTTCTCGTATTTGCAAGTGCGGCCATAGACAGCTTAAAAACAGCAGACCGAGAGGTCAGTAATGTTGAGCGATCTACGTTGGTCGAAAGTATACTCGAGGCGCATCTCGCTGAGGCTGATCTGACAAAAAAATTACTGCAACGCATGGCGGGTCTTTTCCGCCGAGAGGAAAAAAATCTGCTGCAGGAGCGAGTGAGCCGAACGGTTGAAGAAGGTCTGGAAAATCCGCCGTGGGATGATACGCTCGGTATGCAGCCTCTGTTTGATTTAAATCAGCCGGTACACTTCAGACTGAGCCTCTATGAGCGCTCACGATTCTCCGAGTCTGCTCTGGAGACCATGGAATGCGTCAAGGAGGTTTGTCGTCACTAAGAGGCAGTCTACGTACCCCTTTCAACATTGCAGCGGCTCACTGCAAACGGCCCCCAGAAAAACAGTGGCTTGTTAACGTACTCTAATCAGCCGTTACCGCCGAGAGCGAGAGCAGAAGGCCGAGAAAAAGATACCAGTACATCGCCAAAGGGCTGCCGGTGCCAAAATAGAATGAGCCACCAGCCACGAGAGCGAGCAAGGCAATTCGCATAATCCTTATTCGCAGATGAAATGCCGCATGAACGACCATCCCCAGGAAAAACGCGTAGACCGTCATTTGCGCTATCTGGTTGCCGACTCCCCCAAAAGAGATGAGTCTGCTGACGAGAATAAAGGGAAACGGAATGATGAACTGAATTAATCCCCCCAGCATAGCCGCAAGACCGATATCACCAAAGCCAATCTTGTGGGTGCGGCCGAAGGCGATGAGACAGGCAATCCCGAAGAAGAGCATAAAAACAAAGCCCTCAAGTCCTCGACCCCAGGCCATTTCCAGAGGGGCCATCATCTGCTTGAGATCATATGAATAGAAATTCGCTTTTTTGTAGACTGCGAACGTCGTTATCGCGGCCTGAGCAAGAGCCGAGAACACTAGCAAAATGACAAATCCCAGGGGTTTGTTCATGATTCCTTCACCTCATTACTCCGCCGCTCCTCACAATCGCTGCGGACTTCCGAAAAATCAAAATACTACTATATGGACAAAATCCTGCTCATTCAGTCCATTGGAAAATTTTTTCCCCGTGTCCGCAAGAAAATCATCTGCTCCAAGAATCCGCTCTCGCAGCATATTCAGCGGCATCTTCGAGAAGTAATCTCTGTTGCGTTTATGAAAGCCTCGCAGAAGCACATCGTTTATGTCGAGTTTTGTTTTTCTTGGAAGGGAAAGTGACCTCTGGACGGGGGGCAGATACGGTCCTTCACAAAGATCACGTAATGACGTAGAGGTACCATCCTGCCAAAATACGGAGTCTTCACCACCGATAAGCACGCAGACAAGGACCCCTGAAGCGTTGAGGTTTTCCAGGCACTGCGCGACCTCTGAGAGAAAGTTTTGCGGCCCGGACCAGGCATAGTATTCCGAAATAATCAGGTCCAGTCCTTGAGGAATTTGATTGCCATCAAAACCGGCTACGCAGCTCGCGGAAAACTGCTCACATGCCGCGAGCGCAATATCACTATCATAGTCCACATCAACATACAGGCTAAAGAGTTTGGATATGCGCGGTATTGCCCAGCTGTAGCCGCTGTGAGGAGGTATAAGGAGGGCAAAGAGATTCACTCCCCTTTCTCTCTTTCCGTGGTAGATAGATTCGACGAGGCGAGCCAGGGAGGCATCGGCAGCAAAGAGATAGGGATCGAGCTCACAAAGCAGACAATCGTAACTCAGACCGAAGGGGACACCCCATACGGGACCCTCTTCGAAAATCAATGAGTTTCTGTAATCACGAGCTCTTCTTTTACTTCTCATAAAAGGAACCTGCTCCGTATTCTGCACTCATCGGAAGAAATACTTCTTTACCTGCCGCAAGGCGGGCAATCGCTGTCTATCCTCAAAAAACCGGCCGGAAGAACGTCTCGCTCCGACACAGGCTGCTGTCGCTTAAATAAGCCCCGGGGCATCCGCTGCGACAGGAACCCCATATCTTCAATTTTAGTCGGTATTTATGGGGTGTTACCAGAGAAAAAAGAGGGGGACGAGAAAAAACACCAAAAAAATGCAAATATCGCCCCGTATTTGAGAAGCATTCGGAAGCAAAACACTGATATGAGAGCAGGAGCGGGCACACGACGTCAGAAGAGAGGTAGGAGGGAGTTCTATGGATTCTAAGGTGGTAACACAAATTTACGCATCCCTGCAGGGACTGGAAAAGTCATTCTCTGCCATGAAGGAACTCCACGCACAATCTCCCTCAGACAACATTTCTCATTTGCTTCCGCAGCAGGAAGAGATCATCGCAAAAATGCGCCAATGCGCAAATTTCCTGCAATTTGAAATTGCCCGTAAAGACACGACTTCTGCGGTCCGCACCCTTAAAATCTACTACGGCCTGCACAACATGGTCCGAAGTCAGATCATTTCCGCACAAAGCTATCTCTCTCGCGGAGACTCATTCGTGCCGGCTCAGCTGGAAAGGCGCGCGGGTAATCCACACACTATCCACTAAGAGCGCTTCTGGTTTTATCCAGAGCCTGCGAAAGATCTTCGCGCAAATCGTCCTTGTCCTCAAGACCGACTGAGAGCCTGACCAGACCGTCAGTGATACCCAGCGCGAGTCGATTCTCCAAGGGGATCGACGCG
>JAUIMJ010000148.1 GCA_030433295.1 bacterium | reverse complement strand
TGCGTTTTTCCTGTAATCCTGAGTTAAGTAATTTTTTTATTCAGTTAGGCCGGTGAACGAATTGACAATTAACCCGATTACGTACGATATTGCAGGGCCTCAGAGGGCCGGACAGGGCTCTGTTCGTTTTCGGCACCTCTGCGAAACTCAATTACTCGGCGGGATGCCCGAGTGGCTAAAGGGGGCGGGCTGTAAACCCGCTGACTTCGGTCTACGTAGGTTCGAATCCTACTCCCGCCATTCTTCTGCTGAAATTCTGAGCTGGGATTGCACAGGGGATACAGTAAACGAGTTTCAACCGGTTAAGCGCCCCCGAGGCCAGTGCTCTACGTGGGAGAAATCCTTCGGGCAATGTGTTTTGGGGGTCGCACTTTTATGGTAGGCCTAGGCACCATAGAAGTGATGATTGAAGTACCGTTCGTTTGGAGCCACCGCGTTGAGGCTCTAAAGGACAAAAAAAGAAGTAAGGGGTATGCGGGAGTAGCTCAATTGGTAGAGCATCAGCCTTCCAAGCTGAGGGTCGCGAGTTCGAGTCTCGTCTCCCGCTCCATTCCTTCTCTTTTCAGACAGCCGGGAACGTAAATCCACGGTCCCCGCACCCTTTTCCTTGCCCACGTAGCTCAGGGGTAGAGCACTTCCTTGGTAAGGAAGAGGTCCCGAGTTCAAATCTCGGCGTGGGCTCCACTCGTCTCCCTGAAAATCAAAAGGAAGTTATCAACGGCTTTTCTTCTCGAATGCGCCGGGGCGATACTCCTTGCTTTTTCCGCCCGGGGTCTTTGCCGCCGGGGCCAAACCCCGTCCCCGCTACCTCGAAAAGCGCCGCTCACTGAGAATCCCTGAATCTACCTGAAAACCTGAAAATCCCTGAAGGCCATGACTTTGGCTGCCGCTACGTGCGCCATTTCCGCACCAAGGACGCATAACAGTAAAAGAGGAGTACACATAGGTAAGGTTTTATCATAAGTATTGGAGATCATTAGGTTATGAGCAGCGCACGGCAGAACAGACACATCGCACGACTGATTGTAGGCGCCATGAGTATCGACGGCTATCTCTCTAAGAATGAGCAAAAGAAGGTCGCCGCCGCCCTGGAGAAACTCCATATGTCTGAACTCATTGCAGATGTTGGAGCCGCCATCGAGGATGATCAGGGCGACTTCAATATGTTCGACGAGTGCAGAGAACTGCTCGAGTCTCTGGGCTCAGACGCCAGCGAACTCGCCAGCCCCATTTTCCGCCTGATTACTTCAGTTGTAGCTTCTGACCGTTTCGTCTCTTCTCAGGAAGCCTCCTATCTCAGCGCCCTTGCTCGCAGACTGAAGTTGGAAAGCAAGGATTCAAAGGCAATATTCAAGCAGGTAATGATTGAGTGCAGAGGCAGACTGGAAGTCTCAAGCGAACAGGTAGACGAGTTCATACACCCACATCTCAAAGAACTACTGAGCTTCGAAGGCGCAAAAGACCTGGTCGGGGAGCTTGATGAAGACTCCCTCGAGGAGATGCTCTATGAAGCCCAGGAAGCATTGGCCTCCGGTTGTGACTACGATGCCGACGATGTTGCAAAATCACTTGCTGTTCTGGGCCTGGATGGTTCAGCGAGTCTCCAGGACGCCGAAAATGTCTGGAGAGAAACCATCGATACACTAAATCTTCCGAAAATGGCGGGCATGGGTGAGACCTTCGTTACCGCGGCCATAAATCGCATCACGACGATTAATGACGCCTACAAAAAGATTCTCTACGTCCACGAGCATCTCGATCAGCAAAAGAAAGCATCGACAGATGCTAAGCGTCTGGAGAAGCAGATCGAAAGAAATGCTGAGCCTTCAACTCGTGACGCGATCGCCGGGGATCTCGAAGACAAGGTTACTGGCGTCGGCGTTACCTCCTCGCCAAGCTACGAGGACGCAGTTCCAAAGGAATAGGACTTCCTTTCCCGAAACATCTAAGGGAGTACAGCTTCCCTATTGATACTTTTCGATGACTTCGCTGATCTCGCTCAGCAAGTCATCCGCGACCGCGTTTCCCCCGCTCACCTTCTTCGCTTTGTTCAACGCGCTTTTCAATCCGCGGATGACGGCTTTAAGCTCCGCCTCGGGCCCCTTGCCTGAGCCTGCTTCTGAATCTAAGGTTATCGCCGACGGACCGTGTGAACTTTCCTCAAAAGACACACAGCCGGCTTCACTGAGGATTTCTGCAAGACGAAAACTGTCTTCCTTTGTCGGGTGAATCTCTCCGTCACTTCGCAGCGATTCGATAAACGGCCGACCATCGACAAGAAGCCAATTCGCACCAGCAGCATGACCTCCTGCCTCAAAACGAATAAAATCATCTTCGCTGTGATCGAGATAACTTGCCGCAAACTGTTGCACCCAGGTTGACGCGGTATCACAGGCTTCGTTTTCCGGATGCCCGGTGTGTCCCCGAACATGCTCTGAAGTAATTCGGATTGTTCCGCGCAGGGCGAGAAACGTTCTCCACAGACCCTGATTCTTTACCGGCTGCTTGCTCGCCGTCCGCCAGCCATTTCTCTGCCAGTTATGGATGTAGTCACAGGCGCTCTTCAGCACATACTCGCTGTCACACACCCAGCGCACTGAAGTTACGTCCCCGACCAGACTTAGAAATGAGTACCCCAATAAACCCGCGCTGATTTCCGCTTCATTGTTTGTTCCGGGGCCCAGGAAAACAGCGAGATGAACCCGACGACCATCGGAATCTTGAAGGATACAGGCGCCCGCGGCAGCTGACCCCTTTTGTCCACCACCATCTGAATACAAAGTAATATCCGACATCTTATTCCTCCCCACCCCCTGGAGTTTCACCTAATTCCTTCCGCAGGAGTTGGAGAAAGGACTCATCCCTGCCGAGAATCTCTGCCACCTCCTTGGCCATGATTTCCGCCGTGCTCCCTTGCAAATACTCTCGGAGCACCTGGTTGATAAGGGACTGGTATGCCCGCCCCTCCTTGACCGCTCGCTCCTTAAATTGCCTGACTACATCACCATCGAGATTAATAGTAATTTTTACACGCGTGTGTTTGTCTCCTGCCTCAGAGGCCGAACGGCCGGCACCAGGAATATCTGAATTCCGCCCTCTCCCGGAGTCTTGCGCATCTGGAAAAAGAACCCGACGACTTGCACTCTTTAGCTCTGCATCCTCTTCCATACCCTACCACTCACTCCGAGTGCCGCTATACAGGTAACGACTCTCATCAAAATGGGACACGTAAAAAAGTGAAAACTCGCTTATATCAGTCGCAGGGTCCGGCGTATCGAAATATATTCGCAGTAGGAGCGGGCCATCATGAGGCAGAAGCCTGTGCAGAGGGATCTCATTCCCGTTAATATCCAGGGCCACCAGGCGATTCTGTTTACTCATTTTCCGCTCATCCCCATCGGCCGCGCCCGCTTTTTTCGAAACCGCGGTCCCTGTGTTGTCGCTAAGCCCCATCAGGGAGGATCGCGCCTTTGCATAGCGGATTCGAAAGCCTTCTTCGTTAAACCAGCGAAAACGTCGACCAGGATCGCTCAGCCGCAAATCGACGACGAACTGCCTGCCCACGATTTCGGTAGAGCGAACTTCAGTCAAGACATTGTCGGGCATGCGATACGAGTGGAGAATATTCTGCCAGATCAAACCACCACATCCGAGCGAAACCAACAAAAGCACCACAAAGGGAGCAATCTTCTTATCGAGGTTGACGAAGCGCCTCTTCCCCGATTCTTTCTCTTCCTGATCGGAAAGCTTGCTGACACCAATCTCTTCCCTTGCACCATCAGGCAGCATCACCAGAAAGGCCCCTGCGGCGATCCCGACGACTACGGCACTACAGAAAGAGGAAAAAAATATTTTAATCACTTCCGGTGTGAAATTTCCGTATCCGGGCGTCAAAAGATCGACCGAAGCGACAGGAAAAACACCCGCAAAAATCACGAGGACCGCAAGTTTAGAGGTAGTGCTGATGTGACGGGCGCCGAATTGCAGCGAACGGGCAAACCCCAGCTCGAGCACTGATTTGTTTTTAAAGAAAAAAAGTGGCCGGCTCCTGATCTCATCCTCATCGAGATCAAAGGGCTCCTCAAAGTCCTCGTCGTCGATCGAATCATCTTCGACATACAACTCTCCAACACAAAACAGCGGGGCCCAAATGAAAAAGAGAGCCAGAAACACCAGGGGAAGCACAATCAAAGACAAGACCACTACACACACCAGCGCAGCATAGCTAATGAACGTCTTCGGAAGGTTACGAATGGCACTACTGGCAAGGGCACTATAAGAGAGAGGCTCTCCGCGCTGCGTCTGTATAGCCTGCATGGTTATCACCGTTATCAGCCAGGCACTGGCTATGGCCTGCATAACCTGAAGCAATAGGATTTGCTGAGGGCTTGTCGGACCCGAAAAGACCTGCCAGGAAACAAGGACCTCAACTACCGCAGGTATCAGAGACCAAAGAAACAGCGCCTTTTTTCGCGATAGCGCAAACGACACACCCCAGGCGATAGGACCTCGAGCGAGAACGCCCGCAGCGCTTGAGCCGGAGTTCAGTCCGGAAGACGGGGATTCAACTTCTGTCACCATTACGTCAGACTCCTGAGGCCGAACGGGAAAGGCCGCAGCACACTGAAATTTGTTGATTGCAGCCAGGGCATGAAATACTCACCAAGCATATCGTATTTTCTTACTAATCAGCTTCACTCTCAGCAAACAAACCTATACATTAGCGGTCTTGTGTGCTGAACGAAAGTGTATCGTGGGCTCATTCCGAAAACCTCGGAATGGGGAACAAGGCTAAGGGAACCCGCACGTGTCTCAGACCTCAAATATGCAATATGTATCCGGCAATAGCCAATACTACATCTTCACCACTGACGGAACTCGGGTGGAGGACCCTTCTCGTTTCCAGCTCTACGACGGCGCGAGCGATTCCTCGCTCAGCAGTGTATACACGACCTTCTCTACCCAATTGCTGCGTCCTGAGAATATAAATACCCGCTCAGGAGAAAAAAGCGCTCCACAGGTATGCTTCTTTCAGCTGGACAGACACATTGAGCGTTTGCTCGACAATCTGGGTCGAGTGTACCCGGGGCAGGCATTATCCTCCATATTTGATAAGCAGTGGATCCGGGGACAGGTAATATCTGCCGTGCGCGATCGTCTTTTGCAGCAGAAAAATGATTTTCCCGATGAGGATCCCAGAGCAAAAATTCGTCTCGTCTCCAGAAACATACATTCACTTGAGCTGTTCATCGAAGGCTTCCAAACCCTCTGGCCCACCGACAGACCTCTGCGTGTTGCGAGCACTTCCCTGAGTCGCCAGAACCCCCGCGTCAAAACCTGCAATATTTCGCACACGCGCGCGGCCCGGGCACAGGCCCTGGAGAAAGGGTTCGACGAAGTGCTGCTTCTGGACGAAGAGCGCTTCGTTCTGGAGGGGGCCACATCAAATGTATTCTGGTTTGATCGCGAAGGAACCCTTCACACACCGAGCGACGGATGTTTACTCGGCATTACTCGCGAAAATATTCTCGCACTTCATGCCTGCGAGCAGGATATGCTTACCCTGGATGAGATGCGGACGCGCGCCGCTGAAGTGTTTCTCACTCAGAGCACCAGCGGAATCAGCCCGGTCGCATACATCGATGACAAAGCGGTCTCAAACGGCATGACGGGACCTCTGACCCAATCTCTGATTGAAACCTACACAGACTTTTTAAATAAGCACGCCGAAGCAATCGCCGAGCTCACTCCAGGTCAGCCGGTATGAATGAGGAAACCAGGAATCCCTGTCTGATCGGAGTTCTTAACCTGTCAGAGGACTCCTTCAGCGATGGTGGTCTCTACCGCACCCCTGAACAGATAAAGAGCCATGCTGAGCTCTTGCGGCAAAGCGGAGCGGACCTTATCGATATAGGCGCTGAGGCGACCGGACCCGACTCCTCTGCGGTATCGGCAAAGCAGGAAATTGAATTGCTACTGCCGGCACTCGACGCCCTCCCTTCGGGGTGCCGATTCTCCATCGACACCTATAAGGCCGACACGGCCGAGATTTGCCTCGCGAAAGGGGCACAGATGATTAATGACGTCTCAGGGCTGCAGGCGGACCCGGAACTCGCGTCGGTAGTAGCATCGGCTGAGGCCTCTCTGGTCATTATGTTTAACCCCCGGTCCGGAGCCCCTCACGCAGTGGGAGCAATCCGACACTATGAGGACATCATCGACAGCATCCGGGCATTCTTTGAAAAGCAGATTCCCCTGGCGCAGGACGCGGGAATCCCCTCGGAAAAGATAATTCTGGATCCGGGCATGGGCGGATTCCTCTCCAGCGATCCGAAGTATTCCTGGGAAGTGCTCAGGCGACTCGGGGAGCTGCAAACCTCGTTTGCCGAGCATCAGTTGTATATTGGCACATCACGAAAGGGATTTCTTGGTGTACCGCTGGCAGAGCGCGACCCTCTCTCCCAGCTCACCGCGCTCATTGCATTTCAGAGAGGGGCTCATTTCATACGAACGCACAACGTAGCTATGGCCCGCTCGTTTTTCGACGTCGCAAAGAAACTAGAGCAATAGTCAATGGGCACAGGTCGCTTGCAGTTGCTGCCCGGGGCATTTCAGAAACACGCAACTCCAGAGGCATGCGCAGCCTCCCGCGCTCGAAGGTCATCCAGCATTTCAGACAGGCCTCGATTAAAAATCGGGTGCACCCACTCCGGGGCAACCTCTTGCATCAACGTTAAGACAAAGTCTCTTCGGTGCATTTCGGGATGCGGAACGATCAGCTCCGGACTTGAAGCAACAAAGTTACCACAGGCAACTATATCAAGGTCGATACAACGCGGAGCCCAAGGAATCGACTCACTCTCTCTGTCCCGCCCCAGCTCTTTCTCGACCTGCAGCAGGCACTGCATCATTTCCGCTGGTTCAAGGCTGGAGTGCAGTGCAAGGATGGCATTCAAGTAATCTCCCTGAGCGACATCAGGATATTCGGGATGGACCAGCGCGGGGGTCCGAATCCAATTCGAGCATTTGCTCACGCGAGAACCCTGCAGCCTCCCCTTCTCGAGTAGCGTAAGGGCGCGCGTGAAGATAGCCTCGGAGTCACCAAGATTACTACCCAAGGCGATTATATAGGTTCTCTGTTCAGTCACTACCCGCTCCAGCAAGGGCTCCGGCAAAATCCGGCGTGCCTTTTTCGCAGCACAAAGTCTATCGGTATCTCAATCTACCGCTATACCATATAGTCGAACTTGAAGCATGTCTCAGCAATCCAGAATAAGAGGAGGCGTAATTGAATCTCCGTTGGCTCACATCAGAAGAACAGAGCAGCTCCCTCTCAGCAGCGATACCTGATACCTCCGGTGACGCCCGGGTCGCCTCGCATGGCATAGAAGTTCTGGTCGCCCTGGTAATTGTCCTCATCGCTCTTCGTTA
This sequence comes from bacterium, assembly GCA_030433295.1. Classification (GTDB taxonomy): domain Bacteria; phylum Bdellovibrionota_C; class UBA2361; order SZUA-149; family SZUA-149; genus JAUIMJ01. The sequence continues at coordinate 3,080 of JAUIMJ010000148.1, read as the reverse complement.
TTACTACCTCAACATCTCTCTGCTCATCCCCCTGCTTGCTGCCTCGGTTTTGTTTGCCGCCTGGATTTTGCGTGACCTGAGCGAACACATGCGCTGGAGAAGAAAAATGCTGCTAAAAAGCTACCGACGAGAGCTTCGGCGGGGAGAGAGTGTGATGATCAACGGCGAACTTCTTCGCTACGACACCGAGCTGACCACCTACGTGCTCACGGTCGGCGTAGTACTTACCGACATTCGGATTCTCTCGAATTACACAGTCCGCAAGGAATCTCTGTCCCCCATATCCTTCGTATACACCTTTGGCAGCATATGCCTGGGATGGTTCTCGCTGTTTGGGCCCTTCACCACATTCCTCACCGTGGTGCAAAACATACGGGGCAGCCGATGCGAATCCGTAGCAATGATTATTGACCGCGGAAGGTTCAGACAGTTTCTGCGCGAAGAAATTGCGTCACTGGAAGAAGAAGAGCGCAGACGCCAGGATGTCTCGAGCTGACTCCGGTCAGGCTAATCCCCTAAGAATTTGTAATCAGAGCCCTTCTACACGCATATGCAATTCACCGCAGCCCCGGCACCCCGGAACGAAAGTAAATACTAGGTAAAATTAGTGCGTAAACTATTGTGAAATCTCAGCGGCAGGGTTACTCTGAGGATTCCCGGACTATATGCGTGCATTCGTAGGCAAACCGCAGGGCTACTCAGGTGCTTCTTCGGCGTTTGTTTTTCACCGTTTATTTTTTGGGACTGCGTTTTTAAAGGGTGTTAGCGCAGGAGTGAAAATTTTTAGCTGTTTCTGAGGAAGCTCTGAAATCGCTAAGAGATTTTCATCTTCTGCTCCTGTGTGCAGCACTGAGCTGCCACGGTTAACAATCAACAATTCGCTTTGCTCCAGAGGAACACAGCGTATGCTTTGTCCGCTCGAAGCTGAGCAGTCGAAGAAGATTATTAGATAACTTCCGCTGAGCGGGGGGCGAGAGCCGGCCACATTGCGGACAAGAGATTTTGTATGTCCAAGGAAATATCTCAAGCACCGAATCCCACGCCACTTTTAGATTCTTTGTCAGAACCGGCAAAGATTAGAGAATTTTCTCTGGAGCAGTTAGAACAACTTTGCGTTGAACTGCGGGAAGATCTCATCGACCGCGTAAATCAGGTTGGCGGACATTTTGCCTCAAGTCTGGGAGTCACAGAGATTACGGTAGCGCTTCACCACCTGTTTAACACGCCCCACGATCGAATTGTCTGGGACGTCGGCCACCAGGCATACATCCACAAGATTTTAACCGGTCGTCGCGAAGAGATTCTTCGAGTACGGACCCTGGGAGGTATTTCGGGTTTCCCCAAACGAGACGAAAGTCCCTTTGACGCCTTTGGCGTGGCTCATGCCGGCACGAGCATATCAGCAGCCTCCGGTATGCTTGAGGCAAGCCACCACGCCTATCCGGAGTCCGATGAGCGACGAGCCATCGCCGTTATCGGAGATGGTGCCTTAACCTCGGGAATGGCCTTTGAGGCATTGAACCACTCCGGCGACCTGCATCGACGTCTGATAGTAATCCTCAATGACAATGAGATGTCCATCGCGCCTAACGTCGGCGCCATGAGCCGTGCGTTCTCGAAAACGCTCACCAGCCGAGTGTCTACATCGGCCCGTAAACAGTTTAAAACGCTGGTAGAGCGTGGCATGATTCCCAAAGCGTTCTACCGATTTCTCGATAAAGCGGAAGAAGCCGCACAGGGATTCTTCTCTACGCCGGCGATGCTCTTCGGATCCTTTGGTTATCGGTATATAGGCCCCATCGATGGAAATAATCTGGAACAGGTCATCGATGCTCTGGAGCGCGCAAAGCAACAGGACGGTCCGGTTATCATCCATGCCATGACCATTAAAGGAAAAGGATACGAACCGGCCGAAGCAGATCCGGTAAAATATCACGCCGTCGGACCCTTCTCGCTGGTGAGTCAATCAAAGTCCGACGCAGGCAAGAAGACTTCAGGTTCACGTAAGCCCGTACCGCAAACCTACACACAGGTTTTCGGAGACACGATGGTTGAACTTTGCAAGGAAGACCCGAGACTTGTTGCTATCACAGCAGCAATGCCTGACGGCACGGGACTCACTCGACTGGCAACAGAGATGCCTGATCGTTTTTTCGATGTCGGTATCGCCGAGCAACACGCGGTAACCTTTGCCGCCGGCCTCGCCTGCGAGGGGATGAAGCCGGTATGTGCCATTTACTCGACGTTCCTCCAGCGGGCTTTTGATCAGGTCGTACACGATGTGTGCATTCAGTCTCTCCCGGTAATCTTTGCGATGGATCGAGGTGGATTGGTCGGAGCAGATGGCCCTACCCATCATGGCGTTTTTGATATTTCTTATCTTCGTTCGCTTCCAAACATGACCTTTCTCGCCCCTAAGGATGAGATAGAGCTGGCTGCCATGTGCAGATTTGCCTGCCAGCACACTGAGGGTCCGATTGCCTTCCGTTATCCTCGCGGTAAAGGATTCGGTGCTGATTGTGTCTCGCAATCCTGCACGCCGATTGAATTGGGTAAGGCTGAAGTTCTGAAGTCAGCGCGAAAAGGCGGAGTAGCATTGCTCGGCCTTGGGCACTGCGTCTATTCCTGCCTCAAAGCGGCTGCCGAGCTCGAACGTAGAGGAATTCCAAGCAGTGTCATTAACGCCCGCTTTGTAAAGCCACTGGACGAACAGCTGATCGCAGAAATCGCACAGAGTCACTCGGTGATAATCACGGTGGAAGATCATGTCAGACAGGGTGGCTTTGGCAGTGCTGTTGTCGAGTATCTCGCAGACAAAAATCTCCTGGCAAATACCGCAGTGCATCGACTGGGAATCGAGGACTTTTTTGTTGAGCACGGCACCCAGGATGAGCTGTATAACCTCTGTGGCTTTGACGAGGAAGCCATTGTCAAAAAAGCAGTGGAATCCTACACGCCCGCCGGTCAATCCTCACCAAGGGTCGTCGCCGCAAGCGCCTAGCTCCAAGACCCGCGCAGCGACGTCTCGCTTAGTTGAGTGGCAGGGGTGGTGTCTGACCTACCACCTGCGCTGAGGCGGA
>JAUIMJ010000147.1 GCA_030433295.1 bacterium | reverse complement strand
GAGAGCAGGCTCTACTGTATCGGGGGAGGGAATCCCAGTGATTTGCGGATGATCGAGCACTATCGTTATTTCGTAGAGCTGCTTCACCGCAATGGTGTCAAAGGTGGAAAACCCGGAATTGCGCTTCTGCCGACAGCTCATAGAAACGGCGTTCATCCTAACCTTCGGGCTTTGGATTTCATGGAACAAACGTTCGCGGACCTGAGTTGCGCGACTACCACGATCTATCTTGGTGAGTTGCCCGAGGGCCAGAGCGAGACAACTCCGGAAGAGCTGGAATCGATTCTCGGTAGCGCAGACGGCCTGTTTGTTCTCGGGGGGGATACTCGTTACATGCTCGACGTCCTGCGGAGCAGAAATCTCGCAGATACATTCCTTCGGTATCTCGATTCTGGTTTGCCCTTTGCCGGTAGCAGTGCAGGGACCATTTGGTTGGCAGACCTCGCAATGAGTGATTCAGAGTCCTTTACCCGGTCAGAAGGTTGGGACTACATCATGCTCGAAGGACTTGGAGTGCTGCCCTTTGTTATGAATGTCCACGACGATCAGGGCGTTGCTGATGGTGCCTTGAAACCAATGGCCCGTCGTTTTCGATTTGAGGAATTCCTGAGGGAGTATCAGGACCGCCCGGCACTTGCGGTGGACGAGTTTGTCGCATTGGAGATTTGCGGGGGAAGATGCACCGTGAGAAGTCCGCAGGCCGGGATAGGTGCGTGGCTCACCGGGTATATTGACGGAGAAATACGGCGCAGTCCTATCGATTCAGAAATAGATTTAAATACACCCGAAGAGGCGGCGGCCCGTCTCTCTCTCCCCGGCTAAGACATTTTTGGCGCAATGCGATTTCGTTCCTAAAATTCGTATAGTTATTTTGGGGCCTTAGGTAGGCCGTTGTGAATTGAGTATCCGAAGTCGGGGCTTTTGTTTTTTGGGACAGAAGTGGTATCACTGTGGTCGAATTTTGATATGAGTAGCCTCGTGGAACTACTTTTTGTGGATGCCGTTAATTATCTGCAAGAAGTAGCCCGCTCTGAAAAGAAAAGGTTATTCACTTGTCCAGCTGCTTTTATGAAATTTCTTTCGTTCTCACCGCAGCTTGAGAATCTATGCGAAAGAAAATCTCCTAGCCCAGAAAGGCTTACGTATGGCTAATTCACGTCTCGACATTGATATGATGGAACTGGCGCGCGAGGAGGCTGCGACTGAACGCGGTCGACTCCTGCGATACCTCGATGGAATTTACCCCCGAGCCGATGTTCAGGTGGAAGGACATCCTGAGGCGATTATCTGGCAGGGTGGTAATCATGAGCCGGTCGACGGCGTCACGGTCAAACCAATCATCCAGCCAGCCTGTGATCGCTTCTCCCTGCTCGGAGCCCTCGGCGCTGCGAACGCCCTCGGTCTTCCCTACTTTTCCCTGCCGTTCGACGCTCAGTCGCGGCACGATTTGAAGCTTGCCCAGCTCGACTGGCTGCAAAAGCTCCCCTACCCCATGGTCAAATGGTCGACTCGTGGTGCCGGAGTTGTTGCACAGGAAGACGGCTCGGAAGGTCCGATTCTTGGAAAGTCAGGAAACGCGACCCTGCGGACCAAGCTACAGGTCTACTGTAACGTGCGTCCTCACGGAACGCATACCACGGTGCGACCGATGCCGATGTCTCCGTATTGCCAGGACAAATCGGCTCGACGACTCGGTGCTGATGGTGTGTTCCATACGGAGATGAATACTCCGATGGTGCGCTTTGCCTACGCCGTGCGCCTGTGGCTGCAACTGCTTGATGCGGCCGGTGCAGACGTCGTCGGTCACGTGGCGCTGAAGCCGACCCAGCACGACGAAGACGCCCTGGCTGCCGGGATTCTGAAGTTCATTCTCGGCAAGACCAAGTTCACCGACCGTCAGCCGTATGGCAATGACTACTACTCGGAATGGACCAAGGAAGTTGATCTGGTCATCGGTCTTCTGCCTGACGATTTCTTCGACGGTATGGAGAATCTCAGCGGAACAGTCGACCATTACATCGCCGACAATGCGTATGGTGCGATGCAGAAGGCGATCATCCGTCAGGACCAGGTTATCACGCTGGCCAACGACATCGACGGCGATCGGGGAACTGATGTCGACGCCGATACGCCGGATGTCCTGCGACTCTTTGGTGCACGTTTGCTTGAGCACCTCGGTGTTGAAGGCGACATGGACCAGATTTGGGTCGACATGGGTTACAAGCAAACGAATGGCAAAGATATGCCATCGGCTATGTACACCCTCGACGGCGGCGTGATTCTCGAGATGACGCTCGGCACTGCAGATCGCATGTTGCTTCGCGCCCTTGAGAACGACGGTGATGAAACGGTGGGTGGCACGCGCAATGCGTATGATGACACCATTCATTGGGATCTCACGGTCCAGGCCTACAAGGAGGCAAACCCTGATAACAAGCAACTTCACGACTGGCTTGATGCCCAGTTGGCGGTGTTTCAGGAAGTGCGTGGCAAGAACATGGGATTCGTCGACACCTACGAGGAACTGTTGACGCGTATCGTCCCATGGGGCGCCGCGGCCTGAGCCTTCTGCTGACACCGTTCATTCGGTTTACATCAGCCGTCGACTTGCAGACTACTGCGAGTCGACGGCTTTTTTATTTCAGAGGGGGCCCTTTATGCTTTTACGCACGGACGTACGTCTGTGCTCTGGAAACGGAAGCGGCAGTTAAAACAGAGAGGGGCTAAGAAAGCCGAGGCTTCAGACTAGAGCAGTTTCAGGACGATGAAATCCCTCTGCTGCTCTAGCTGACCCTCTTTCTCAGATTCCTCTGAAACCGTCGCCGACTATACGAAGTTGTTCGCGGAAAGAACCTCTATGCGTAGCGAAGAGCAAAGTGCTCCTGCCGATCTCGCCAGACATCTCCGTTCGGGAATTCGTGGGCGTCGAGAAATGACGGTGTCATCTCCCAGGAAAAGCCCGGAACCTGAGGCACGCAGTATCGTCCGTCTTTGATTTCGACCGGAGTCAACATGGTGTCTCCGTCGTGGAGAAAGTCAATCCATTCGCAAATCTGATCATCTCTCTGCCCGCCGACGCGGATTTGATCGAAGATCGTCAGTTGCTGAACACCGTTGCAAAGACCGATTCCTCCCGCATGAGGACAAACCGGCTTGTCGAACTTTGCAGCGAGAAGGATCTCTGCGAGAAGCTCATTAACGCCGCCAACCCGGGCAACATCGATTTGCACGAGATCAAGGGCGTCAGCTCGCAGCAAGTTCTTGAAACTCACCGCACCCGAAGCATGCTCCCCGCCTGCAATCAGAATACCACGTGGCCGAAGCGCACGAGCGATATCCTGGTAGGCAAAAACGTCGTCAGGATGCGTTGGTTCTTCGATGAACCAGGGATTGAGATCGGCAAGTGCTTCCATGTGTGCGATCGCATCGGGAGCACCCCACCATTGATTGGCATCAACGCCGAGCTTGCCGTTTTCCCCGATCACACTCCTAATTCGTTCCATGCGAGCACGATCGGCTTCGATGTCGAGACCGACCTTCGCCTTGATCGCAGGAAGCTTAAGCTCGTCGTGGGCATGACGCGTTCGTCGCTCCACATCATCGAGTTCAAGTCCCGACCAGCCTGCCGTGCAATACGCCGGTGGACCCGCTGCGATGACCGAAGCGACGTGGTGGTCGAGCCCCTGAAAACGCCTCTCCAGCAAGGCGAAGGCATCTTCCGGCGTAAGGGCATCCCGCAGGTAGCGAAAGTCGACCAGATTGACGAGCTCTTCGGAGGGCATCTCAGCCAGGAGCTGCCAAAGCGGTTTGTTGTGATACTTTGAAACCAGATCCCAAAGAGCGTTGATAAGCGCGCCGAAGGCCATCCGGTTTATTCCGTCTCGCAGCCAACGAAGCTGTGGATGATCGTTAAGCTTCTTCCAGAACGCGCCGGGGTTACTGGTGAAGACGCCAAGTGAACAGCCGACCAGGGGCTGTGCGTATGCCTCGATAGCCCGACAAACCAGATCATTACCATTGCCGATTGTGAACACGAAGCCAACGCCGTTCAAATTGGGGATGTTTGTTGAGATCTCCAAATATGCGGCGCTGTAGTCAGGGTCCGGGTTCTTGTGAAATGCATCAGAACCCGATGAAGAATCCGAAGTCGGAACGCGAATGTCGCGAACCGAGATACTGCTAATCCGAACCTTTTGTTTTGCCACTGATGTCTCTCCTGCCAGGGTGAAGAATGCGCCATTGACCACTTGCAACGAGCAAGGGCTTTGCGCTGGTAGCGGAAACCTAGAAACTGCCGTTTCTCGGTGCTGGCAGCGGCTTACCAGCACCGAGAAAGGAACCATCTTTGACACAAAAAATTAGGAAAGAGCCGTAATGGTGGTGACTGTATACTGAAAAGCGGAGCAAATACCAGATCGCCGGAGCGGAAGGCACAAAAACCCGCCTGACAGGACGTTATCATTTCGGGAAATCACAGAAATGCTGGATCAAGGGAACTCAAGTTCAGTGCAGAGAGCAACACGAATCGCCCTCAGTTTGCTGCTGCTCGCCTTGTGGAAGCCTTGGACTTGCGTATCAAAATAATGGAATACTAGTCCAAATCTTAAAAATTGAAGTTAATCGTCAAGATAGTGAACACCCTTTCTGAATCTGGTTACCCGCGATGAAACTTGATCTTTCCGGCAAACGAGTGTTGGTCACAGCAGGAAGCTACGGACTCGGCTATGCCTGTGCCAGAAGCATTGCGCTGGAGGGAGCGCATGTTGTTATTTGTTCTCGAAGCGATGAGCATGTTGCGACTGCGGTGACATCAATAGCCGAAGACATTGCGGACTCGGCAGAGAGCGCAGGCGGAACGATCTTTGGTTTTGCCGCGGATCTGAGCCGGGCGGATGATCTGCAGAGTGTGGTTCCCCAGGCACGTTCGTTTGTAGGGGACATTGATATTCTGATTGTTTGCACGGGTCATCCTCCGACGCATCCTTTTTCCGTGGCCACTGATGAGGACTGGATTCAGGGAATAAACCTGATACTGAACCCGGTCATTGCGCTGAGCCGTGAGGTCTTGCCCTATATGCAGCAGCAGAAGTTTGGCAGGCTGATCTACATCGGCTCAGTCTTTGGTCTTGAACCGGAAAAGACCTCTGTTATTCAGAGCACGCTGAGAACGGGTCTCAATGCCTTTTCAAAATGTATCGCTTCGGAGTATGCAACGTCGGGAGTTACCGCCAATGTGATTTGCCCGGGTTACTTTGATACGCCATTGTGTCGAAATCTTTCGAAGCAGTATGCAGAATCGCTAAAGACCACTTCGGAAGAGATTCTCAATCAGTGGAAAAACATAAGTCCGCAAAAGGAATTTGGCGATCCGGATGACCTGGGGGCTCTGGTTACCTTCCTCGCCTCATCGAAAGCGAAATTCATTACGGGAACCTCGATAGCGATCGACGGCGGTTTTTTAAAGGGGTACTGAAATGAAAAAGGAAGTCGCCGGGAAAATTTTTTGCCCTACTCGGGAACCCCTTCAAAGAAATCGACTTCACCGGTTTCAAGGGAATATTCTGCGCCGACGACCAGGAGTCCATCATTCATTGCTAGATCTTCAAGGATTCGGGAGCCATGGCGCAGGTGATCTACCGATGCGCGAATATTTGATCTGATAGCTCTCTTCAGTAAATCTTCCTCATTGTCGCCGGTATTGGAAATCACGAGTTCCGTCACTGCGGGGCGGATTCTGTTAACGATGCTTGCGACGTTTGAGTAGCTCTCTTTGGCTGAGCTCTTGATTTGGTCCACGGTTGCTGTGACCGCACCGCAGTTTGAATGGCCGAGAACCACGACCAGACGGGTTCCAAAATGTTCCGCGGCAAACTCAACACTTCCAACCTGAGAGGGTGCGACAATGTTGCCAGCGACTCGAATCACGAAAAGATCACCCAAACCCTGGTCAAAGATTATTTCGGCTGGCGCTCGAGAGTCCGAACAGCCGACGATAATTGCAAAGGGTTCCTGGCCTTCAAGCAACTCGGCTCGTCTGCTCTCATTCGTATACAGGCTGCGCTCCCGCACGCCCGCTACATAATCCTTATTTCCTTTTTGAAGTTTTTGTAGGGCTTCAATCGCTGAAATCATTACTTAGGTCCTGTTGAAAAGTTGAATGCTGGGATCAACATTAGCAATAATTACTGCTGACGTCATTGACTGATACCGTGCTGCGGCGGGTTTACCCGACTGTGCTACTGTGCAATCCATGGCGCTGCAGTTTACGGGGAGCGGGAAGCTTTGTTTTCTCAGGGTAGATCCCTGTTAGAGCAGATCACTGAAAAGCATTGCGTACTGATCAATATCTTCAAAAGTATCCCATTTCTTCACATGTTCACGTGAGCGTCCTTCGAGCGTCATTCCGATTTTTTGCAGAACCTTCGCCGACGCGGGATTGCGTGCGAAGCAGCCGGCGTATATGCGGTGGAGCGAGAGCTCTGAGAATCCGTACTCGGTGACGGCAGTAGCCGCTTCTGTGGCATAGCCCTTCCCCCAGAACGGACGACCAATCCAATATCCTAATTCAGCTCGCTCAGAGGCTTTCTCTATGTTCAGGCCAATACTCCCGACGAGTGTGTCGGATACTGCCTCGGTAACAGCAAAGGAAATCAGTTCCCCGGCCTCAAAGCGAGGCTGGTGGCTGGAGATCCACTCATGCGCCATTTCACTGTTGTAGGGATGGGGAATATTGACGGTCGTGTCTGCGATCGCTCTGTCAGAGGCTAATTGCTCAAGCGAAGAAGCATCTTCTGCCCCAAACGGGCGCAGCAGAAGCCGTTGTGTCTGAATACTTGGTCGTTTTTTCATACGATAAAAAAGAATTCTGGGAGTAGTGCACCTTAAGGCAAGGGGATACGCGGCCCTTTCCCTCAGTTTAGTTTGCCATACATGTGAAAGCAGAATCCAGTAGTCACAGGCAGAACACTTCGATTCATGGTATTCTGGAACTCGTACTATTTTCATTGAAGCAGAAGCATAATCTATCTTCGTAACGCGGTATGCTTGAAATCATTGTTTACATTCTTGGTTTTCTGGCCTTCGTCATTCTCTGTCAGGATTTTCTGCTTTTTCCGGCTCTCGTTCCCTCATTGCTTAGAAAGTTTTTCCGGCTGGGTTCACTATCAAAAACACGCGATATCCCTCATGGAGTAGAAAGTGACTTTATTACTGCCAGTGATGGGAAGCGACTCGAGGTCTGGCGTTTACCTGCAGATCCCTATGAGGAGAAGCAGGATTTTGTTGCCTTGATCTTTCACGGGAACGGGGGCTCGCTGGAGAGTTTTCTTGCCCTTCAACTCTGGTTCTCCTTCATGGGAATCACCAGCTACGGAATTGACTATCGAGGTTTCGGTCGTAGCAGCGGTTGGCCGAGCGAAAAGGGGTTTTATCGTGATAGTGACGCGTTTTGGTCGTACGTGTCCGAACGTGAAGAACTCAGCCCCGACAGAGCAATCATACTGGGCTACTCTCTGGGAGGCCCGGTGGCGGCACGCCTCGCAGCAGAGGTATCCCCGCATACCCTGCTGTTGATTTCAACATTCAACGATTTGCTGACGCTGGTGAAATCCAAAAAATTGTTTCGTTACCTTTCGCGTTTTCTCTGGTATCGCCTTCCGACAGAGACCTACGTCGGCTCACTTCAGAAGACCAACCTCATACTGGTTCATGGCACGCAGGATACCATCGTCGACAGTTCACATCTGAACCGCCTGGCTCTGGCGTATCGCGGTGGGGGACAATGCAGGAAGATTGTGGCGGAGGGATCGGGGCACAACGATACATTTTTTGCCATACGGGCAGAGCTTGCAGCAAATCTGGAGGAGCTGCTCTAGCTACTCTTTTCCCGCTGCGACCTGCTGCTGCGTCAGACAATGCAGGGTTCCCTGGCCAATAACCAGATCACAGCAATGAATGCCGATTACTTTTCTGTCGCTGAAGAGCGTACTGAGCACTTCAAGAGCGAATGAATCTTTCTCGTCATTAAAAGTCGGAACAAGAACGCAGGTATTGGCGATGTAAAAATTGGCGTAGCTGGCGGGCAACACTTCCCCCTGGTATCTTCGCGCCGCAGGCATGGGAAGGATATGCACATCCAGCGGTCGACCCTTAGCGTCCACAGCGTTTGAGAGGATCTCAATATTATTTTGTAACGTCTGATAATGAGGGGCCGAACGGTCCTCATCGAGTACCGTGACAACGGTCGCAGGCCCGACAAATCTGGCGACATCGTCTACATGTCCGTGCGTATCGTCTCCGTCGACTCCGCCGTGAAGCCAGATAGTTTTTGATACTCCGAGATACTGCGCAAAATACTCTTCGTAATCATTTCTGGAAAATCCCGGGTTTCTCTCCTGCACCTGGGAGAGAAGGCACTCTTCAGTGGTAAGCAGGGTTCCTTCGCCGTCGACATCGATCGCACCTCCTTCCAGCACGATGGCATCGCCACTCTTGCTTTTCGCGTGTGCAATAGGAATCTCGCTGATTGTTGAAAGAACCTCAGGTACCCGGGCGTCGCTCGCGTAGTTATCGTACTTTGCCCAGGCATTAAAGCGCCACTGGAGCCAGTGCAGTCGCTGTGCGTCATCAAAGACGGAAATTCCTCCGCTATCCCTGAGCCAGCTGCGATCGTTAGGAGCGTCGACAAGTGCGACATTGTTAAGGGGAATGTCGCACTCCCGCAGGCAATTGCTGACCTCGTTCTTAATATCGGCACTGTGACAAAGTATATACACCGGCTCGCTTTGCAGTAGCGCGCGCACGATTTCACAGTATACCCATTTTATTGGTGAAAAGCGGTCGGGCCAGTCACTCTCTTCGTGTGGCCAGGCAATCCATGTCGCGGAATGCGGGGACCACTCAGCAGGCATGCGGTACATCTTAATCAATCCAACGTTTGACTATTGAGGCATAGGAATCGATTCGTCGATCCCGCAGGAATGGCCACAACTGACGGCTTTCTTCAATGGCTTTGCGTTCACATCTGGCGACGAGGAACTCCTCTTTATCAGAAGCCTCTGCCAGCATCGTTCCCCCTGGATCGCAGATAAAGGAGCCACCGAAAAATTCGAGACCGTCGGTGTTTTCGGTTTCCTCGAAGCCCACCCGATTGGCAGCTGCCACGTAGATACCATTCGCAATTGCATGACTGCGCTGCACCGTCTGCCAGGCGCTTTTCTGCTGTTGACCGAACTCTTCCTTCTCGGCCGGGTGCCAGCCGATTGCCGTAGGGTAAAACAGAACTTCTGCGCCCATCAGGCTCGTAATCCGTGCCGCTTCGGGATACCACTGGTCCCAGCAGATAAGGACTCCGACGGTTCCGTACTTCGTTTTAAAGACCTGGTAGCCCGGATCTATATCTCCCGGAGTGAAATAAAACTTTTCGTAGTAGAGCGGATCATCGGGGATATGCATTTTTCGATAGACCCCCAGGAGTGAACCGTCAGCATCGATCACGGCAGCGGAATTGTGATAGACCCCTGCAGCTCTGCGTTCAAAAAACGGAATGACAAGGGCAACCGAGAGACTGCGTGCAAGGCCACGAAACCTGCTCACCAGCGGTCCGTCCTCGGCCTCTGCGAGTTCAAAAAAGCGATGGTCTTCCACACTGCAGAAATACTTGCTGTTACACAGTTCCTGAATACAAATTATCTGGGCACCGGCCTTCGCGGTTTCAGCGATGAGGTGCTCATAGCGGTCACAGGTACTGTCTGAATCCCCGGTGATCGCGGTTTGTATTACGCCAATACTGAAATGTTCACTCATAGGATCCCTGATCGTTTACCTGTGGATTAGAAGTCGGCGCAATACTACCTCAAACTGTGCAGGCAGGCCATTCCTGCCCTTTGAAAAGGTATTTTGGGCGAAGATAGAGGGAATTCGCTGCCGTGGCTGACAGAAGCAGGCTGCACGTTACAGCCCTGTTTCGGAAAAGTGCTTTTTACCTCGCTCCGGCAACAGATTGGCATGGTCTAGCCGGGTGCAGACATAGTATGAATTACTTTCATATTACTTTTTTCAGAGATGCTTTATGCGCTTGGACGGCTACAGTGTTGGTGAATACACTCCCGGGGCTTCAAAATTTAAGCAAACTGCCTGGTTCTTTGTCGGTGCTCCGCTGCTGAGGAGTTACCTTCTCCCCTTCTCCGCGCTGAAGGTTGAGGTCCTTCGCCTGTTTGGTGCAAAAGTCGGGCGGGGCGTCAGAATCAAACCGGGCGTTAACGTCAAGTTTCCCTGGCGTCTTGTGCTGGGTGAATTTACCTGGGTAGGCGAGGGGGTCTGGATCGACAACCTGGCGCCGGTTGAGGTTGGCTCACACAGCTGCATATCCCAGGGCGTGTATCTTTGTACGGGAAACCACGACTGGACGGCTGAGAACTTTGACTTGAAGATATCCCCGATACGGCTCGAAGATCGCGTGTGGCTGGCGGCAAAGTCTATCGTCGCTCCCGGCGTGCATGCTGCGGAGGGAGCGGTTCT
>JAUIMJ010000146.1 GCA_030433295.1 bacterium | reverse complement strand
ATTCAGTGTGTGGTCAAGCATTCTTCGACTTCTCAGGGACGGGCTGCGCAAAAGCGTGCAAAGTCCGTTCACCGGAAAAAACTCCTCCCAGCGCCTTCTCAAACAGTTTAGCCTGCCGTTTGAGCAGGTCGCGGCGGTGAGAAAACATTTCAACGTCAGCGTAAATGATTTGATGCTCGCCCTCGTGAGTTACACCGCGCGCTTGTACCACATTCGGCATTCTGCACCACTGGGTGACCTGCGCATCATTATGCCGGTAAACCTGCGGAGCCGGGAAAACAAAGAGGCGCTGGGAAATCACCTGACCGGTGTTGGGGTTCGACTCCCCCTTGCACTCAATACCCTTGAAGAGCACATCGCAACGGTAGCCCGCAGGACAAAAAAAATTCGGGAGCGCGGATCATTTGGTGCCTACGCCCTCCTAGCTCACCTCAATGCCCGTCTCCCTGACTGCATAAGGCGAAGAATGTCGGAGAGTGCAGCCCGCAGAACGCATCTGATTTGCAGCTCTATGACCGCAAGCAAAAGTGTAAAGTTTCTTGGCGGGGTAGAAATAGAAAGTAACAGTGGAGTTCCTGCCCTGATGAGAAACCAGGGACTTGCGTTTGGATTTACCAGGTATGCAGGATCTATTTGTGTTGCCCTCGATCTCGATCCGGCGATAGTTTCTGATGCCGAATCTATAACCGCCACCTTCCAGGACAATTGGAAAAACATACTCGAATCCGTTTCCCGGAACGGCACGCCCTCTGGCCCGCAGCATCAGAGCAGCGGTGGCTAGAGCACGGACGTACGTCTGATCCCCAGGGCCTACTTCACCTTGTTTTCAGTGCTGGGTTTTCAGCGCTGGGTCTTCAGCGCTGGGTCTTCCGTGCCGGAGTAGGTAAAGCCGGAACCATTTGGAATAAAATCCGCAGACTCAGGCCAGGCGTTGCGGAGCTGTTCAGGAAGAGAAGCTCGAATTGCATCTATCTGTGCAGCAAGCTCGGCTGAAGCAGGAGAGGAGCCTTCTGCTGGCGGAGCACTCAAAACCGGAGCAACCGCCTCAAAGGCAGGTTCATTGGCGTACGCGTTCTGCAATTCTGAATCCGCCTCCTCCCTTGTTTTTGACGACTCTGATGAGGCCGCGAAATATATCGAAACGAGAAGATTTAAACCCAATACACACAACCCGAGCGGCAAGCCATATCGGGCCAGGGCAGATTTCTTATGCTTTGGTCGACGCTCCTCTTTCTTTAAGTTCGTAGCATCGAAATTTTCCTGCGCGTTTAGCTCATCGAGCCCCTCAGCGATGAGGTCTGAATAACTATCATCCTTAGCCATGCTTAATCCTGAATAACTTGTTCGCTTATCGTGCCGTTAATATTCCAATAACGGTAGGTCAGGTCGCCATCCAGATGCCTCAACTCGAGTAGTATGTAGAGCACCCGAATTGGACCGAGGTTGAATGACCAATGATACGCATAGTTAACCCGAACTCGAGAGCTGACAACAAGATGCCGGGCACTTGTGAAACTATCCGGTCCGGTTACCCCGAAGGAGAAAAAAGCCATATCACTATCCGGATCCTCGCTTAACTCAGTAAGACCGATTTTCAAATTTCGGTAATCAGAGAGGGCAACCGTATTGGCCGCTCGAGTCTTGAAGTGCCGGTAGTTAGACAAGCTGAGATAGGCAAGAATACCGAGGATCGCCAGAGCCACAACCAACTCTATAAATGTAAATCCCCCGATGCCTTCATCCCGAAAGCCCCGCAGTGGTTTCCTCGTCATATCAGCCTCACAATCCACGAAAGATCCCGAATTTTCACAGACAGCAATCGACAGCTCCTGCTGGCCCCGGGTGACGCAATCCTCCATTTTCGATGTTGTCTTCATATAAACCTCGTCTTTTCGGTTAGTTACACTCAAAAAAGACAGCGCGCCTTATCATCGTCTTTCCGATTATTATTAATTCGCACAGTTTTGGGCAGGGGGAGAATAACTATATTGTAACCTTTACGATAATGCTCCCATTCTCGAGGGTCGCAGAACTTCCCCGGATCTGCGGCCCTTTTTTTATTTCCCTACAGGCATCTCGTTCCAATCCAATTGCTCCCTTTCAGGCAGTTCGCCTCCGAGCATCCACAGCCGCAATGTGTCCAACTCCACAGATAGTATCAGTGGTGCGTTTGCGCACGAAGAACAATTTAGCATCTTTACAGGGTGCTTTTTCACATGTTGAGATGGAACACCAGAAAAACCAAAAAACTTCGGTAGTTCAATCATGTCAGCCCGCACGCTCTTTCGATTTTCAGCGCCTTTTGTACGATTCATATTCGCTTTTCTGCTTTGCCTGCCGCTTCAGGAAGCGGCAGCGGATATTGAGGATTTCGATGGGGACACCTTCGGAGACCTCGTGGTGTTCGATCCGGCTACTGCGACCTTCAAAGTCCGCTTTAGCTCCTTCAATCAGACACCCGGCGGTAATGCTGTGGGCAACGTGGGCGATGTTCCCGCGGCGGGGGATTTCAACGGAGACGGAGTCGCAGACCAGGCTGTCTTTAACCGCTCGACAGGCGAATGGAACGTCCTCTTCAGTGGAGGACAGTCGGTGCGCGTATTGTTTGGGGCAGCGGGACAGATCCCGGTTCCGGCACGCTACTCCGGTTTCAATTGCACGGATCTGGCAACCTACGATCCTCAGCAGGGCATCTGGACAATCTCAAATTGTCAGATTTTTGGACCGCCGCGCTTCGTTCGATTTGGTGGTCGTGACGGTGACATCCCCGTTGTTGCGGACTACGACCGAGACAATCTCGCGGATCTCGCGCTGGTCAATCCATACGACATGGTCTGGCGTGTCAGAAGGAGCTCCCGTGGATACATCGAGTGGCCTTTTGGTCTTCCCGGAGACATTCCAATCCCTGGCGACTTCGACGGGAACCGTGCAGCGCAACCAGCGGTGTACAGACCGAGCACGAACCAGGTTTTCGTGCGCGGCGATAATGCAGAAGTATTTGTTTTTCCGGCTCCCTCCGGAATGCCGGGAGACAGGCTTATCGTGACCGATGTCGAAAATGATGGTGCCGATGATTTTGCAAGCTTCCACCCCAGCCTGCAGACATTTGACGTGGCGACCTCCGAATTACTTCAGTTCAACAACCTTCAGGTACCGGGACTCGCAGCGCTCAACGTTGCAAACTCGGGTTTTCCAAGTCTGGCCCTGCCAACAAAGAGCGCCCAGTTTTCCCGAGGGGCGGTGCCCGGTGATTTTGACCGAAGTCTGCGCAGCGACTTTCCCTTTACCAGAATAAATGGCGCGGCAAAGCAGTGGATTGTCGAGAATGCAGACGGGCAGGTGTATTCCACGTTTTTCGGATTCTCGAATGATGTAGCCCTGTACGGAGACACTGACGGCGATCTCCGCATGGAGCCCATTGTCGTTCGACTCCGATCGGATGGATTCCTCGATTGGTTTTTGAGAACTACAACCGGCTCCGCATATCGAGTGGTTCTCGGTGCAAACGGAGACACCCCCATTGTGGGTGACTTCGACTGTGACGGCAAAGACGATGTCACCGTGGTTCGCGGCGACGCAAACACTGGTGGCCTCACCTGGTACAGCATTATGTCAGGCTCTCGGGTCGCTCCGCAGGGCACCCTGGTTGCCACACAGTTCGGTCTGATCGGTGATGCGATTTTTGCGGCTGATATCAACGGTGACCGCTGTGATGACCTCGTCGTGGCACAAAGTGTTGCCGGAGGACACACCTGGTTTAGTTACTCCCTGCATGACAAGCGGACTGCCAGTGTCCCCTGGGGAATTGCCGGACTGGACGTTCCGATCGACCCGGTTGATTTTGATGGAAACGGAACAGATGATCCCGTTGTCGTGCGAACGGAGAATGGTTTCAATACCGCTTACATCCTTCTTCAGGATGGAAACTTCACCGTGGTGCCTCTGGGGCCTGCGGATGGTATACCGTTCACGGGGCACTTCCGCGGATTCACGACAGGTGAAATTGGCGTATACCGAAAAGCGGCAGCCGGACAATCCGCCCGTGTCACTGTGTACGGACTGGACAACTCGGTGAACGAAGTCAGTTTGCGGGCTATCGCCAGCAGCGACAGTCTGATTACACCACGCGGCACGAGCAGCATTTCCCAAACACCCCCGCCTGCGCCAACTCCTTCAAACCCGGGCTGCAATATCGTTGGAGATTTTGTCGATGGTGGTGGCGGACGTCTTTGGAAGCCGGAATCTGATAATACCGGCAACCCGGTGATACTCATGCCGCGAAGCTACTGGACAAGGGTTACGGGTATTGAAGTCCTGAACCGTGATGGCGTAAAAATTCTGTCAGGTCGTAATCGGGTATGTTGCCCGAATGGAAACCGAGCACACTACGACATTCCGGAGCGAGCCCATGTGCTCGATGCGCAGGCACCAATCACAATCAAATTCCTTTTTAATGATGGTTCAAATGAGTGTCTCGCTGTCCCGACACCATCACGACGCTATGACTAGTACTTCGGGGGCTAAAGCATTCTTCTGATACGTTGGCAGGAGTGTATCTCAGGCCCGCTCGCCATAGCGTTGTTTCATCGGCAGGTACCAGCAGAGGGCTACGTGTATGATAGCTGAAGGCCAGGTCATTTCGCTTACCCGAGGATACCTTTGGATTCTTAGCAGCGAAGGCCTGACGCTTAAGGGAAAGCGAGCAAACAGTTCGCTTGATGCCGCCATCGGAGATTTCGTTCGCTATCGCATCAACGAATCGTCGGATGGTGAACAAAGTCACGGCGAGATACTAGTAGAGGAAACCTGCCTAAGACGCTCGTTGATACAGAGAAGTCATGCGAACAGACATAAGAACCTGGCCGCAAACATCGATCATGCCTTTATCGTCACCGCTCCTCCGCCCCTGTTCAACACCAACGTCCTCGATCGCATGCTCTGCGAACTAAGGAATCAGGCAGTGCCCTGCAGCATAGTAATCAATAAGATAGATCTAGAAGAAGAGATGCAGAGCATCACTGAAGTCCTGCGTTACTATGAGTCAATTGGAAATCACATCCTGCGGGTAAGTGCTGCGAGCGGAGCTGGCTTTGATTTAATCCTCGAAAAAATCATGGACCCTTCAATACGAACGATTGCGTTTCTCGGGATGTCCGGTGTCGGCAAAAGCTCCAGTCTAAACAGGCTGATTCCGGAAGCACTTGCCCGCACAAATGAGGTGAGCACAAAAACCGGACAGGGTCGGCAAACAACCAGTCAGGGGATGGGATATCACTATCCCAGAGAAAACGCCGACGCCCTGGTGCTAATTGATCTCCCCGGTGTCACTCAGTTCGGCTTGTGCCATCTGAATCCTGCACAGATCCAGAGCGGTTTTACCGATATCGCCGAAACCGCCGAACAATGTCAGTTTCGAAACTGCTCGCACACCGTAGAACCGGGCTGCGCCGTTCGCGAAGCCTGTGCGTCCGGGGACATCCTTAGCTCTCGTTTCGACAACTTCCAGGCAGTACTAGCGGAGCTTGCGACCTTTGGCTCCGAAAACAAATAATTAGCTTCCCTGGTGCTTCGAACGCCCAATTCTAAGAATCGCATAAGAAGCTCTCTCTGTATTTGGTGAAGCTGCGGCCTGAATTCGCAGCCACCGCCCCTTCCTCCTCAAATCCACAAGGCAGCCGGTCCTTACTTCTCAGTCCTGCGGCAATCTTTACCACCCGTTGTTTGGCAACAAAGCAGTTCTTACCCTGAACAAGAGCAGCGGTTCCAGAGGGTCCGCACTCTTTCGTTCTTTTCCAATGTGTTCGGGTAGATGAAAGCGATCATCGCATCGCCTCAAAAGGGGATGCGGTGGGCATACGGTTTTCAATCTCTAACAAAAGGAAGAACAATGAGCGATCCTCATCATTACGCCTGGGAAGTTTCCCTTAGTCGTCAGGCAAAGCTGTTTCTTTGCGCAATCGCGGATACCAGCGACAGCTACATGGTCAAACGAATGGACTCGAAGAAGAGCCCGCTGCTGACCCTGCAAACATTAGTACGGCTGGCTGTTGAGGTTATCAGAAATAACGAAACCTCTCGTAGATATCCCTACACCGCCGTACGTCAGTTGCGCCTGCGCAGCAGTCAGGCGCAGAAACGCAGCATGAAGGCTCGTGTAGAAAAAATCGGTGAATACTTCGGAGGGGCGATACCTGTTGACGTGCGAAGCATGCTGAAAAAGTGCAATGCGATATCGGTCGATTCCGAGATTTCTCTGCAACATATCGACGGCGACGTATGGCAGATACGATCGGCATTAAACGACGATGCGCCAGTACTTTCCTGGCAAGCTCTGGTTAGCCTGGCGGTAACAATCATCAGAGATCCCCTGCTGGAGGAACTTTTTCCCAACCTCTATGTTCCCTATCTACGAACTCCTCACGAAGCTCTGGAGTGGAACCGAAGAGAGAGCGATTCTCCGGTGTCAGAAGAGTCGGCAGAGGTCATATCGTGCCCGTGCACCGACGAGGCCAACTCGGAAGAGCGTGCAGAGCTTGAAGAGTTTTTGCAGGAACTCATTGAACGAGAAGAGCGACTACAGCGAAATCAAATGCACTATGAAGAGTCACTTTGCTCACTTAAAGCTCGAGAGCAAAAGTTGTATCGACTCGAGGAACATTTGATCGCTCTGCAGGCAAAAATCCAGGCGAACCTTCCGCCGCAGGACGATGCCATACCAAAGAGGAAGAAGAAAAGGCGCTCACGCCACAGGAGGTGAACGTTCATAGATACGGTTTACGGGGTATGCGTGAAGAAATTCATGCATACCCTATTTTTTGCCCACCAACCCATACCTCTCCTCAGCGGTGTTTCACGAGTCCTCAGGAAACAGGAGGGAGCACAACAAAGGACTTCGTCAAAGGCATATAGGCCCGAAGCAGACCATCATCAATCGAACCCAGAACGCGAATGCTATCACCAATGCGATCCTCCCAGTCGAGGTCTATTTCAATTTGATACTCGATGCCCCTTGAGGAAGCGACAGACGTATTCAGGCGTTCGCCCTGCTTTATCAGCTGCGTGCACTCAGCATGTGAGAGCCTGCGATATGGAGCAAGTTCGGCCTCCAGCAGGTCCCCTGCCTCCCTGCTATCAAATTGCCAGGAGCGCGGGTTTACCAAAAGCAAAAGCAGGAGAAACAGGTTAAATATGAAAGCGATCGGAATGGCCAGGATAGCCAGCGGAATGAGCTTCAGCACATCAGGAGTAATTTTCTTCATCAAGCCCTGTTTGCATTCTTACAGGTTCAAACTCAGTTCTATAGAATGTTCTACTCTAATGACCTTACTATAGGTCGGGGGCATGTAGCCCAATAAATTGTAGCCAGTCGTATCCAACGTCTGGCTCAAAAACTACTCTGTCTTCGCCAGTAGTAACCGTATCTGCATCCTCAGACGAGCATTATGGGTTATCCATGATGTAGCTTCGCGCCTCCCCCCTCTTCGTCAGGAACACAAAGCGATTCGCCACCTGGAACAGGTTGTAAAATGGGGTGTACCCGGTAAACGGGGGAAGTCCGTCTTCGCGTATCGGCGATCCTGCCCACTCTTCTGCTTTCTCGAACAGAAAATCGGCGTAGCGATCTGCGGCCGGGTTAGAGGACTTCCTTAATACGTACAGATACGACAATAGACCATGCAACAATTCATGCTCATTCCGAACGGTCGTCCCCGGTTTTCGTGGCGCGAATTTCTCTTTGATGAGACGATCCGCTTTGGAGGAATAGCCAAGAATATCCAACCAGCTACAAGGAGGATAATTGATGGCTTTTTCTACCGCAGCGACAATCTCCTGGGATAGAACGAGGTCCCTCGGCCAGGTAATCGCAGCAACAAGGGGGCCGAATGCATAATTCGGAGTCAGCATAATGGTGTTTGTGTGAACTCTCAGACCGGGATGAGCCTGGAATTGCATGGTGAACGCAATTTCACGGGGCGACTTCAAATGGAATGCCGCCTCAACAGGCTCCGCGCTTACAAAACTGTTCGAGTCGTACGTTCCTTCCGCCAAACAAAATGCCGTCCATGATGAGATGCGAGACATCCCAAGCTCAAGCAACTGCTCACTAAAAGTTTCACGCATGGGCGCTACTTTCATGTAAGAGTACCAACCTTTTGTCGAAACCTTTACGCTGGATTCGACCGTCACCACAGCAACACGATGTGGAAACGATCGATTCTTATCTAATTCGCATTGTCGGAAAAAAGAACGTAGTGCCGATCAGCACAGACCTTTGATACAATAGTGATGTGCGGCTATCCTCCGCTTCCACCCTGTAGCACTTTGAGCTGCTTTCTATGTCTTCGATTACGATACCGCTTACTTCGGCTACTGCTCTCGCCATCTCGCATTCGTTTTTGAATCGCATCAAGGCTTGATTGCAGGGTCTGTATCTGGGAAGTGAGCAGTTGCATTTCGTCGGCGATAGTAAGTCTGCCCTGGCGCTGATGCTCGAGAATTTTGTCGAGGTCGGCTTCCGCCTGAATCTCCTGCATACCATTTAGAATCACCCCGACAAAGAGATTGAGAACGATCATGGTTCCAAAAAGCACAAAGGAGAGAAAATACACGACGGAAGTCAATGGCATAGCCGCGGGGACAATCGTCATACCAGCATAGGCCTCGGCCTGATACGAATCGCTGCCATACATCTGGATGTACATCACGTCGGTCCAGTCCTCGAGGGTAACAACGCGAAACAGCGTCACCATACTCATCGGCAGACTGCCAAAATGAATGGGGTCATTTGCGCCAAAAAGGTAGGTCCCGACAACGGCATATACGTAAAAGAGTACCACAAGCAGCAGAGTCACATAACCAATCGAAGGAAGACTCTTGAGCAAGGCTCCGACGAGAAACTGCATCCGCGGAATAACGGTGATAAGTCGCAGGACACGAAGAATTCGTATTATGCCAAAAGGCGCAAAGGCCTCGAAGCAAAGAGGCAAAAAGCAAACTGCGACGATAAGAAAATCAAAAACGTTCCAGGGATCATAGAAATACAAACGAGGGTTTCGTCCGCGGGCAATCATCTTGATTGCAATTTCAAAGGTAAATAAGGCGAGAACGATTTTATCCAGTAGCAGAATGGTTTTCCCGTAGCGCAGCATCATTCCAGGGTAGGTCTCAAGACCGATCAGCAGACTGCTGAACACAATGGCCGCGATCACAAAGATCTGAAATGCCCGGGACTTGGAAATTCTTTTACAAATGGAAACCATGGGGGTAACGCCAAATAGTCGATGATTTTCGTGTCGGAATCTTGCCATAAACGATAATTATGTCAAGTCGTGTGGAAATTTACCTAGTTTTAGCAGGACATTAGCTAAAACTGAGGCCTCTCCAAATCTCATATTCGACAGCCCGCAGCCTGGCCATAGAACTGCAGAGAGCCATGGAACTGCGGTCTCGGGACTGGCCAATTTCCTGGTTTCGAATTAGAACCGGGCATGCCGCAAAGGAACTAGAGTAGTCGTAGGATACTATACGTTTACCCGAATACTGCTCTACAAGAAGAAGCAAAGAGATGGTCGAACAATTACACGTCAACACCCGTGGTCAGGGACTCTATGAATTCACCGATCAGGTGGAAGCCCTGGTGCGCCAGGCAAAGGTCGAATCCGGATTGTGCACGGTGTTTGTGCAGCACACATCAGCCAGTCTCTGCATACAGGAAAATGCAGACCCGAGTGCCCGTTACGACCTCGAAGAGTGGATAACGAGATTCGCTCCCGAGAACGACCCCGCATTTACTCACACCGCCGAGGGTCCGGACGACATGCCTGCACATATCAAGGCGACGGTTACTGACTGCAGTCTTTCAATTCCCATCTTCGAGTCAAAGCTCGGACTGGGAACCTGGCAGGGAATTTATCTCTGGGAACATCGGCACCGGTCTCACAGAAGAAGTATTCTGGTCCACATCGGGTCCTGATAAGCAGACCGGCGCGCTTTGCTCACGATTGCTTAAGGCACCCCAAACTACTTCGATGGCGGTGCCGGCGCTACCGGAGCAACGGAAGGTGCTGTTGGTGGCTTCGGCATATCAGGTGTCTTGGGATTGCTTGCCGAAGGCCCCGCAAATCCCGCCTGTTTTGCCTTCTTCTCACCACCAAACATAGCTACTGCCGGAAGCATCCAGCGGTCTCCCGACTTGACGAAGGTAACCGTCTCAGTACGACTTTTCCCTTCGTACTCCTGCTTCAAACTTACTTTCGCGGTCTCACCATCGATTTCAGCTTCACCAATGGTGTACTCAGTACCAGCGATCTTTGCCTTCATCTCCTTCTCTTTTTCTTTCATCTTGGCCTCCATGCGAGTGAAGGTCTGCTCCAACATGGTTCGCTGAGACTCGGGCATTGACTCCTTACGCATTTCAAACTGCTTCTTCATTACGGAGGAGGGCTTTTCCAGTACTTCCTTGTAAAATTCTTTCATGCCGTTGGCATCCGATATCTGCATGATCGACTTCTGAACCTCGGGCGCCTCTTTAAACGCCTTCTCCCAGTCTACGT
>JAUIMJ010000145.1 GCA_030433295.1 bacterium | reverse complement strand
TAAGACGGCTGGATCTACACACGCCCATGTTGTACGCCCGTGGCTCAATTGGTAGAGCATCGGATTCCAAATCCGAGGGTTGGGGGTTCGAGTCCCTCCGGGCGTGCACTTTGTGCCTCGAATAGTAAGCGATTAGATAATCGTTTCGAGCGTGTGGATTGACGTCACATTAACAGCTTAGAGACCTGCCCTTCGGGGTGGGCCTCCGAGCGCATAGGATGCAAGACAGTACGATGGCAAAGTCGTCCGAAAATAAGGCTTCGAAAAAGAATCCGGTATCGGCGAGCAAGGACTTTTTCCAGGAATCGCTCGACGAGATTAAGAAGGTGCATCCACCAAGCAAGCAAGAGACCATCCAGGGCACCATAGGTGTGATCATCATGGTGTTCTTTTTTGGCTTGTTTCTTGGCTTGAGCGATTACCTTGTCGGGTGGCTCGTAGGTAAAATCTTGACCTAAGGTTGAAGATAATGAACGAAGCAGAAAACAAAGTAGCTTCTTCGGAGGAATCTCCGTCTGAAGGAGGCGAAGCAGTTGCAGAGACGGCAGTTGCTGCCGAGGCATCGCAGGTCGCTGAGTCACCCGAAGCGGGCACTCCGGAGAGTGCAGCTGCTGACGTAGAGGCGGAGGCTGAAGAGAGCACCACGGTCGAGATTATCGAGCCATCGGAGCCAGCCCCGGCTGATGACGTTGAGGTCGAGGAGGAGGACGAGGATGAAGAAGAGGAAGAAGGACTTCTCCCTCCGCTTGATCCGGAGCGGGCGAAGCATCCCTGGTATGTGGTGCATACATACTCCGGCTACGAACTTCGAGTGAAACTGGGATTGGAAGAGCGGATTAAGGCGGCAAACCTGACCCAAAAATTCGGCCACATCGTGGTGCCCCAGGAAAAAGTAGTAGAGTTGGTTCGGGGAGAGAAGAAGACTTCTACGAGGAAGTTTTTCCCTGGCTACATATTGGTGCAGTGTGATCTCGACGAAGAGGCCTGGCACCTGGTTAAGGATACTCCAAAAGTGACGGGTTTTATCGGTGACTCTGTGCATCCGACACCTCTCTCGGAAGAGGAAGTCGCAGGACTGATCGAACAAATGGAAGGGCGTGCACAGCGAGCTCGGCCGAAAATCGAGTTCGAGCAGGGTGATGCGATCAAAGTTATCGATGGTCCTTTTGCGGAGTTCAATGGAACGGTCGATGAAGTTAAACCTGATAAAGGGAAGCTTCGAGTCCTTATTAGTATTTTCGGGCGAAATACCCCGGTTGAACTCGACTTTATCCAAGTTGAGAAGGTGTAGATAAAATGGCTCCTAAAGGAAAAAAAATAACAGGCTATATCAAGTTGCAGATATCGGCCGGGCAGGCTAATCCTTCCCCGCCGGTAGGTCCGGCTCTCGGACAGCATGGTGTAAACATCATGGAATTCTGTAAGGCTTTTAACGCGAAGACCCAATCACAGGCAGGGACCGTATTGCCCGTCGTGATTACGGTGTATGCGGATCGCAGCTTTTCTTTCATAGTGAAAAGTCCGCCCGCATCATTCCTCGTGAAGAAGTTTGCCAAGATCCCCAAAGGTTCAGGCGAGCCGAACAAGAAGAAGGTCGGTTCCCTCACCATGGAAGATCTCGAAGAGATCGTTAAGATCAAGAAGGATGACCTTAGTGCATACAGCACCGAGCAGGCAGTGAAAATTATCGCAGGCACTGCTCGGAGCATGGGGGTAAATACACCTTTTTACGGCTAAATTGAGCATCCCTATCCCTGGGCGTTGGCAGGAGCAGGCGCCCAATCGGGTGGGGAAACTCTTACGCAGGCTTCACACCTAAAAGTGATCTTTGCGGGGCAGCAACTTGTAATGGTTGTGGCTATATGATAGAACCCGCTCTCATTTTTTCGTGTTGAAACTCATCGGAAAACCCATTTTTCGGAAAAGACTCATGGCAGGTAAAATCGGCAAGCGCCTACAGGCTGCTCGCAAACTTGTGGATGCTAACAAGCTTTACACCTTGGATGAAGCCTCTGCTCTCCTTGCGACATTACCGCAAGCTAAATTTGATGAAACCGTCGATATCGCGGTTAATTTGGGCGTTAACCCTCGAAAAGCAGAGGAGAACGTTCGTGGAACAGTCTCTTTGCCGCACGGCACCGGGAAAGTGGTTCGCGTAGCCGCTTTCTGTAAAGGTGAGAAGATTAAAGAAGCCGAAGCTGCGGGAGCGGATGTTGTCGGAGCAGAAGAACTCGTTGCCAAGATCCAGGAAGGCTGGTTCGAGTTTGATGCTGCGGTTGCTACTCCGGATGCAATGGCTCTCGTCGGTCGCATCGGAAAGCTTCTTGGTCCACGTGGCTTGATGCCGAATCCAAAGGTAGGAACAGTTACCTTCGACATCGGTGCAGCGGTTGAAGCTATTAAGTCCGGGCGCGTTGAGTTCCGTGTCGAGAAGACAGGTATCGTTCATGTCGGAGTCGGTAAAGTCTCCTTCGGTGCAGATAAAATTCAGGCGAATATTTCAAGTCTGATGGAAGCACTCGTTAAGGCTAAGCCTCAGACGTCAAAAGGCACCTACCTTAAAGCGGTACATATTTCGACTACGATGGGACCTGGCCTGGCGATTAGTCCGGCAGAGTTTCGCGTGTAAACAGGGATTTGGTGGAAAGCAATGAATCTTCAAGAGAAACAAGATGTAGTTGGTAACCTGAACGAAAAGTTCAGCGGTTCTATGGCTACGTTTTTGGTCGATTATCAGGGATGCAGCTGTGAAGAACTCACCGGTCTGCGTCGTGAGCTTGAGCCTTCCGGGGCTGAGTTTTCTGTTATCAAGAACACCCTGGCCAAGCGCGCGGTAGAGTCGACTGATTCTGCTGAACTCAGTGGGAAATTCGTCGGACCAACAGCGGTCATCTGGTCTAAAGAGGACCCGGTCACTCCGGCCAAGGTTCTTTCCAAGTTCGCAAAGGACAAGGAGAGCTTTGAGATCAAGGGTGGCGTCGTAGAGGGTTCCCTAGTCGGGGTTGCGGAAATCGAGGATCTCGCTTCAATGCCTTCGAAAGAAGAGCTCCAGGCGAAGTTGCTCGCTCTCATCAATGCTCCTGCTACACGTCTGCTTCAGACAATCAACGCGCCGGCTGGAGAGCTGGTTCGATTGCTCGAGGCCTGGAGGGCTGAGATAGAGAAAAAGTAGGGTTTGTTGAGAGATAAACCAAACGAGTAGTTTTTTTGCGGAAATCCGTCCGCGCTAATTGTATTGGCTGTTGGAATGTGTTACCACCTTTCACCGGCTGAGCAGGGTCCTGGTAAAGATAATCCATCCATCAGATGGGGTAACCTCAAGGTACTCTAGCAATTTTAAACTGGCAGTGCTCTGATTCGCTTCCGCGACAATTTTACTCGGAATGTCGCGGGAATTGGAGTTCGGGAATGTATTGAGTGCTGCTGGCTTTGTTGGCTAATAGGCTAATTTGTTGTCCTAATTTGTTGTCTGGAAGGGAATGCTTGCCATCCCATCCTTAAAAGAAGAGTGAGAAATGAGCGAACTAAACGTTGAAAACGTAAAAGATTTTATCAAGAACATGTCTCTGCTTGATGCGGCGCAGATGGTAAAGGACCTCGAGGACGAGCTCGGCGTTAGCGCTGCTGCTCCCGTAGGTGTAGTTGCTGCTGCTCCAGGTGCTGCTGCTGGTGAAGCTGCTGAGGAGAAGGACGAGTTCGATGTAATCCTTGCTGAAGTAGGATCTGAGAAGATTAAGGTGATTAAAGCGGTTCGTGAAATCACTTCTCTCGGTCTGAAAGAAGCGAAAGAGCTTGTCGAAGGAGCACCAAAGCCTGTCAAGGAAGGCGCTGCAAAAGACGAAGCCGCAGACATCAAGAAGAAGCTGGAAGACGCTGGCGCGAAAGTCGAGCTCAAGTAGAAATCAGCTTTTAACTGATTTTCCTCACTTTCTTCGCACACTCCTCGTGGCGTAGCTCTTGTGGATTGATTCCATACGAGATACACAGCTGGCGTGCTGCGGCAGAGAGTGGGGATAATCTGCGCAAGCGTCCCGGCGTAGATTCCGCGGGCCGATTGCGTAATGGTGTTAATTGTTCTAACACCTACTGGTGCTGGGTTCAAAATTACTAAAATTTCTAAGTATAGCGCTAACCTCTATGGTAAAGCCTAGTCTGTCGCTGGCCAAAATGTCCTCTCATCGGGACGTTTTGGCTTTTAGTGCTTTCTTGACTAGTTTACTATGTTGTCCGGATGTTTGTCCGGCGGGGCAGGGTGCTGGTTCTCATCGGGCCTGATCTGTCATTGAACCCGAACCGGTCATTCCGGTTCCTCGGTCGGTTCCTGTATCAGGAGCATGCCCATTGTATGTTTTCGGGCATGTGTTTTTCAGTTTGCAGCTGAACCCAGGGGCTCACTACTTGGCCCGACTACCCTCCACCATCGTTTTGTTTCGGTGGCTCTCGGGTAGCGACAACGTAGTAGTAAACGGTCACCCTCGTTGTTTGGTGACTGTAAGATATAGACACTGTAATAGAAGGGCGCTACATGGCTACGGGAAGCAAAGTCACCGCAAGACTCAGACTCCGTCGAGACTACTCTAAGTTTGAGAAGTCGAAAGATATTCCCAACTTGATTCAGATTCAGTGGAATTCCTTCCAGCGATTCCTTCAACCGGATGTCCCCGTGGAAGATCGGGAAGACATCGGTCTGCAGGCGGTCTTCAAGTCCGTTTTTCCGATCCGCGATTACAATGACACCGCGTCACTGGAATTCGTTTCCTATACCCTGGGCGAACCTAAGTACGACGTGCGAGAGTGCCACGAGCGTGGCATGACTTGGGCTGCTCCACTCAAAGTGACTGCTCAGCTGGTGCTCTGGGATACGAGTGCTGATGGCGCGCGTCAGATTCGGGATATTAAAGAACAGGAAGTGTACTTCGGCGAAATTCCTTTGATGAGCCGTCACGGTACCTTCATGGTCAACGGTAGTGAGCGTGTTGTAGTGAGTCAGTTGCACCGTTCTCCCGGTGTTTTCTTCGATCATGACAAAGGTAAGTCTCACTCATCCGGAAAGCTGTTATATAACGCTCGTGTTATTCCATACCGTGGTTCCTGGCTGGACTTCGAGTTTGACGTCAAGGATATCCTCCATGTTCGCATCGATAGGCGTCGAAAGCAGCATGCGACAATTCTCCTGCGTGCGCTCGGGCTATCCAGCGAAGAGATCCTTAGCCGTTTCTACAATTTCGACTCGATTAAGGTCGGAAGAGACGGGTCTATCTCTAAAGCGTTTGTGGCCGATCAGCTCGAGGGCCAGAAGGTGTTCAAGGAGATTAAGACCAAGGCCGGTAAAGTCCTCGCAAAGGAAGGTCAGAAGTTCAACCGGGCTGTTGTCCGTCGTTTAACCGAGGCGAAAATTTCCTCGATTGAACTTGATCCAGAGACAGTAGACACCTTTGTCTCTGCCAAGACCATCGTGCGCGCGTCCGAAGATATGGTCGCACCTAACGGGAAGAAGGTTCTCGTTAAGGAAGGGGAGATAATCGTCGGCTGGGATGAGATACTGAAAGTTCTTCCGAAGAACTTCGCTGATAACTCTGAAGAGGAAATCACTGAGTTCTTTAATAAGTTCGAGGTCGTCCTCCATGCGGGTGAAGCATTTGTTCCTGAAGTTCATGACGCGAAAGGACGCGTTAAGACCGAGGGTACCTTCTCCAAGCTGAAAGAACTCAAGATTAAGGAGTTCGAGGTTCTCTACACGAAGGAAAACCACATTGGTGAGAGTCTGCTGAAGACGCTTCTGTCTGATGGTGTTGAGCCCGAGAAAGAAGATCTCACGTCTCATTTTACCGGAAAGACAAAGCGCGATGCCCTAATCGAGATTTACAAGCATTTGCGTCCTGGTGATCCACCCCGTATCGAAACAGCGGAAACCAATTTCCATAACCTGTTTTTCAATCCGGAGCGTTACGATCTCTCGCCGGTTGGTCGTCTGAAGATCGATTTTAAACTCCACGGAACGCCCCGGGCTACCGGCGGCAAGGATCGCAAGATTGGTCGTAAGAAGGATGCGGTATCCGGTTCTGAGTTTACTGAAGGTGGAACTCTGACACCTGAAGATATTTGTCAGACCGTGAATTACCTCCTTAACCTCCGTAACTCAACGGATCCGATTTCCTTTTCGATCGATGATATCGATCACCTTGGAAATCGCCGTATTCGTTCAGCAGGTGAGCTGGTTGAGAACCAGTATCGCATTGGTCTTGTTCGCATGGAACGTGCGATCAAGGAACGCATGAGCATTCAGGATATTGAGGCGACGATGCCTCAGGATCTGATCAACTATAAGCCGGTTGCTGCGGCGATTAAGGAGTTCTTCGGTTCTTCTCAGCTCAGCCAGTTTATGGATCAGACGAATCCGCTGAGTGAGATTACCCACAAGCGTCGTCTCAGTGCCCTCGGGCCTGGTGGTTTGACTCGTGAGCGTGCCGGCTTTGAGGTTCGCGACGTTCATCCGACTCACTACGGCCGTGTGTGCCCGATTGAGACTCCGGAGGGTCCAAACATTGGTTTGATTTCTTCTCTGGCCACATACGCGCGTGTGAATCAGTACGGCTTTGTTGAGACGCCATATCGCCGTGTTAAAAACGGTAAGGTTTCGGACGAAGTCGTCTACCTGAGTGCGATGGAAGAAGCCCGGGAAATCATTGCCCAGGCCAGCACCCTGCTTGATTCAAACGCAAAGTTTGTCGAGGAGACGGTTTCTGCGCGTAAGAACAACGAGTTTACCATGGTGCCCGTCGAGGAAGTTACCATGATGGACGTTAGTCCGAGTCAGCTCGTTAGTGTTGCCGCATCTCTCATCCCATTCCTTGAGAACGATGATGCGAACCGGGCTCTCATGGGGTCGAACATGCAACGTCAGGCGGTTCCTCTGCTTAAGACGTCGGCGCCTCTGGTTGGTACAGGCATTGAGAAAGTCGTTGCCCAGGATTCAGGTGCTGCGGTCATCGCTCGCCGAGCGGGTAAGGTTGAGTCAGTAGACGCGACCCGTATGGTTCTTAAGTCCGACGATCTCAGTGGAGATCCACTGGACACTGGTGTTGATATTTACAATCTCACCAAATATCAGCGCTCGAACCAGAACACCTGTATTAACCAGCGTCCGATCGTTCGCGTTGGCGATGTGGTTGAGAAAGGCGAGGTCATAGCCGATGGACAGTCCACTGACATGGGTGAGCTGGCGCTTGGTCGAAACATCCTCGTCGCCTTCATGTCCTGGGGTGGGTACAACTTTGAGGACTCTATACTCGTAAGTGAGCGCCTGGTGAAGGAAGATGTCTTCACCTCGATTCATATCGAGGAGTTTGAAGCCGTCGCTCGTGATACCAAGCTCGGACACGAAGAGATTACGCGAGATATCCCAAATGTGGGTGAAGAGGCGCTCGCGAATCTCGATGAGTCGGGAATCATTCGCATCGGTGCAGAAGTTGCTCCGGGAGATATCCTCGTTGGTAAGATTACTCCGAAGAGTGAGACACAGCTTTCTCCTGAGGAGAAACTTCTTCGAGCCATTTTCGGTGAGAAGGCGGGTGAAGTTCGTGACACGAGCCTTCGACTACCTCCGGGTGTAGAGGGTACGGTAATCGGAGCGCACGTTTTCTCTCGGAAGGGAACGACCAAAGACGAGCGTATGCTCGAAATCGAGAAGAACGAAATTGCCAAGCTGGAACAGGATCAGCGGGATGAAATTCGTATTCTTCGTGATAGCGCTTTGCGTCAGTTGGCGGAAATGCTCGAAGGAAAGAAGACAACATCGCGTCTGGTTGACGAAAGTCGTCGACAGCTTCTGGCAAAGGGCGACACCGTTACTCGTGAGATCCTCGAGAGCATACCGTTTGAGTACCTGCGAGATATTCAAGTCGGGAACGAGAAAACGCACAATGAACTTAACCGCATCGTTGTGGGAACCGGTCAGCTTATCAACAATAAGCGTGCTGCTATCTCAGCGAAGATCAAGCGCCTGAAAAAAGGTGATGAGCTTCCTCCGGGCGTTATCAAGATGGTTAAGGTATTTGTCGCCGTAAAACGCCGTCTGCAGGTCGGGGACAAAATGGCTGGTCGACACGGAAACAAAGGGGTTCTCTCCGTTGTTCTTCCTGAGGAGGATATGCCGTATCTTCCGGACGGAACTCCGGTTCAGATGGTCCTTAACCCTCTGGGTGTTCCCTCGCGAATGAACGTCGGTCAGATTCTGGAGACCCATCTTGGTTGGGCTTCCTGGCACATCGGGCGGCAGCTCGGTGAGCTCATCGAACAGGTGACCGACCCCAAAGTTCGTGTCGGAAACGTATTGAGAAAAGAAGGAGCGGATCTGGAGGAGGCTACTCCGGTTGCGGCTGAGGCCAGAACCAAGCTCAAAGGCGCGTTCGATACGGAGGACTACAAGGATTACGTAGCATCGCTTGATGATGTTGAGATTCTTGAGCTTGCGCAGAAGTCGATGACGGGTGTGCACCTTGCCAGTCCGGTATTTGAAGGCTGCACCGAAGGCGAGCTGATTAACCTCGGTGAGGTTGCGGATCTTCCATCCAGTATGGAGATGACCCAAACGACCCTGTATGACGGTCGAACGGGAGAGCAGTTCTCTGAGCAGGTAACGGTCGGCATCATGTATATGCTGAAGCTTCATCACCTGGTTGATGACAAGATTCACGCTCGTTCGATTGGGCCCTACTCACTTGTTACTCAGCAGCCGCTGGGTGGTAAGGCGCAGTTCGGTGGTCAGCGCCTGGGAGAGATGGAGGTATGGGCACTCGAAGCATACGGTGCTGCCTATTCCCTGCAGGAATTCCTTACGGTGAAGTCCGATGATGTTGCCGGACGGACGCGCATGTATGAAGCCATCGTAAAGGGCGAGAACGTGCTTGAGCCTGGCTTGCCTGAGTCCTTCAACGTCATGTGTAAGGAGCTGATGAGCCTCGGTCTTGATGTTGAGCTGATAGAGGATGAAGAGGAAGAGGTCGCGGTGGAGGAAGTTCCCGCCGAAGGCGCAGCAGCTGCCAATGGTACAAATGGCGCCGGGGGAGGTTCCATGCCTTTGACGCCCGGGAAACAGCTGGTGACCTCGGGAGAGGAATCAAGCAGTGAGTCAGCGGCTTCATAGTTCAATGACGATCGCGTGGAGGCACGAAGGTGTCTTCACGCGATGCCCAAGAGATAGAAAATTTTTGCGCTAGCAATAGCGAATTGCGAAATCAGCGTCATGTAGCAGACGCGAAGCAGACAAGGGGAAACAATGGACGATATTTTTAGTCTATTTGAGAAGCCGAGAAATCCCTCAAATATTTCAGCGATGCAAATTTCCATCGCGAGTCCGGATAAAATTCGCTCCTGGTCCTTTGGGCAGGTGAAGAAGCCTGAAACGATCAACTACAGGACGTTCAAGCCGGAGCGTGATGGGCTGTTCTGCGCGAAAATCTTCGGTCCGACAAAAGATTACGAATGTAACTGCGGTAAATACAAGCGTATGCGTCACCGCGGTGTTGTTTGTGAGAAGTGCGGTGTTGAAGTTATTCAGTCCAAGGTGCGTCGTGAGAGAATGGGGCACATTGAACTTGCTTCACCTGTTGCGCACATCTGGTTTCTGCGAAGTTTGCCGAGCAGAATCGGTAACATCATTGATTTGTCGTTGAGAGAGCTCGAGAAAGTTCTCTATTTCGAGGCATATCTCGTACTCGATGCGGGTGCGACTGAGCTTGAGTACAAGCAGCTTCTCACCGAACAGGAATACCGAGCTGCGCTCGAGCAGTATGGCTCGATGTCTTTTCGCGCCGGCATCGGTGCTGAAGCGGTTAAGGAAATCCTCAGCGGGATGAACCTGGAGGAGACTGCTCAGCAGTTGCGTCAGGATCTCAACGAGACATCCAGTGAAGCAAAGCGCAAAAAATACATTAAGCGCCTGAAAGTGATTTACTCCGTAATGGGGAGCACGAACAAGCCTGAGTGGATGATCCTCGATTGTATCCCGGTAATACCACCAGATCTTCGTCCTCTGGTGCCCCTGGATGGTGGTCGTTTTGCTACCAGTGATCTCAACGACCTTTACCGACGTGTGATCAACAGAAATAACCGTCTGCGTAAGCTGATGGAGCTGAACGCGCCGGATATCATTATCCGTAACGAGAAGCGCATGCTGCAGGAAGC
Organism: bacterium; assembly: GCA_030433295.1. Lineage (GTDB taxonomy): Bacteria > Bdellovibrionota_C > UBA2361 > SZUA-149 > SZUA-149 > JAUIMJ01. Next base: position 438 of record JAUIMJ010000145.1, on the reverse strand, counting down.
GGTAGACGCTCTCTTTGATAACGGACGCCGTGGTCGGGTTATTACCGGCGCCAACAAGCGTCCGCTTAAGTCGCTTAGCGACATGCTTAAGGGTAAGACAGGTCGCTTCCGTCAGAACCTTCTTGGAAAGCGTGTTGATTACTCTGGCCGTTCTGTAATCGTCGTTGGTCCGAGCCTGAGACTTCATCAGTGTGGACTGCCGAAGAAGATGGCGCTCGAGCTCTTTAAGCCATTCATCTACAACAAGCTCGAAGAGCGTGGTTTTGTGACCACTATCAAGAGCGCCAAGAAGATGGTCGAAAAGGAGAAGTCCGTAGTTTGGGACATGCTCGATGAGGTGATTAAAGAGCATCCGGTTCTTCTAAACCGTGCTCCCACACTTCACCGTCTCGGTGTGCAGGCCTTTGAGCCGGTGCTCATCGAAGGTAAGGCTATTCA
>JAUIMJ010000144.1 GCA_030433295.1 bacterium | reverse complement strand
CAGGCGCAATACAGACTACCAATGGTTGATACTCCTTGCTGGAATGTGCGTGCAGTTCCTGAAGTGCATGCAAGGAATCACCACTACCCAGGGTTACACTTAATGCCCGCTTAATTCTGTTGGCATCAGAGGGATGAAGCGTTTTTGCGGTTCTCTCATCAATCGACATAAGCCAATCATGAAGCCGACGCGAGACTGAAAGTTTCAGCTCTCGCGCATCACCTTGCTCCTGACGCAATTCCTCAAGCCAGGTCCGCTCACGTTCCTCTATTTCGCGCACCACCTCAGGAGCAATCGGGCTCAGGGGAACAAGACCGCAAAGCAAAGAGCGCACGTATAGCCCCGTTCCCCCGACAATGATCGGAACACGTCCTCGCTCCAGGACCGACGCAATTGCCTCAGCGGCCATTTGCCGGAAGATTTCAGCGTCAAAATGCTGCGAGGGATCCAGGACCGAAAAGAGATGATGAGGCACAAGACTCATTTCCTCTCTGCTCGGCTTCGCTGAGCCAATGTTAAAATCTTTATAGACCTGGACCGAATCTGCGTTTATCAGCTCACCCTCAAGTTGCCGGGCAAGATCCAGCGCCAGGGAAGATTTACCACTGCCTGTGGGACCGGTTATGACGATAATTTTAGGGAGCTCGCTCACTACATGACTCTTCCGAAGAGAGCCTCCAGCTCAGACTCCGCAACAAATCTGGCAACAGGTCTGCCGTGGGGACAAAATGCGGATCTCTCGACCTCTTCCAGTTCCTGGAGAAGCGAGTAAACCTCCTCTCGTTTCAGCTCTCGCCCACTCCTGACCGAACTGTGGCAGGCCAGACGGGAGACAATTTCATCCCAGCGGTGATCAATCTCAGTTTCCCAGTTTGACCAGGAGGGCAATGATAGGAGGTCCTCAAAGACGGAACGCGCAGAGGTCCCTTTCAGGAGCGTTGGCAGGGAACGAACCATGATTTCCTCACCATCTAACACCTCAAAATCAATTCCGAGTTTCTCGAGAACCGAACCAAAGCGCTCGATCTGTGAAATTCTGTCAGATGGAATTCCGATCACTTCCGGCAACAACAACATCTGGGAAGGAAGTTTACCCTCCATGAGCTTTTTCTTTATCCGATAAAACATGATGCGCTCGTGGGCCGCATGCATATCGACTATCGCAAACTCACGCTCCCCCTCGAGAATGAGATACAGCTTAAAAATCTGCCCGACGTAACGCATGCTCGAGAGAAGCACAGAACTCGATGTGCTTTTGAACGCAGCGGGTCTTTCCGAAGCCTCATCCGCCGAGGTAACTCCAGCAGTCGAAGCGAATTCTTCAGTCGAAGGGGATGCATGTGATTCCGCGTCAATCGCAAGCCTGCTTCTAAACGGTGCTGACCCCGAATGAACTGACTCAGAATGGGAGGAGGAGGCTTCTCCCTCCACAAAGAACTTCGCCGGTCCGGCATTTGCGAGACGGGAATCGCGCAAGTCTGCGCTATGCGGCCTGAACGCAGTCTCCTGCACCACAGACGAGAAGGATGATAACTCATTGGTCCCAGACCTTTGAGCATCATGCGCAGCACCCTGGCGAAGCATATCTGAGCTGATATCGGCCAGGGCCAGCTCAATCGCCTCGGAGACCGCGGCAAACACCTGGCCGGGTTCGCGAAAGCGCACCTCGGTCTTTTGAGGATGAACATTTACATCGACCTCCGTCGATGGAAGCCTGAGATGCACCACGCCTGCAGGGTAGCGACCGGATTTTAGAAAAAAGCCGAAGCCATCTCTGACAGCTTTCAGGAGTAGTCGGTCACGCACCGAGCGTTTATTTACCAAAACGCGCAGGCGAGCGCTGCTGGACACACTCTCTATCGGATGGGTCACCAGTCCCTCAACGCTAAGCTCTGCGCCATCCGAAAGCATGGCAGTATAGTCAATCGCTACGCTTCGACCTTTGACGAGCTTTAGCTGTTTGATGCGCTCAGAAAAATCTTTAACCGCAGGATAGAGGACTGACTCCACCCCATCGACTATCAACTGAAAACGAATCTGGGGATAGGCAGCGGCAAAGTCTATGAGCAGACTCTTCACCAGACCGGTCTCGGTGTTTTCTGCTCTTAGAAACTTTTTTCTCGCGGGAACGTTATAGAACAAACTCCGCACGCGCACCCTAGTGCCTGGCGCCATCTTTTTTTCGACGACGTCCTTCAGTTTCCCCCCGGCAATAGAAATTTCGACGCCTGGGTTATCCTGATCTGAAGCAGCCTCACCCGTAGTAAGATGACGGGCGCGCATGGTAGAAAGCTGAAACCTGGAGACCGATGCAATTGACGGAAGGGCCTCTCCGCGAAAGCCATGCGTGGAAATTGCGTGCAGATCGTCTACGGAACGCACCTTTGAAGTTCCGAAACGCTCAACGGCGAGCAGGGCGTCGTGCTTGCCCATACCCACACCATTATCGATAACCTCAAGAAGGCTCTTTCCGCCGTTAGTCAGGGAAACGGTGATCTGGTCAGCACGAGCATCTACGGCATTCTCAACGAGCTCTTTTACCACCGAAACCGGCCGTTCAACGACCTCACCAGCGGCGATCTGGTTTACTACCGTATCGTCGAGTATGCGAATTGCGGGAGGTTCAGAACTGTGTTCCATGCTAGCTAGACTGCGCGCTTATCTTTTCGACGATCCGGGTAGTAGACTTACCATCGACAAACGGAAGGCTCAGGGTTTTGCCTCCGTAGGTAGCGATATAATCGTGCCCAACGATCTGCTCTACGGGCCAGTCGCCACCTTTCACCAGAAAGTCCGGATTCACCTTTTTAATCAGCTCAAGCGGAGTATCTTCCTCGAAGAGACACACGAAGTCGACCGACTTAAGCCCAAGGAGCATTTCTGCTCTCTCTTCTTCGCAGACGATGGGACGATCGTCTCCCTTTAGACGTCGTACAGAAGCATCGGAGTTAAGTCCGACAATGAGCACGTCAGCCAGATCTTTTGCGTCCTGCAGATAACGCAGATGTCCCACATGCAAAATATCAAAACACCCATTCGTAAAAACTATCTTCTTTCCCGCACTCCTCTCCGATTCCAGGGCGCTAAGGGTATCTATGGTCGATGGTACGCTCATACAAATTCCAATTATGTCCTTTTCACTGCCAATCCTTATGAAGCTTTTTTCGAAGCTCCATTTCACACGCTCCGTTTGAAACAAACCCAAGAAACAAGCTGCAATGGCAAAACACTCTAATCCAGAACGCATGCAATGGTAAAACCAGGAGCACGGTCAGGACGTTCATCCAAGGTGCATAGCCGGCACGACATGGACATACCCGGGGACCGCAAGCGCTAAGTCCCTGCAATCAAAAGGCAAGTTTTGCCAGCCGCCCTATACCGTCACAAACAGCTTCCACCAGAGGCTGCGGCAAGTTTGCGAAATCAAAGAGCAATTCACTTGACGAAGGCACAAAATGGGTGATCATATTGTGCAAATTCAACGACTTGGAAACATTAGACACACACCCCATTTCCGAGCAAGCGTACGGAAGTTTCACTGCTATGCCGCTCCGGCGTACTTCACTGGGAACCACAGGATGAACAATCACATCGGGAGCCGCAAAACGACATATCTCTTGCGAAGTGTCTTCCTTTTTATTTCGCTTATCTGCTTATTCGCCACCTCCTCCATGCATCCCCTCTGCGCTCAGAGTATTTCTCCGGACATTCCGCTCGCCAGGGGCGGAATCGCACCGCGCTCTGTTGAGGAGCAACGCGTTATCTCGTCCTATAAAAAGATAAACAAGGCCGTCGTTCACATCAGCACGCAATCCACCGTATTCGATGTTTTCGGAACGTCGCACCAGGAAGGATCCGGTTCCGGAGTAATCATCGATGCCAAACAGGGCCTGGTCATCACCAATTATCACGTCATCGGTGAGGCGAATCGGGTAAGCGTCACCCTCGCAAGCGGAGCCACCTACCCGGTCCTCAGGGTGGGGCAGGATCCGGATACCGAGATTGCCCTGCTCCAGATGGTCGGTGCTCCGGAAAACCTCGTAGCCGCACCACTCGGAGACTCCGGCGTACTCGAAGTCGGACAGCGGGTACTCGCTATCGGAAACCCTTTTGGTCTTAATCGGACCCTGACCGTTGGGAGCATTTCCTCACTCGGCAGAACTATTCGAAGCGAAAATGGCCGTTTGATTGAAGATATTATTCAAACGGATGCTGCGATTAACCCGGGGAATTCAGGCGGACCACTCTTAGATACCGCGGGAAGAGTTGTCGGACTGAACACCGCAATCCTCAGCCGCTCCGGTGAGAGCGCCGGTATAGGATTTGCGATTTCTGCTAACCAGATCACGAAGACCATTCCTCAGCTTATACGCTTCGGAAAAGTGCTGCGTCCCAAGATAGGCGTGGTAATAATCGACACCGATAACGGCCCTGCCCTTCTCTACGTTCAGCCCGGCTCACCAGCCGAGCGCGCCGGACTTCGGGGAGCGAGACAGGTTATGAGAAGGGGCTGGTATTCGGGTTACGTTATCGACCTCTCACAAGCTGACTTCATACTGGAGATAAACGGACAGGCGATAAAAAGTAAGCCAGAGGCGATCTCGGCGATCAGCCAATCAAGCGCCAGCAAAGAGATTCAGCTTAAGGTGAGAAGAGGTGTCTCAGCCGAGTCCGTGAGAGAAATCCTCGTGCAGCCCATTCTCGACTAACGCGCATTCTCGACTACCAATCTGCACACCGCTCTCAAGAACAATGCTTCAGTGGTGTGCTGCTCTAGTATGGTTTGATGTCTTTTCGGGGAAAGTAGATATCTTCGCAGAAGGTATCGTTACAACGAAATCCTTCCGGGCAATCGTCATTGAAAGCACAACGACCCGGCTTGGGTTTGGGCTTTTCGGTACTGAAACAAGCCGTTAAGCCGAACATCAGACCGAAGGAAACAATAGCCAAAAAAAGTGCACGAATGCTCATAGTCACCATCAGGGAAAAAGTTCGAAAAGCGAGCAGTACGGAACACTGCCATCCCATACTACGTCTGCAACAGATATAATGCGCCGGTCTATAAACTCCCAGCCCGAAGATACAATCTGATACTACCCGGGCTCAGGTGGCAGAAGATACTGCAGACAGGTAAAACACCACCCCTGAGAAAGTAATCGGCAATTCGGGCAAGATCGATGCAAATAAAACTAATACTACACCTGGGTAGCCCGGGCACAAGATTTTTGCGGCCGCCCCGATAACCGCAGGGACTGAGCGATTATGCTGGCGAAAGAGTGCTGACGATCTTACCCACGAGGTCGTATCCCGCGACTTCGGTATATTCAATCTCTACAAATGCTCCTTTCAGCGAAGCCACATCCAGTTCGCCCTCTTCGAAGTCATCCCCGAATTCATTTACGATGATTTCTCCGTCAGCCTCAGGACCCTGCCAGGACGCCCGTGCCGCGAGCAGGAGATCGCTCTCTACATGCCTTCCCTCAATCAGCACCCGCTCTCGGGTTCCAATTTTCTTTGCAAGGCGTTCGGCAACCACCTCGGCCTGAACCTCCATAATACGAGAGCGTCGCTCCTCCTTAACCGCATCGTCAATCTGATCGGGGAAGTGAAAAGACTCTGCCTCACTCTCCTGTGAATAGGTAAATACACCCACATGCGTGAAGTAGCCACGGCCCACAAACTCAGCAAGGGCATCGACATCCTCCTCGGTCTCTCCAGGGAAGCCAACGACAAAGGTTGTGCGCAGTGCGATGTCGGGGGCGATATCTGCAATCTGCTCGATAAGCCGTCGCGTACCCTTCTCACCGAGAGGTCGCTTCATACGCTTGAGTACCGGATGGCTTATGTGCTGAAGCGGTAAATCGAGATACGAGCAGGTGCGTTTTGACGCCTGAATCAATCTGATAAGTTCCTCGTTTACCCCTATCGGGTACGCGTAAAAAAGACGCACCCAAAAGTCATCATGGGGACTGTCAATCTCATCGATCGCTCGAATGAGATTCGCAAGCTCACTCTTTATGCCCCGGTTTCCATCAAAATCGGTTCCGTAGGCAGTCAGATCCTGCGCAACGAGATTTATTTCAACAACACCGTCCTCAAGCAGTCCCGATATCTCATTCACCACAGAAGGTATTTCTCTGGAGCGAAAGGAACCCCGGATCTTTGGAATAATACAAAAGGCACAGGGGCGGTCACAGCCCTCTGCTATCTTCACATACGCACTATGCACGCCAGTGGACCGAACCCGCGGCATGTTTTCGTCGTAGAGAAAATAGGGCCTTCGCCCCTTATCAAAAATCGCATTTGCTTCATCTCCTGAGGGAGCCTGTTCTTCATCCCCAACGCGAAGAAGCTCATCGGTGCTGATAAAAGCATCCACCTCCGGCAGACTCTCGACAAGATCCGCCCGATACCGTTCCACCATACAGCCTGCAACAACCAACTGTTTGCAGCGACCGGTCTTCTTGTATTCGCCAAGCTCTAAGATCTGGTCGATACCCTCTTCAACCGCAGACTGAAGAAACGCGCAGGTATTGACCACGATTACGTCGGCAAAAGAGGGATCCGTAACTACTTCGTAACCCTTGGAAACCAGGGCACCGAGCATGACCTCAGAATCCACGAGATTTTTTGAACAGCCCAGGGTAGACATGAGAACATTGCCAGCAAAGGGCACTTTACGACGGGGAGCGTCGACGTCTCCCGAGGATTCGGCGGGAGCACCCGCATCGGAGAGTATTGGAAAACGTTCGCTGGACATCTACAAACCTTTTGCAGTTCTACGGTCAAGAATATCAACACCACGAGGGATGGAGAAAACAAAGGCGGAATCCTCAAGCTTCGAAGTCAATTGCAGGTCCCTGAAAACGATTGAGGTCTCATTGCCACCAACATCGATAATTCTGGCACCTACCGGTATCTTCTTTGCGGTATCAATCAGCAGGTAAAATTCGTTGAGATTAGGATCCGGCGATTTGGGACTGAGATTCAGTACATAGCCCGCAGGTGACTGACAGCTCGAATTCACCTCGAAAGAGTCTCTTATTTCTCCCACGCCGAGCAGAAAAGATACCGGCAAATCTGAGTCAAATGACGCAGAAAAATTCCCCATAGTCACCTGATTTACGTCAGGCTGATAGAACCAAAGCGTGCTTCCATCGGAAATAAAACGCTGGGGATCCGGAGCGGTATAATTCCAGTCCATCATACCGGGCTTTTTAAAGGAGACGGTCCCGGTGCTCTGCACCTCTTTACCTAAGCCGAGAAACAAAGACGTCTGATCAAACTCAGCCTCCAGTCCCTGAAAGGAACGGTAGCTCTCTTCTACCTCCTTTAGTATCTGTTGCGTATCCACAGCAGCCTCCGCCGTCTGACACTCGAAAGGCTTGATCTTCTCGCTCTCGCTCCCTGCGGGTGTCAGGGGAAAGACCGCCAGATAGAGGCAGAGTAAGGCAAGAGTTTGGGTAAGAAGCCGGCCCGGTCCCGGGCGCAGGGCGGTATAAGGTTCAACACGCTTCATTTTGATTCCGTTCTCACATTTTGCTGATATCTGCCCGGCGCAAGGCCTGAGCCAGAAGATTCGTGGCGCCTGCCAGCGGGCTGGCAACCGAAGACCCCGCGCAAATTCCGACAGAACATATCATAAACTCGGTTTTCCACCAACATCGCTATTCTTTTCAAGCCCGGCTAAGGGCCACCTCAGGGCAGGCTATTCGGGGCGTATTCCATGCCATGAGACGCCCGTCACCGATTAAATATTTACTCCGCCTGCTTCGTCGCAAAGATGAGATGCCGAAACGTGGGTTTTTCTAGCAAAAGCCTGGGTAACAAGATAGATTGGCCTGGAAAGAGCACGTGGCACACGCGAAACACTGCGGCCCTTCGCTGAAGTGGTATCATGTGTGGCAACGGCGGCCATGAGGACGCACCGCGAGTAGCGGAAGTCCTCGTAATAGTAATTAAGATCAATTCATATGGTAAAAAATACAATGCGCGCACAGTTGAGAAGTACATTTCCCCTCGTACTATTCGGAGTCTTTTTCTTGAGCGCATGCTCCGCCTCTTCGGGAGGCCAGAGGGAACTCGACGCCAACGGTCGAAACATTTCGGATGAGGACCTCGCGCTTGACGAGCAGCGCTTTCAGGACGGCAATATCCCCATCGCCCGAGCTGACGGCTTGTTCAAGGATCTGCTGTTTGCATACAACTCCTCCGCAGTGCCGGTAGAATATCAGGCTGAGTTAAAAGAAAATGCAAAAGTTTTAATGTCCGACGACACACTACGAGCGGAAGTCGAAGGACACTGCGACAAGCGTGGCACTATCGAGTACAACCACGCCCTCGGCGAAGAACGAGCAAAAGCCGTTGCCGCTCTGCTCGTGAGTTATGGCGTCCGTCCATCGCAGCTGACAACCATCAGCTACGGAGAGGAAATACCGGTCGACCCGGGCGATACCGAAGCGGCGTACAGCAGAAACCGAAGAGTTCATTTTGCGCTCTTCCGCGTTAAACCCGGTGGCGGCCAGTAAGAGACCTCGCTGCACATCAGTGCGTGCTTTAGAAATTCTGTGTTGGTGGCATGCGACGGAAACTATCGCGGCATAAATAAAATCAGCTCTGCGCTCGTCTTCTTATGTGCGCCGCCAATCGGGCAGAAGCCGGACGGCTCAGCGGAACCGGGTTAATGTTCGCCCTACCTTTTTTCTACGGGTGCATGACCTCCTGCAGCTTGTTGATTTTGTTAATCGAGAGGCGTTTCCAGTGAAACGCCGCAGAGTCACATTGGAAGACGCGAAGTAAAAAATCATGAACCTTGATGAGAGCAAAAACAGCGGCCTGACTGAGCAGCAGCTTACCCGGGCAAAAGAGATTTCGGATAGAATACTCACTGAAGTTGGTAATCATGTCATTGGGCAGGCCCACCTCAAAAAGCGGCTGCTGAGCGCCCTCATCGCCGAGGGGCACATCCTTCTTGAGGGAGTACCGGGGCTTGCAAAAACCCTATCGATTAAAGCAATCGCACAGTCAGTAGCGGCGAGCTTCAGCAGAATACAGTTCACTCCCGATTTACTGCCTGCAGACCTGGTTGGGACGGAGATTTACCGGCCACAGAACGGAACGTTCGAAGTACGTCAGGGACCGGTGTTTGCCAACTTTGTTTTGGCTGATGAAATCAATCGCGCTCCGGCAAAGGTTCAGTCAGCGCTGCTTGAGACCATGCAGGAACAACAGGTGACAATTGGGGAACAGACGCTGTTTGTTCCCAAGCCCTTCTTTGTGATGGCTACTCAAAACCCGATTGAGCAAGAAGGCACCTACCCGCTCCCCGAGGCTCAGGTCGACAGATTCCTCATGAAGGTGAAGGTTGACTACCCGTCGGCAAGCGAAGAACTTGAAATGCTCGATCTTGTCACCAAGCAGGATCAGAGCAAAAGGGACGTTCAGGCCGTAGCCTCTCTCGATGACATCGCCTTTTTGAAGCAGTGCGCACATGAACTGTACGTTGATGAGCGAGTGCGACAGTACATCATCGATATTATCTGGGCGACGCGCACTCCCGAGGAGAAAGGATTGTCCCTGGGGAATCTTCTCGAATTGGGCGCTTCCCCTCGTGCGGCAATTGCCCTTTTTCAGGTGGCCCGCGCAGAGGCCCTGCTGCTGGGAGAACGCTACGTCGTGCCGCAAATGATAAAAAACATCGCGCATGACGTCTTGCGACACAGGATCGTACCTTCGTACGAAGCTGAAGCAGAAGGCTACGCGGCTGACGATTTGATTACCATGGTTCTCGACGGCGTCGACGTCCCCTGAGTTTGAGGCGCACAGCTCTCGGAATTGTATCGTTTTACCTGTAGGAATCCACCGTGCGAACGACGACTAAATCGCCTGACCCGGACAACAGGAGTAAGAGCGGCAAAGTAGCGAGTTCAGCCGTTGATGCAAAGACGATGAAGGAACTGCAACGGCTGCAGTTCCGCACACGACGCCTTGCAAACGAAATCAGCAGCGGAGCCTATAGAAGTGCGTTCCGCGGTCTGGGGATAGAGTTTGAGGAAGTTCGGGAATACACGCCCGGAGACGATATCCGAGCAATTGACTGGAAGGTCACCGCACGAACGGGAGCCCCGCACATAAAGCGATACCGCGAAGAGCGCGAGCTACACATTATGGTAGCGGTAGACCTGAGTGCTTCAACCCTGGGAGGGAGTAAGAAATCGCGAGCCTCGGTCATCGCTCAGGTTGGAGCAGTTCTTACGCTCGTCGCCCTTCACAACAACGACAAAGTTGGCTTGATGTCGTTTACCGATTCGGTGCACAGTTTCTCTCCTCCTCGTAAGGGAAGAGGGGCTGTGTGGCGGGTGCTGCACCAGGTCATGCAGTCTCAACAGAATCGTGAAGGAACTGACATTGCACATGCCTGCAGCTATATGGATAGAGTCCTTCGACGAAGAACCATTGTCTTTATCATTTCTGATTTTATCTCGCCGGACTTTGAAAAAGAGATCGTTCGACTAAAAAAGAAACACGACGTAGTAGGCGTTGTCGTTGAGGATGAGTCCGACATAAGGCTTCCCGACCACGGACTGGTACGCTTTCAGGATCCTGAAAGCGGCTCAATACACCTGATAGACACAT
>JAUIMJ010000143.1 GCA_030433295.1 bacterium | reverse complement strand
GAAAATCCCACCTGCGTCCTTGCCCTTTTCGGCACCTGCAACCTCAGCTTGTGCTTCGGAGGAGGTTTCCCCACTACTGTCGCCTCCACTACGATACGGGGTGGCAGAAGCGGCATTCTCCTCGACTTTTTCCTCCTCGTGCTCCAATGGTTTCCGTCCTGCCTCCAGCGGCCTATGGGTGATCTAAAGAATATGCCGTGCGCAGTAAGAAACGCAGCCGTAAGAGATAGTACTGGTATAGCATAGATAAACAGCTGCTCGTCCAGGACAGGTACGCAAGGCTCTATGGCCACTCATTAGATAAATCCGAACGATCTCTGACGTCAATCACGGGTTTTCCTCTCGAAATCTGGATCGTCTTCTACGTACTTGTTTTCGGGATACCGACTGAAGATGGCTGAGGAGGCTGCTGAGGCAGCTCACGACCGCTTTGCGCGAGAGTAGTGTTGCCTCCTCAGAATCGCCAGGTACTACCCCGGGTAAATCAACCCGCGGCAATTCAAGATAAAGACATGTGTTTAGTAGGTAAAGTTTTGCGGCTTACCGCTATTTCCACTGCCTCATACTTGTTACCCGCTGCGCTCGGCAATATACTCACCAAAATACATTTCGGCCCCCGGCTGAGACGTATCATGGGATTATTATTTTCGACGGGAGCGGGTAGCAGATATTCTGCTCGGAACCTCGTTTCACACTTGTTGCTACCATAAAATGCTAAGGAATACGTGCTTCGAATACATACCATAGTTGTTACTCCCTTCTATCAAAATGCGCGGGTCCTCAGCGATTCGGAGACCGATACCTGCGTCGTGGTAGATCCGGGGGGAGAGGTCGAACGAATTACCGCCTATTTGGATGAGCAGAGTCTCTCTGTCGAGGGAGTCTTCCTGACGCATGCTCATCTTGATCATGCCGGTGGGATACCTGCTCTGATGAAGCATCTGGAGGAGAGGCAGGGTTCCAGACCACCCTTGTACGCAGAGGGTGAGTTCGAATCAGGTATGCGTGGCAGTATCAGCAGGCAGGCGAGCATGTTTGGCTTGCCTGAAAGTGAGTACCCAAATTGTCCGGAGCCCGATGTCATACTTCGGGAGGGAGATACCCTGAGCATAGGTTCCTCTAACGGGCGAATCATCCACGCTCCTGGTCATGCCCCCGGTCATCTTGTTTTGTTCTTTGACTCGCTTGCGTTCTCCCATTCACTGAGTCCGATTCCCGGGCAGAGTAGCCCTGAGCGCTCAGAAAACGGGCCCGTCCTGATTGCGGGTGACACGCTGTTGGCTGGTTCTATTGGTCGTTGTGATCTTCCCGGAGGAGATGAAGCGGCCCTGTTATCAAGTATCAAGGAGAAGTTCTTCGTTCTTCCCGACGCGACTCGCGTTATGACGGGTCATGGTCCCGATACGACCATTGCTATCGAGAAGAAGGAAAACCCCTATGTGCGAGTGGAGTAGCTCATGATTTCAGGCATCTCAATAACACTGATAGTAGGTGGTTCAATTGCCGCGTATAAAAGTGCAGAGTTAGTTCGCGAACTGGTGAAACAGGGGGCTCGGGTGCGTGTGGTAATGAGCGACTCGGCGACTAAATTTATAAGCCCTCTGACCTTACAGACCTTATCGGATTCAAGAGTTGCTAATGAACTTTTTGATGCAGAACGTGAAGCGAAAATTAGCCACATAAGCCTGGCGGACACGGCTGACGTTGTGCTTGTTGCTCCGGCATCGGCGGATCTTATCGCGAAGGCCGCTCATGGTATCGCGGATGACCTGCCGACTACCGTGCTTCTTGCAACAAGCGCTCCGGTGATATTTGCGCCGGCAATGAATGTAAACATGTGGACGCATCCGGCAACGGTAGAGAACGTGGCTACACTCAAGTCGCGTGGAGTGCATATCGTCGAGCCGGGTGAGGGAGAACTCGCCTGTGGCTGGTTGGGAGCGGGGCGTTTTGCTGAAACTGAGGAGATCCTCGATAGCATTGAGTTGCTGACGTCAAAGAAAGATCTTACTGGAAGCAGAGTTGTTGTTACGGCAGGGCCCACACGGGAGATGATTGATCCGATTCGCTTTGTGAGCAATCGCTCTACGGGCAAGATGGGCATGGCGCTTGCGCGTGCAGCTCGCTGGAGAGGAGCCGATGTGAAACTCGTGTGCGGTCCTACACAAATCGCCCCTCCATTTGGTGTTGACGTATTTCCGGTAGTAAGCGCCCGTGAGATGCACGATACGGTGATGGAAATCGTAAGGAGCCCGGTATGTCCACAACAGAGCACGGCAACTGATGATGCGCGGAGTAAGCAGTTCGTGTTTATGGCGGCGGCGGTAACTGACCATCAGCCAGAGAATCAGTCAGACATTAAATTAAAGCATGAGAAGGACAAAGGATACGCCCTGAGTATGGTGCCCTGCCCGGATATTCTGCACGAACTCGGTCAGCGTCGAACGGAAATAGAGTCCGAGAGTTCCTGCCCCCTGAAACTGGTCGGCTTTGCTGCTGAAACCGGTGGTCAGGAGGAGGAGTTGCTTTCCTGGGCCCGCGGGAAGCTTGAGCGAAAGAACGCCGATATGATTGTTGGTAATTTCGCTGACGATGCCTTCGGTAAGGATAGCAACCGAGTCTGGCTGCTCGATAAAGTAGGCCGGCAGGAAGAGGTAGCAACTGCTGATAAACAGTTAGTCGCCGACAAGATAATCAAGGCCGCCTTGCGGGTGTGATACGTGAGTAGCAAAGGACAGGAAATCGAAGGCTTACTACGTGAACTGCGGGAACAGCTGACCGTGGTGACTGCGCGTGAGTCCCTTTTCGGAATTCCCGCGAGCTGGTGGGCAATGGATCACCCGGCCGCTACGCAGCATTCTGCGGACGAGGAAGTGGGGACGTCGGAGCAGTCCACTGATGTTCTTCTGCAGTGGGAGCAGTTGGAGCAGGAGGCCGTATCATGTCAGTCCTGCAGGCTCAGCCAGACGCGTAACAAAGTTGTTTTTGGCACTGGCACTAAAACGCCACGCATCGTTTTTGTCGGAGAAGGGCCGGGAGCAGAGGAGGACCGTAGCGGAGAGCCCTTTGTCGGAAAGGCTGGCGCCTTATTGACCGCTGCCATTACTCGTGGACTGCAGCTGCAACGGGAGGATGTATACATTTGCAATGTCGTAAAATGTCGACCACCCGAGAATCGCAACCCGCTGCCCGATGAAGTCAGTGCATGTGAGGGTTTTCTGTTTCGGCAGCTTCAGCTTCTGCGTCCTGAGGTGATTATTACTCTGGGTAGTCCGGCCCAAAAAGCGCTGACCGGCGTCGATAAAGGTATTACGAGGTTGCGAGGGAACTGGCTTGAGTGGCGTGGAATAAAAGTAATGCCGACATTCCACCCGGCATACATACTGAGGAATCCTGAGGCTAAACGGCCTTTTTGGGAAGATCTTCAAGAAGTAATGAAAGTCCTTGGTCTCGCCTCAGATCGTGATACGAGTGCGTCGTGATGAGCTTGAATACGCAACGGAGTGTCTTTGTAGATTGCCCTGCTTACGGGCGCTGCAGATGTATCGTCCTGTTCGTATCCTTGTGTCTCTTATTCGTGTGCGCCTTTTCTCCGGTCTCAGCGCAGAATACCGGTACGAGTGGGCCGATTCTGGTCGGAACTATTGATGGACCAATTAACCCGGCAACCGACGATTATCTGAAAACCCTTGTTGCTCGAGCTCAGTCGGAAGACGCACGCCTGATAGTTCTCAGGCTTAACACCCCGGGAGGCTTACTGACCTCAATGCAGACGATGGTGCGGGTGCTCCTCGAGTCCGACATCCCAATCGTCGTGTACGTTTCCCCGCGAGGGGGAGGGGCGATTTCGGCGGGTGTTTTTCTCACACTTGCCGCGGATGTTGCTGTGATGGCGCCAGGCACTACGATTGGGGCGGCTCATCCTGTCCTCGGTGACGGGTCGAACGTTCAGGGAGACATGCGTGAGAAACTCGAGAATTTTACCGTCTCCCTCATTACTGCAATTGCGGAGCAGCGTGGAAGAAATGTGCGTTGGGCTGAGCAAGCCGTTAGAGAGAGTGTCGCAATTACGGATCGTGAAGCGATGGAGGAGGGCGTCGTCGATATGATTGCCGGGGATATGGATTCCCTGCTCAACAAGCTCGAAGGTAAAACCCTGAGTGTTAAAGGACAGCCGAAGACGCTTCGTAACCTCGCATCTGCTCCGCGTGTTGAGGTGGAAATGAGCCTCAAGCAGATCGTGGTGAATATACTTGCTGATCCAAACATCGCAATATTGCTCGGGCTCGGGGCTTTGCTGGGCATTGCTATCGAGCTGTATCACCCGGGTGGCGTGCTGCCCGGCGTTTTCGGGGTAGTGTGTCTCATTCTCTCGCTCGCTGCGGGTCAGGTTCTTCCCATCAGCTCTGCCGGGGTCATGCTCCTGTGTCTCGGGTTTATTTTGTTCGGGGTCGAGCTGTTTATTCCCTCGTTTGGGGTTTGGGGCGCGGCTGGTATCGTATCCATGGTGCTCGGGGCTATCTATTTTCTTGATACGGATCAGGTCTGGAGTGGGAGTGGGTATGGCGTTAATCGCTGGGCGATTGGTTCTATGGCGGCTCTGTCCGGTTCCTTGATTCTCGGCGTGGTGTACATGGCCCTGCGAGCAGGAGAGCTGAAAGTGGCCACCGGGGCGGAGAGTATGGTTGGCTCACTGGGAACCGTGCGTACTGCTTTTGCTCCGGACAAGAACGATGCGGGAGTCCTTGTCGGAAAAGTCGATTTGCTAGGGACCATTTGGAACGCCCGTCTTGAAGTTGGGACAGATGCTTCGGAAGTGGAGATTCAGCCCGGAGATTCGGTCCGTGTTGATGCGGTGGACGGAATTACTCTGCTCGTCATCCCGAAGTAATGTGTTAATGGATTTTAAAAACCTACCTGCGTAGAGGATACACATCATGCATTGGATAGGCTTACTACTGCTGGCGTTGGTGTTTGTTGCAGCAAACGTCTTCAAGATCTTGAACGAATACGAGAAAGGCGTGATCTTTCGTCTTGGTCGGCTCATTCGACCAAAGGGCCCGGGTATCATCTTTCTTATTCCATTTATTGATCGCGTTCGACGTATCGATCTACGTACGATTACCATGGATGTTCCTTCTCAGGACGTGATCACTCGAGACAATGTGTCGGTCAAGGTCAACGCGGTAGTCTATTTCCGTGTGCTCGATGTCAATAAGGCGGTGGTAGAGGTGGAAAATTATCTCTACGCGACGAGTCAGCTGGCCCAGACGACCCTGCGCAGTGTTTGTGGTGAGGCGGAGCTTGACGATTTGCTGATCGGACGTGAGCAAATCAATATGCGGATCCAGGAAATTCTTGATACTGCCACCGATCCCTGGGGGATCAAGGTGTCCATGGTTGAGATTAAACACATAGATCTGCCGCCGGAAATGCAGCGCGCCATGGCGCGTCAGGCCGAAGCAGAGCGTGAACGCCGAGCGAAGGTAATTGCCGCTGAAGGTGAGTTTCAGGCTTCTCAGAAACTTGCCGATGCAGCAAAAATTATTGCCGATCAGCCACAGGCATTACAGCTCAGATATCTGCAAACGCTGAAGGAGATAGCGGGTGAAAATAATTCCACTACGCTCTTTCCGATTCCAATTGATCTGATTCGGGCTTTTACTCCTCAGAATAAGCAGTAGTGGTTGCGCTCCGTGAGCGAGGGGCCCGGTATCCGGGAGGCTGCCCTCGCTACGCGGTATCGTGGTGGCAGTTGTGAACGATCCCTTTGCTGATTTTCTCAATTACGATTTACCTGCGGAGCGCATAGCTCAGCGACCCCGCCCGCGAGTCGATGGGGAGGCGTCCTCACGCCTTTTACATGTGCGGACGCATGCTGATGGTACAGCTCGCATAGAGGATCGCAGTTTCAGAGATTTCCCGTCACTGCTTCGGGAGGGTGATCTCCTCGTCTTCAACAACAGCAAAGTTCTACCGGTGCGCTTTTTTGTCGACCGAGGTGATTCGCGTGCCGCCGAGGTGCTTTTGTTGCGGCCTGTCGGAATTGATCTTGCTGTCGCCCTGGGGCAGTCAGAGGTCTCCTGGGAGAGTCTCGCCAGACCGATGAAATTTTTCTCTGAGGGGAAGAGCTTTGATCTTGGGGCTAATCTCTCACTCTCTGTGGAGGGCAGAACAGAAGATGGACGCAGGCTCAGGGTGCGGCTTTCTACTACTGATGCTAAGCCACTTGCAGAAGTGTTCGAAGCGCTGGGTTCAATGCCAATTCCTCCTTATATCAGGGGTGGGGTTGCTGATTCTCTCGATCGCGAGCGTTATCAGACGATTTATGCGAAGCAAGCAGGCTCGGTAGCCGCTCCAACTGCGGGTTTACATTTTACTGAGAAAACACTTGAGCGAATTCAAAGGCTAGGTGTTGAACTGGCGTATGTTACTCTGCACGTGGGGCCGGCAAGCTTTTTGCCCATACAGGGTGACATAGATGATCATCCGATGCCGCAGGAAGTATGTGAGGTCGATAGCCATACCGCTGAGCAACTTTCCAGGGCGCGGAAAGAGGGGAGGCGAATTGTTGCGGTTGGAACGACCACCGTGCGTACGCTTGAAAGTCTGGCCCTTCGATCTTCAGATGGGGAGCGCATTTCCAGCGGGAGATTTGCCACGGAGCTGCTGATAGCTCCGGGGTATGAGTTTGCTTTGGTTGATGCGTTTTTGACAAATTTTCATCAGCCGCGGACCAGTCATCTTTTGTTAGTGGCTGCCTTTAGCGGGGGGGCAGCGCTGAAAGAGGCTTATGGTCGCGCGCTGAACTCTGATTATCAGTTTCTTAGTTATGGCGATGCCATGTTCCTGGACCGTGTTTTGGGGCAGTGAATAGTGGTTCTTGCTTTGCTTTACCTGGCGGGATGTAGGATTGGATAGGGAAACAAAAGAACATATCGAAGTGGGTGCATTTTCTATTGTCGCTGAATCAGGTGCGGCCCGTCGGGCACGTCTGCACACCGCGCATGGCACCTTTAATACCCCTGCTTTTATGCCGGTGGGCACTCAGGCCACCGTTAAGGGGGTGAACCCGGAGCAGCTACGTGCCATGGGTGCGGAGATTATTCTCTCTAACACCTATCATCTGCATCTTCGTCCGGGAGATGAATTGATTCGTGATCTGGGTGGGCTTCATGCATTCATGGGCTGGGATTCGCCCATATTGACCGACAGTGGTGGTTATCAGGTCTTTAGCCTCTCGAATTTGCGGGAGATCGATGACGAGGGTGTGGTGTTTAAATCGCACCTCGACGGGTCTCCGATTCGTTTTACTCCCGAGAGCGTTGTCGGAATTCAGGAGAATCTGGGTGTAGACATAATGATGGTACTTGATGAGTGCCTTCCATCGGGTGCGACCCATGCTGAGGCGAAGGCGTCCTGGCGGAGGACGCTGGACTGGGCGCGTCGCAGCCTTGACGCCAGGCGAAAGCCTGAGTGCCTGCTCTTTTCCATCGTGCAGGGCGGGATGTTTGAAGATTTAAGGACTCAGTCAGCGGCTGACCTTCGGGAACTGAGTTTCGATGGCTATGCGATAGGCGGACTGAGTGTGGGGGAGAGCGTTGAGGAAATGAGGGCGATGACCCGAATCTCGGCGGGGGCTCTTCCACGGGAAAAACCTCGATACCTGATGGGGGTTGGAACACCCGTTGATATCGTGGATTCCGTAGAGATGGGTGTCGATATGTTCGACTGCGTGATGCCGACGCGGAGTGCACGCTTTGGTCGCCTTTATACTGAAGACGGCTGGATAAACATTCGCAATGCGGCCTTTTGCAAAGATCCCGCGCCAATTGATGCGGAATGCGAATGCTACACCTGCAGAAACTTCTCTCGTGCCTATCTTTCGCATCTTGTCCGCGCAAAGGAGGTGCTCGCGGTGGAACTGTGCTCGATTCATAATCTGCACTTTTATCAGAATCTAATGCGCCGAATTCGCAGCGCAATTGAGGAGGGGGACTATGCTGATTTTGCCACTGCGTTCAGGCAGCGATGGAATTCGGCTGGCGGGACGCAGGCATGAGGGTCTCGGCCTTGCGAGTTTAGTAAATCTGGGGTTCTATAGCCTGCGCTGCCCTGATTTGAGCACCGAAAACTTACCTTTTTACGGTGTTTTATGCTCCCGATTTTGCCAAGGTTGAGTATCGCAATCGGCCGGTCTGGGAGTATTGTGTGTTTTTTTATTGAGTCCAGGAACTCAAATTTGGAATAAGAATGGATACGAGTCATAGCCGAACAACGAGGTACCTTCGGGCGCTTATTTCACTTTTCTTGCTGTCGTGCTTTGTGGCCTGTGCGCCCCAAGAATCAGTCGAAGCTTCAACGACAATGAGTCCGAACGATTTTCTCTTCTCTACGATTAATTTCATCTGTATGGCGATGATCGTCTACTTTTTGTTGGTGCTTAATCCGGCAAAGGCGCGCGACGAAAGGCATCGTGAGTTT
This sequence comes from bacterium, assembly GCA_030433295.1. Lineage (GTDB taxonomy): Bacteria > Bdellovibrionota_C > UBA2361 > SZUA-149 > SZUA-149 > JAUIMJ01. The sequence goes on along the minus strand of JAUIMJ010000143.1, from coordinate 2,209 downwards.
ATTGATAAGCTTTCCAAGGGTGACGAGGTCGTCACGAGTAGTGGGCTATATGGTAAGGTCGCCTCAATTAAGCCCGGACACATCAGCGTGGAAATCGCTCCCAACGTGAAAGTAAAAGTAGACCCGAAACACCTGCATGCAGTTGCAGCAGAGGGAGGCGCGTCATCCGGGGAGACGGGTAAAGCCCTCTCATCAGCGACTGCCGGAAACGGAAAATCAGGTAATTCTAAAAAGAAGAAAAGCTCATAGTGTAGGGGTTGCTCAGTATGAATTCCGCGATCAGGAAAAAAGTTTATTTAATACTCGGCTTGTTGCTCTTGTCGGTGGGGATTCTTGTTCCTACGTTTGTCGAGAAAGAGAGCCTGCCCGAGTGGTGGCCATCCAAACCGATAAATCTCGGTCTTGATTTGCGCGGTGGTTCCTACCTCATGCTCGGCGTGCAGACGAAAGAGGCCGTGGTCAGCCAGCTTACCAGTATCGCGCAGTCCGTGCGTTCGGAAATGCGACGAGAGAAGGCCGGACTGCTCAGGGCGAAGCAGCGGGGCGGGGACCATATCGAGTTTACTCTCCTTGGTGATCGAGGGCTCAAGACGCTGGAAGATCATATGAGGTCCGACTATCCGGAGCTTGTTAAGGGTGCGATTGAGCGTGGTGGCGCCGAGGTCAAGATATCCTATTCAATCAAGCCGGAGGCAGCTAAAGAAATCGAGAAGAATGCCGTTCTTCAGGCAATCGAAACCATTCGAAACCGGGTCGACTACACCGGGGTTCGCGAACCAACCATTCAGCGAGCCGGGCTCAAGCGCATTGTCGTTCAGCTCCCGAGTGTGAAGAATCTCAATGAGGTAAAAGAAACCATTGGCTCTGTAGCCAAGCTGGAGTTTCGTCTGGTGGCTGATGAAAATACGCCGACGGACAGAAAGGTCAGATATAAGCATCGCGATGGCGGCTTTGTTTTCCTGCGTGATGAAGTGCTCATGTCTGGAGACGCTATCGAGAAAGCAAATGTAGATATCAACCCCTCGACCAATCAGCGAGAGGTGACGCTAAAGCTCAATTCCTTCGGTAAAGGACTCTTCGGTCGCATTACATCAGAGAACGTCGGACGTCAGCTCGCAATTGTTCTGGATAATGTGGTGCAGTCTGATCCGCGAATTAATGAAGCCATCACCGGAGGACAGGCGCAAATCTCCGGTGGCTTTACGCCGGAGGAATCGCATCGACTCGCCGTCGTGCTTCGCTCCGGTGCACTCCCCGCGCCGCTCACGTTCGAGGAAGAGAGAACGGTTGGACCATCTCTCGGGGCTGACTCGATCGAAAAAGGGGTGAATTCTATGGTGCTCGGCTCGATCATCGTCATCCTCTTTACGATTTTTTACTACAAGAAGTCGGGTGTTCTTGCCGTTTCCTGTCTCCTGGCGAATGTCGTCTTCCTTCTTTCGCTTTTATCGCTTTTTGGCGCGACGCTTACACTTCCGGGTATTGCGGGTTTGATCCTGACCGTCGGTATGGCGGTTGATGCCAACGTGATCATCTTTGAACGTATCAAAGAAGAGTTGCGGATTGGCGCGAGCGCCGGGGCTTCGGTGGACGCCGGCTTTTCAAAAGCGCACTGGACTATCCTCGATGCAAATATAACCACGCTGCTTACAGGAGTTATTCTCTATAGCTGGGGAACGGGGCCAATCAAGGGCTTCGCCGTAACCCTGTCTCTCGGGATTCTCACGAGTATGTTTACTGCCCTGTATGTAAGCCGGGTCGGATTTGGTGTTTTCAACATGAAGAATGCCAAGGGGCGTTTGAGTATCTAAGCGGAGCGAATGGTGATGGAGCATTCTAAAACTACATTCAATATCAACTTCATGGGCGTCCGGTACTTCTTTGTTGTCGGTTCGCTACTCTTGATCGCCTTTTCGCTCTATGTCTGGTTTACCTCCGGCATAGAGAAATACAGTGTTGATTTTGTTGGTGGAGCCGAGGTGGTCGTTCACTTCGACAAACCGCTCAATGCGGGTCAGATACGCGATGCTCTTACTGAGAAAGGGATTACCGGTGCAGTCGTTCAGTCGTTTGCGAGCGCCATGGATTTGATTGAGCAGGCGACCGGAACGGCCGATGAGACCGCTGATCGAAAAGAATTTTCTATTCGGCTCAAGGGGCTGGGTATTGCGGATGATGATGCAGCGGGTGCTGGCAAGCCTGATAGTAT
>JAUIMJ010000142.1 GCA_030433295.1 bacterium | reverse complement strand
GAACTGGCCCAGGGGAGCCGACAGCGGGTGGCTCAGATCTGGAGCCCGGCGCGACGTCTTTTGCTTACCTACATTGCCTGTCTTGAGGACTTAAAGCGTGAAAATTCTTAGCAATTTTCACGTGTGCACAATATCCTAAGGAAAATCCCCTCTTTTGTCGTTTTTACTATCCAGCATGTTTTGTTCAGTGCCACTGTTGAAGTGGCCGGAGCAGTGGACCCCGAACGTTGCAGAACCCAGAACTATGCAGAAAGAGGAATAGCGGTGAAAGTACTGATTGTTGAAGACGATCTAAGTAACTCTGTATACCTTGAGAAATTGCTTCCCGAGGGCACTGAGAGCGTGCGTGCTGCTGATGGCGCACAAGCGATAGAACTGTTCACGGCTTCGCTCGAGTCAGGGGCGCGCTTTGATGTTGTTTTCGTAGATTTGCTCCTGCCAAAGATGGACGGACACGAAGTGCTCTGCTCTATTCGCGAGTACGAGGAAGAGAAGAACATCGAGGGCGACGATGCCACGGCACTTGTAGTGGTTACTTCAGTTGATAGCCCTGACAGCCTTTCCTTCGCAAAGTTGGCCGGTTGTGTAGATTATCTGCAAAAGCCGATTGCTAAGCAGGCAGTAACAGATGTTCTACAGCGTATCGGACGATAGCGCTAAAGCGAATCCCTTCCTTCCTTCCTTCCGGGCTGGCCGGTGATAGAGGGAGATGTCACGTCAATAAAACGTAAAAATCAAAACAAAAGGTGTCGCAACACCTCCCCCCGGCGCTGAACAAAGTTCAACACCTAGAAAAGAAGCCTGTTTCCGCGCTCATCAACCTGATGAGGTTCGGCACGATGAGCGGAATCATCAGGACTTCCTTCCGTTTCCCTGGGTTCTGGATGTGTCTCATTCGGATCGAGCTTTTCCACCGAGTCAGCGATCGTTGTTTCGACCTCTGCGATCAGGTGGTTCAACTTTTGAAGCGCTGCATCGCCCACACCACGAAAGTGTAACGCAAGGCTGCGTCGCGTTTGTCCGGCTCTCTCGTGTTGGCGGTGATTGACGTTTCCAGCAGCCCAATTGCGAGCGTGCTGGACGTATCCACGGTGGGTACGTAGCCAATCCCGAATCTCCTCCGGCGAGGCAAGTTCCTCGGGAGGATCTTCCATCATCCATCGACTCACGATGAGTTTGACGACTTCGATTGTCCGCAGTTTGGGACATGGCCTGTCGTGATTACGCAAACGCTTGCGGCTAACCGCAGCGTAGTTTGCCAGATTGGCAAGACAGTCCGCGGTGCTACCGGAAGTGAAGAATGCCTCGCGACATCCCTCTACTTCGGCAGTTACGACATCTTCGTCGAACGTTGAGACGGGTCCTTTTTGCCGCTTGAAATCAAGCAGCTCACTGAAATTGAAACTCATATCTCTTCCCCTTATAAGCGGTGATTGGTCCGCAGGTAGCTGCATGCAGGCACCTACGGACCAATCGCCAGGGAAGAATGTGTGTTTCTACAAACCTTAAAAGACGCGACATCGCCGAAAGAACGGGCTGCTCTTTCGGGGATGTCCCTCTCGCCACTACTCGTATTCACAGGTATTGAGAACTGCCAGCTACGTTATGCGCTGGCGAGTGACTCGCGTGTTCTATAAAAGCGCCTTCTCGTATAGAAGTCTAGGCACCTGAAAATGTTGGAGATTTAGCCCTAGAGAAGGGGATGTCTGAGCCATGTAGGCTAGGTTCACTCAAACTCCTGGACCCTGGGATTCGATATCCCCCAGAGCTCGACGTCCCCTAGAATTCGACATCAAGGTGCCACTCTTCGGCCAGCTCATCAAAATCGTGAATTTCCTGCAGGAAGCGGGAGGGCTCAGGGAAGGCCATTCCGGCACCAACGGCTGAGAAGCCTCGTGAGTAGCTAAGCTCCGGCGCGATGAGGTAGAGATTTCGCTGGGCGCGGGTGCAGGCGACGTAGAGAAGACGGCGTTCTTCCTCGATTTCGGCTCTGGAGTTCAGCGAGCGTGAAGAGGGGAGGTAGCCGTCAATCAGGCTTATGACGAACACCGTGTGCCATTCCAGCCCTTTTGCTGAATGGATGGTCGAAAGGGTGAGTTTATCGTCTTCACTACCGCTTGCCTCGGCACCAATTTGCGTGGAGTCGGGAGGATCCAGCGAAATATCGTCAAGGAATGTCTGCAGGCTCTCATAGCGCGTTGCAATTCGGATCAATGAATCGAGATCATCCGTTCTCTTTTTATGGTCTTCGTAATTAGTCTTGAGTATCGGGCGATAATACTTTGTCGCAATCGCTACTGCATCCTCGAGCGTTTGTGCGCTCCTGGTCTGCTCAAGAGCGATGCGCAGGAGTTGTAGCGAATCGCTGTATTTTTTCTTGTCGAAGGGTTTTTCGCCAAGCGCCTGCAGGCCCTTTCCCGAGTCGCGCACGTGAAGCACGATATTCTGTGCGGTTTTCGGACCGATTCCCTCCAGCAAAAGAAGCTGGCGATACCAGGCGATGGCGTCTTTTTCATTCTGAATGATTCGCAGGAAGGAAACCACGTCTTTAACATGCGAGGCTTCGACAAACTTAAGTCCCCCGTATTTCACAAAGGGGATATTTGCCCCACCGAGTTCAATCTCAAGCTCATTGGAGTGCCATCCCGCACGAAAGAGAACGGCGATCTGATCGAGACGCACGCCTTCCTCATGAAGCTCAAGCACGCGCTGGGAAATGAAGCCGGCCTGTTCTTCGAAGTTAGTGGCACGGATGTAGACCGGACCATGGCTGGCTTCTATATCCGAGAACAGCGTCTTATCGTACTTTTCTTCCGCACTTTTAATGATGGCGTTTGTGAAATGCAGTATGGGCTGGGTGCTACGGTAATTCTGTTCCAGTGTGGTGATTTTTGTTCCGGGGAATCGCTCAGGGAACTTCATGATGTTATGAAAATTCGCGCCTCGGAAGGAATAAATGCTCTGTGCGTCGTCTCCGACTACCATAAGATTTTTATGCTCGGAGGCGAGCATTTCTGCGATATCCGCCTGCAGGCTGTTTGTGTCCTGAAACTCATCAATCATGATGAACTGATTTTCTCGGGAAATCTTCTTTCTGATATCTGTGTTTTCCAGCAGAAGCAGCTTGAGATTAGTCAGGAGGTCGTCATAGTCCATGACCGAGCGTTCTTTCTTGTAAATTTGAAACTCAACCGCGAGTTGCTCAATAACGGCGGACTCCTCGATGAACTGTGGATACTCGTCCTCGAGGATGTCAGTTATGCTGCGGCCGGTATTCGTTGACTTGGATAGTACATTGAGCAGGGTGCGTTTCTTTGGGAAGCGTTTGTCATTGGTATTGCGCCCCAGTTCGCTGCGCACGACGTTGAGTAAATCCTCGGCGTCGCCGCGGTCAAGAATAGTGAATGAGGGGTCGAAACCCAGGTGCTTTGCAAAGCGACGCAGCGTCTGATTTGCGAAGCTGTGAAAGGTGCCTCCTTTTATTCGCCGACATCGCTCATCGAGCACGATTGAGGCGCGCTTCATCATCTCCTGCGCTGACTTTCGGGTAAAGGTCATCAGCAAAATCTGAGCGGGATCAACTCCGGCTTCAATCAGATAGGACACCCGGTAGACCAGTGTTCGCGTCTTTCCGCTACCCGCGCCGGCAATGACCAGTTGAGGACCGAAAATATTCCGAACGGCGGTGAGCTGCTGGGGATTTAATTCCTGCGCATAATCTATGCGAAAGGCGTTCTCCTGTTCCGAGCTGATTCCGGCAGCGGAAATTACGGGTGAGCCGCTCTCTTCAGTAGCTGGTGCTTTTTTGAGGACGTAGCGCTTTGTGCTCTCAGCCATGTAACAGAATACTTCGTTCGCTGCGGTTGCGGTTAGTAAGTCGTGCTCTTAGTAGGTCAAACCAGGAAAACGGGGGACTAGCTGCTACGGTCGAGCACATGGGCAAGCCGTTCCAGACCAATGATGCTCATTGCGTCGGTAATCTCACCAGCATGCACCATCTTCATGCAGTCTGCAAAATGCAGGCGTTTTATCTGGAGTATTTCGGTTCCTTCGGGTGCTGCGGGTCCCTGGCTGAGATCTTCAGCGAGAAAAAAATGCGCAGTCTCTGAGGAGTGGCAATTACTGAGGTGCACAATACCACCGAGGGGTTTCCAGCTAGCTGCCTCAAGCCCCGTCTCCTCTTTGAGTTCTCGCTGCGCAGCAGCGAGAGGAGCTTCCCCCGGCTCGGCTCCGCCTTCGACAATTTCCCAGGAGTAGTTATTGGTGGTGTAACGATACTGTCCGACGAGCGTTATTGTATCGTCCTTATCACGGGCAATAACCCCGGTTGCCACCCTTGTCTCTACGACGCCGTAGATGCCGGGTTCACCGTCCGGTCTGATTACCTGGTCCTCGCGCACGCGGATCCAGGGGTTTTCATACATTACTTGTTGACTCAGGGTCTTCCAGGGATTTTCTTCGGACATGAGGATGCTGTTATTGCTGTGCTATCAGTATATCGGGTCACTACAAATGGCTTGCCGTATCCTACGTTTTCTTTGCGCGGCTGGCCACTCCCCATATTCTTTGCGCTATTCGGCAGGGGCTTAGCGTAGGGACCTCTGTGACACGGTCCCCACGTGCAGCCTCAAAAGCGACGTGATATGCAAGGAGACCTGAGCAGCGTGATCTGCAGAGAGGAGCCACTATGAGGGCCGTATTCTGTCGTGGTCCTGCGTGTGGGAGGATGACATCACGACCTGGAGTTGATGAGCAGTACGTTCGAAAAGAATCTTAAGGCGAGAGAGCAGCGGTTTCAGGCTGTGCTTGAGACGTATGGAGCGCGTGGCCCGGCGTTGCGCTCCTTCAAATCTCTGGTGTGGTTTGTGTATCGTGAGCGTGGTCGTAGCTTCCCCAGGCGCGAGACGAGAAAGCCATATGCCGTTTTTGTCTCTGAGCTTATGCTACAGCAAACGCAGACGAGCAGAGTGCTTGAAAAGTATCCAGAGTTTCTATCGCGTTTTCCGGATTTTAATGCGCTCGCGGCAGCGCCCCTGCAGGATGTGCTGCAACAGTGGCAGGGCCTGGGGTACAATCGTCGTGCACTTGCTCTTAAAAGAAGCGCGGAGCAGGTCGTCAGTCTCCATAAAGGACGTCTTCCCAGAGATAGAGATGCGCTTATCGCATTGCCCGGAGTCGGAGAATACACTGCGTCCGCCTTGCGTTGCTTTATCTGGGATACACCGGAAGTTATCGTAGAGACCAATATACGCACTGTGTTCTATCACTGTTTCTTCAGAGAAGACTCAAGGGTAGATGAGGGCGAATTTGAGGAGCTGGTTCGGCGAAGCAGTGATACGGCCAATCCTCGAGACTGGTATTACGCGCTTATGGATTACGGTTCGTATCTAAAATCCCTCGGGATACGTGTAAACAAGAAAAATCCTTCCTATAGAACGCAGTCGCGCTTTGAGGGTTCTCAGCGTCAGATCCGGGGGAGTATTCTGCGCGAATTAGCGTCCGGCGAACAGCTCTCAAAAAGTGAGCTGCAAAAGCGTATCAGCGCCGACAAGAATCGTATACTTGATGCTGTGGCCGCACTGGAGGCCGAGGGCATGCTGCGCTGTGCGGGAGGACTTGTCCGCATAGCCTAGGCGGATTATGGCTTTGCGCAGAGGGAATCAAAGATCTTTTCTGCGTGCATACGTCCGTTTTCGATGAATATCGAGCCTGTGTCACAACCGCCGATGATGGAACCGGCGAGGTAGGCTCCGGGGACATTCGACTCAAAGGTCTCTTCGTTACATTCAGGCACCAGATTTTTCGGGTTCGCGCTGATACCACACTCCTGCAGGAGGCCAACATCCGGTCGGTAACCGGTGAGCAGAAACACAAAGTCAGCCGGGAGCGTCTTTTTTTCTCCGCTGGCGTGACTGATTATCACTTCCTTCTCAGTAATACGATCCACGGTATGCGAAAAATGAGCAGTTATCGCCCCCTCTCTCAAACGATTTTCAATGTCTGGCTTGACCCAGTATTTAACAGAGTCACCAAGATAGGAGCCGCGGTGCACCAGCGTTACCTCGACACCATGACGGTACAACTCTATGGCCGTTTCGACAGCAGAGTTCTGTCCCCCAACCACGACGACCTTGCTGCGCGCGTAGCGGAATGGCTCATCGTAGTAGTGTGACACATGGGGAAGCTGTTCTCCCTCGATGTGTAGCTTGTTCGGCGTATCAAAGTAGCCGGTTGCGAATATAACGTTCTTCGCACGCATGGTTTCGCTCTCAAGCAAAACGTCGAATCCATGCTCGCTTTTTTCTATGTTCTTCACAGGGGTGTGAAGCAGCGTATTTAGATCGAAGTATTCAACCACCCGGCGGTAATACGTCAGCGCTTCGCTTCGACCAGGCCGCAGATTAGCGGTGGTAAAAGGTATGCCTCCCAGTTCTAGTAGATTGGGCGTCGAGAAAAAGCTCATGGTAAGAGGGAAACGCCGGATACTGTCGCAGATACCGCCTTTGTCGATGACGACATAGCGCAGGCCACGCCGCTTCGCTTCTATGGCACAGGAAAGGCCATTGGGGCCCGCACCGATGATGACCACGTCATATGATTGCATCTTGTAAACTCCACCTCTTTACTCTGTATTGCCCAATACCTGTGGCGCATTCATCTTTTACGGGCGCCTCCATTGCCTTTGCCGCTTCCGGCGGTATGCATACGGTGGAAACGGCTGGGCACTCGCTAGAACATCTCAGCGACAACTCCCATTGAGTCGCGTATCAGTTACTGGGAGTATTCTCACGAATAATGCGAAGCGTAGCAACAGCATGTGAGGCGAAGGTAGACCTATCAGCAAAGGAAAACTGCTGTGAACGTGAAACCGGGTGCAGATTCTCAGCGGAAGCCGGAAAATTTAGCACTTTTTTGGCTTCAAGAGGTACACTACACTAAAGCCTGCAGCGAGAGTGGTGTCTTTTTCGACACGTATTCTTTTAGCAGGTGCAGCACGAAATTGCTTAATGAGGACAATTTGAGAACCGCAGCGCTAACTTCACATCGTCTTACAACAGCAAGCCGGATCATACTCGCGGGAATTCTGCTGGGGTTCTTTGCGGTATCGGCGGGAGCACAAAGTCGCAAACCTCGATACTCAGTCGATAAAAAAGGAATAGGTCCGGCATTTTCCGTAGTTGAGTTTTTCTCCTCTGAGAATTGCCTGTTCTGTCGCGATCTCCCCAGTCTGGTCCGGGAGCTGGAAAGTGATGCGCTGATGAATGGAAAACGGGTTTTTCCGCTCGTCTACCATATTGATTATCTCTCGTATCCATCCTGGAAAGACATTTACGCTAATGAGCGCTACTCCGAGCGACAAAAGAAATACAGCAAGACCCTTGGGGTTCGTCGTGTAGTACCGGGACACGTGTTTATTAACGGAACATGGGACATGGACTATCGCAAGGTGGCTTCGGTTAAGACCTACGCGAAACTGGCGCTCGCAAGTCCTGCTAAAGTTGTTATCGCTCAAAAGTCCCTCATGAATCCGAATGGATCATCCGTGAAAATAGCTTTTGCTATACAGGGTCTAAAGAAGACACGACGTCCCTACACGCTGTTCACCGCGGTATTGTCTGAATCCGGTGTGATACGAAGTATCACCGAGGGGCCAAACAATGAGCAGGTGTTCAGGCATTACGGTCTGGTCAGAGCGATGGAGTCAGTGCGCTTTGGCGAGGATGGGCGAGGCGAGGTAGAGATAGTATTTCCCGATGGTCTGAAGAAAGAGCGGGCGGCAGTCACGCTCCTGGTGCAGGAGCCAGATTCTATGAAACTGCTAGGTGCCGAAAGGATTTTTCTCGCCGACTTGAAAGCACAATCTACTAAGCCGCGCTCCAGTGTTCCTGCGCAGCCTCGAAACTACTGACAACAGAGGCGCAAAAGCGCAATGTGCGCAGGGGTCTCGTAGACCCCGCACAGCCCTCTCGTAATGTTGTGCGCCTCGGGCTTGGAAGTTCGCGAAACGGGCCCGGTTCGGAAAGCGGGCCTGTTCGTAAACGTGAAAAACTCGATTGGGCCTAGGCTTGTCGAGTAGCGTTTCTTATCGCGAGCAGCCCCAGCAGGTATACGGCAATACCGGAAAACAGCGCCGCCTTGAAGCCAAAGAAGAGTGCGATAAATACGGTAGAGGCTGAGCCAATAACCGTAAAGTAGCCATTCATACCCCAGGCCCAGGCAGTGAGCTGAGTTCTCTCTTCGTCGCTGCAATCGATTTCGGATATGAGCTTCAGCCCCAGAGCAAAGGGCATACCCATGAGGAAACCGAGGGGGAGCAGCATGAGCGTCGCTACCGCAATACGTCCGGCAAAGGGAAGCCCCAGGAACGTTTTAAAGACTAGCGGAGAGATAAAGGTCTCGGCGAGTACGGCCAGAGCAATGGCCGGTATCGCAATCGATAGCGTTCTTCGCGCATTCTTTGCTCCCAGCTTCTCTGTCGAGATACTACCCAAACCAGCTCCGAGGAGCAGGGCCACAAGAATTGTGGTGATTGAGTAGGCCGGATTACCGAGAAACAGTACGTATCGCTTCATCAGGCAAATCTCGATCACAATAAATGCGAAACCTAGTGAGCTGAAGTAGGCAAGAAATGACGCAAAGCCAGATACCGCAAAGGACTTTCTCGCTCCAATAAACAATGGAACCCCGACAAAAAGCAGTCCGAGAACCGCTGATTCTACAAGGATTGCAAAGTAGGGGAAGTCTCCACGTGGAATGAGACCTCGCCACTTCTGGTCATTCCTATGACGAAACTCTATAGGAATGCTCTCATCGAGCTCTACCTTACCAAACTGCAGATAGTGCTCCACAAAAGGCTGATCATCCGTTGCGGGGAAGAGGTTGAGTCCCAGGCTGGTGTAGTAGCCTTCCTGTTCGGCAGGACTTGCTCTGAGCACCTTGCTGTAGAGGTTGTCTCTGCCCGGATCAAAGGGTGTCCAGAGGAAGGTCTTTCCACCAACTCTTCGGCGGATTTTCATGTACTCGTGGATCTTCTCCTCTTCTTCTTTCGTCCAGGCACCGTTCTTTAGAAAGAAGCCTTCGAAAAAAGGAACCTCACCGGCGGTGATCATGATCCATTTTTCGGCGTCTTCCACACCACGCTCCCGTAGTGCTTCAATCGCGGTTAAGGCTACTCGCAGTGTTGCTCCGCGATGCAGTGCAAGAACCCCACCTGGCTCCAGGCGATCCAGGTAGTCGTGGATAGCTTCTTTGGTTACCAGAAAGGTCTCTGAGAGATTGAGAGCACCGGCAGCGATGGCCACCGGGGTATAGTTATTAACGAACTGAATTATGTCGTATTTCTTGCCCATCTGACGGCGAAGAAATGCTCGACCTTCATCATTGACGAAGTTTACCTGATCGAGCTGATACAGGCCGCCCATGAACTCCTTAAAGGGGGACTGGTTAGTCAGCGCTGCGATGGATGGGTCCAGCTCAACAGCGTCAACATGGCGGGCACCATGAGAAAGCGCGAAGAGAACCTCCTTTCCGCCAGAGGGGCCAATGATCATGACATCGGAATTCTGCCCCTGACGCAGGTTGTGGATTACCCCGATACTGGACCACATCATCGGCTCAAGTTTACTGACATCACCTGACCAGTTAATCATGGCAGATTCATTCGTGCCGCCATCAATCCAGATATCCCATACGCCGGGCCGGTGTTTTGCCACATCGACCTTCGAGAGCGGACTCCAGCGAGTCGCCATGATGCTGTTGTTATCAACGGCTTCGTTATATCGACGTTTGTTCTGATGATACTTGATCGGAAGCAGGTCGGCGGCCTGGGGAACAAGAATGGTAAGTACAATGGCCGACACGAGAAGCAGTGAGCGGGTCATTTTCTGATCCCCTCGACTCAGGCAGAGGCCGGAGGCTGCCGCAAGAATCGCCGCAAAGACTACGGTTCCTTCTCCACCGAGCAAAGGAAGCATGGGAATGAGCGCAAATGAACCGGCAGCAGCTCCGAGGAGGTCCACCCCGTAAAGACGCCCCGCTCTGAGCGGGTAGGCCGATAGCAATTCGGCAATCAAAAGTCCGGCAAAGAAAAAAGGAACTATGAGTGCACAGTACCAGGTAGCCAGATAAAGGTAGTTGCTTGGGTTCTCAGAGAAGTCCCACATCCTGAGCGGAATGTTAGTGACTACGAGATAGGCTGCGATCATAGTGACCGAGACCAGGAGCGCAAGCTTTGCAAAATTCGGCGTCCTCGCTGCGGTGAGAGTTTTGGGACGCAGCGCGAGGAAAACACCGCTGAGGCCAAAGCCGAAGAGCGCGGTGCTGATGACCATGAAGGCAAGGTGCGCCCAGAGGATAACGGCGAAAATTCTTGTCAGTGCCAACTCAAAGAGCAACACCGAGGAAGCGATTAGAAATATTCCTGCGTAGGCACCAAATCCGGGACGAAGTCCAAGCGCGGCTGAACCGCTTTTCTGGACCTCTTCTTCCTCGTGATAATACACTTCGATCTTACGTAAGGTTTGGCTTTTCATGTGACTCCGTCAGGAATTGATACATGGGAAAACTGTCTACAGGCCGTAGACCTGAAGGTTTTAATGGGAAGTTGATCAAAAATCAAACATTTTTCCCGAATGCCCAACTTTTACTAGCAGAATAAAACCCGCTCTAACTAGCCAAAAAGAGTGCAATAAATCATATTTTCCGACGTTGTGGCCTGCCGGGCTTAGCGCAAAAATTCAAAATATTTGCGACAAATGCAGTCGGATTAGGCTCTTATTGATTTAAGGAGAGAATTTGTGTAGGTTTTGACGGTATTTTTCGTCTGTTCCAAGTAAAACGAGCCGGA
>JAUIMJ010000141.1 GCA_030433295.1 bacterium | reverse complement strand
AACAGGGCCAGCAGCAACAACAACAGCAGCAACAGCAACAGCAGCAGCAGCAGCAGCAGCAGCAGGATAGCAATCAACAGGATCAGCAGCAGAGCAGCGAGCAGCAACAGAGTGCTCAGCAGCAAGAGGGTTCGCAGGAAAAAGACGGAGGCGATAAGCAAAGCGGCTCCAAGTCCGGCGATTCTCAGCAGCAGCAGTCGGGTCAGGGAAAGAAGGGCTCTTCAGGATCCAGCGATTCGGCCGGAAATGATGCAAAGGAACAGGGCTCGCAGAACAAGGGTGCTGGCAAGGACGACCCGAAGAAAGACACCAGAGGACTTGGCGAAGGAAAAGGAAAGGCCAAGAACGGCGATCCCAATGAACAAAAAGGCCAGTCGCAATCGGGCTCTGATGAACAGAACGCAAAGGACGGGGACGCCAAAAACCCCTCACAGTCTAAAGATGGAAGTAAGGGAAAAAACAAGCAGGGCGGCAAAAAAGACGGAAACGAGAAAAAGCAGCAGGGGCAAAAAAGCGGCGAGCAGAAAGGAAAATCCGGTGAGGGCAAAAAAGGAGCTAAAGGCAAAGGGGAGAGCAAGTCTCAGTCGGGAAAGAAAGGCAGCAAGGGATCCAAGGTTTCTGAGGCACTGGAAAAGATAAAACAAAAGGCAGAAGGAAAAGACGGCAAGGGCGGCGAGGAAAAGGGGTCTCAGCAGCAAGCCTCTGACAAAGAAGCAGGAGATAATAAAAACGCTCCTCAAAAAGGTGCCAAAGGCAAGTCCGGCGATAAGGAACAAAAGGACGGCAAAGAAGCCAGCGGCTCAAAGTCATCCCAGGGAAAGAAGGGTGCCGGCGAAAAGGGGAAATCCGACAACCCTAATAAAAACGCCAAGAGCGGCGATAAGAAAGGGGGAAAGGATTCAGGCAAAGGCGAAGGCAAAAAACCCAACAAAGACGCTTCCAATTCCGGTAATAAGAGCCCCAGCGCATCTGCCGGTGAAAACGCTGCCTCCAAAAACGGAAAACAGCAACCGAAGGCGGGACCCAGTTCCCGAGCAAACAGCTCCGATAAAAAGCAACCTGCTCCGAGCGATACCGCAAAACGCCCGGGTAATTTTGGTGGTGGTAAAGACGGAAAACTCAGCGGGCCGGCCGAGAAAGAACGGGTCCGTATGCCGTCGGGAGGCGAAAAGATTGTCGTCAGATCCCTGGGGGCTTCTGATAAAAAGAAATATCGAAATGATAATGAGGCTCGGTCAAAAACAAAACTGGGGTCTGCCGAGTTTGTGAAACCCGAAGCAGAAGTTTCAAGTGATGAACAACCTATTCCCGTAGAATATGGAGATGTACTGCGATAGCTACGCCGGCCGCATTTTGCAGGAGTGCGAATAGTGTCCACACGACAACAATGGTCTTTTCACGATACCATCTCCGGCATACTATTTGTTTTTTAGAAGAGAGCGCGAGTCAGATACCGGCTCAACAGATTTAGAACCATCGGCACATGGATGGATGCCGACAGAATACAGCGAGGATATTGCGAAGCCATGGAAAATCAAGATCCGCAGAGGGCTCAACAAGGTTCAGGAAATCAGGAGATAATGCGCTACATCGCAGCCTTTCGTGAACACTTTCTCGCAATTGAGAACGAGATCTCCCGAGCAGTTGTCGGCCAGGGAGACACCCTCCGTCAAACACTCACCGCGATTTTTGCGGGCGGACATGTGCTCCTCGAAGGAGCACCAGGCCTCGGAAAAACTCTTCTGGTGCGCTCAATCGCACAGACCATGGGGCTCTCTTTTAATCGCATACAGTTCACCTCTGATCTCATGCCAAGTGACATCACCGGAACTCAGGTCCTCACTGAGGACGCCGATGGGAAGCGAAGCTTTGTTTTTCAACAGGGACCGATATTTTCTAACATCGTCCTCGCTGACGAAGTGAACCGTGCCGGACCAAAAACCCAGTCCGCATTGCTTGAGGCGATGGAGGAAAAGCAGGTTACGGTGCTTGGCGTTACTCGCAAACTCCCTAACCCCTTCTTCGTTCTGGCCACTCAGAACCCTATCGAACTCGAAGGAACCTACCCTTTACCCGAAGCACAGCTCGACCGTTTTATTTTTAAGCTGTTGATCGAGGGCCCTTCAACCAGTGAATTGAAGGAGATTTTGGCGCGAACAACCGGAGAGGTCTCTGTGCAACTTCGACCCGTTCTCCCTCCGGAACAAACGGCACAGCGAATAATCAACATGAGGCACCTTGTGCGACAGGTCGTTGTCTCACCGGTTATTCAGGATGTGCTTGTCGGCATGATCTTCGCATTAACACCAGATAGTCCGAACTGCACCGATGCCGTGCGGCAGTATGTGCGTTTCGGTCCCGGTCCGCGAGGGGCACAGTCGGTTCTTCTCGCAGCAAAGGTATACGCGCTGCTTGATAACCGTATCAACCTCGCCTACGAGGACATAAAAGCTGTTCTAATTCCCGCATTGCGGCACCGAATGATTCTAAACTTTCAGGCCGAAGCCGAGGGAATAACAGCTGATGATCTTATCGCTGAGGTCCGTGACGCAAGCTAAACAGCACACAGTTCGCTCGGCGGTACTAACTCCGTCGCAGCAGTAGATAATTACAAGAGCATCGCATGCAGGAACCTTTTTCCCCATCATTCTATCGCCGCCTTCAGCAGCTTAAGATCCGTACGCGCAGATCCTTTCTTGGAACGCGTCAGGGGACCCATCGCTCACTCCGAAAAGGTCACGGACTGGAGTTCTCCGACTACAGGCCGTATGCACCGGGGGATGACTTCCGACACATAGATTGGGGCGTCTACGGTAGAAGCGATCGATTGTATGTTCGGCAGTTTCGCGAGGAGCAGGATCTCAACGTTGTTTTTCTTCTCGATTGCAGCCATTCAATGGCCTACCCCAGAGGAGAAGGAAAATTCGAACTTGCAAAACAGCTATCCATGGCCCTGGGATATGTCGCGCTCACTGATGGAGATACCGTCAGCTATGCGCTTCTCGGTCAGGGCAGCACCCCGAAGTATTCCGGCCCGCGAGCGGTAAACAGAGTCGCGAGAGCGCTTCATGACGTTGAAGCACGGGGCACTATCGATATGCTTACCGAAGTCCGCGCAGCCCTTGCGAAGCATCGAATTCCCGGCAAGTGTTTTCTGGTTTCAGATTTTATGTTCGAGCACGAGGAACAGTTTGCCACGCTTGATTATCTACGCTCCAGAAATTTCGAAATCTGCTGCATACACGTACTGTCCCCTTCTGAGCTTTCACTAAAAATTCTAGAAAACGACACTCTCGTCGACGCAGAAAGCGGAGAACGCCTGGAGGTCGCTTTTGATGCGAGTGCAAAGCGAGAATATGCCGTTATGCTTGCAAAGCACATCGAAGCTCTTGAGTCCTACTGTCAGCGCAACGGCATCGTGCATGCCCTCGTGTCCAGTGATGAAAACGTTGCTGATATTGTGTTAACCCGATTTCCCGAACTTGGCGTTCTCAAGTGAGTGTGATGTGCGAATCGCAAGGAAACGATAATGTTTGAAGTGCTTGGCGCACTACAATTTTCCAATTTGCTGGCGTTCGGTGCCCTTGCGGCGACGCCTCTGCTGGCGCTCGCCTATCTGAGAAAACGTTCCTCGAAGACGCAGGTTGTCTCCAGCCTGCTCATATTGCAAACCTTGCGGCACAAGAAACTCGTTCAGCGCAAGTTTAAGCCACCGCTTCGCTTCTTCTTTGAGTTGCTGGCTCTCATCATCCTGATTTTCGCGGCGAGCTACCCAAGCATAAAAGAAGATGGAAAACGCTTTGCTATTCTCGTCGACACGTCCATGAGTATGCGGGCAAAGAACTCCTCAGGGAGCAGGTTCGAACTGGCAAAGGCAGAACTCATAAAGAAAGTAGAGGCTGCCCCCTCATCACAGCGTTACACCTTGTATGTTTCCAGTCCGAAACTTGAGCAAGTAGGAGAGACACACCAGACGCAGAGCGTCATTCTTTCTTCTCTCGAGACAATCAGCCCCTCTCTAAGTAATGACACGCTCGACACCTCGGCAATTGAGTTAGCCAACTCAGGACGCTTTGACGGAGTCTGGATCTTTACTGACAAAGAGAGCAGCCAGAGTGTGGATCTTATCGGAGCAGCAAAGAAGTCTCAGGAGTCGACTGAGCTTTCCGTAACAACGGTAGGAGAACCACTTCCAAATTTTTATCTTTCTGACATTCGCTACTCGTCCAGCGGCGATACGCCAAGTATAAGCTGCACAGTCGGGGCCTCTGGCGCCCCGGACAAGGGGACCTTTGGCTCAATTCGTCTGGAACTCTACGAGGTCGACCAGGCGAGTGGGAAGCAAATCCAGATTCGAAAGAAACAACTCACGCTCAGTGCCAGCAGCACGGAAACGAGCTTTACTCTGCCGAAGACTGATACGGGTGAGCACCTCTATCGACTCTCTCTCAACACGGGAAGTACGGTAGGAAAGAACTCCCTGACTGAAGACGATTCCGCATGGATTTCAAGTACGCGAGCGCGAAGAGACAGTATTCTCGTGATTAGTGAGCAATCTTCATCGAGCCTTGGTCTTGGCAATTTACGAGGTCTTACCAGCAAACAAATACGTCCACAGGAATACGGGGATCTCCCAACAGAAGAGCTGAAGAAGTACGAACTTCTTATCTTCCACCGGTCCGCACCTGCAACGCTGCCCCCGGTCGCAAGTCTCCTGGTCTTACCTCCTGACGGAAATGCGATTTTCCCGACGATCCTCGAGACAGAGCGTCCAAAAGTCACATCATGGTCAAGCGATCATCCGCTGACCTCATACCTCAAGGTCCCGCTTCTGCGGCCACAGGCTTCAGTGCTGTTCGAACAGCCGGTATGGGCACAATCCGTCATAAATGTTGAACAGGGGAGCATCCTTGGAGCTGGTGAGCAAAGAGGCATCCGCTACGCCGCCGTTGGTATGGAACTCTTCCCCTTCGAGGGAGCGAAAACGCCAAGCACGAGCATACTGTTTCTCAATGCGGTGAGCTGGCTCAGCAACAGTAAAGGTCTAAGCAGCACTGCGCTCACCGGTTCAAGCACGAGAATTGATGCAGGAACGACGTGGACCATTACAAGCCCCAATGGATCAGAGGAGACGATAAGCGTCGCCGCTGAACAGGAAGCTACGTTCTATCCATTACCTGCAGCGGGAGTATATACCTTCCGCGGGGAAAATGGCGTAAGAGAAGTACATACCGTAAATACATTCTACCCCCTCGAATCAACAACCTATTCTCCCGGATCGATAGTTCTTCCTGCGGAAGTGAAACGTCAGATCGTAGTAGAAGAGTCAACACAGGTGCTTTGGCCACTCGCCATCCTTCTTGCCTTTGCCCTTCTCCTTATCGAAATGGCTCTTCGCCTTCGCCCCTCAGAAGTCGAGGTGGCCGCATGATTACGTATCTCGAGCAATTATCTTCTGCAGAGTTTATGCAGCCGGATGCGTTCTGGCTTCTTTGTGGCTTGCCCGTGTTCTTTTTGCCGCTCATTCGAGCCCCTCGTCCGTTTTTTTCTACTGCAATTCGCATCCTGGCATGCTCTTTACTTATCGTCGCCCTTGCCGATCCGGTGGATGTCGATGAGCAATCTCAGCAGGAGCTCGCCGCGCTTATTGACGTGTCTTCCAGTGTTTCTCCTCGTGCACAGCGTGCTCTGACTGAACAACTGATGGGAATGATTCCGGACGAAGACACCACCCTCAAGGTTCTTCCGTTTGCCAAGGCGCCCGCTCAGAATATCATTGAAGTAACGGCAGCTGACGATATTGACGACGTTCTAAAGAAAATTAAAACCAGCGCCTCAACCCTTGATACCGGATCTACAAACATTGGAGCAGCCCTGGAAACGAGCGTCGCTCGGTCCAAAAGTTCATCGCTCCTCCTTCTCAGCGATGGATTTGAAACCGCCGGAAACGCTGCTCAGGCATCGAGATCACTTGCGGCGAAGGGAATCAAAGTGTTTCCCCTGGTGCCGGGCGAGAAAGTTTTTGAGCGAGCAAATCTCTCAATATCTTCGCTGCATGCCCCGCTTACCGCTAAAGCCGGAGACAAGGCACCCATTCGCGTCGCCGTGAGGAATACATTTTCAGAAGATGCAAGCGGCACCCTGGAAGTAAAGATTGACGACAAACAACTAGTGAAGAAGAACGTATCTGTCCCGGCGGGAGAAGAACGACTTATCGAGCTTACCTCGGAACCACTAAAGGGCGGATTGTTTCGTGTATCAGCAGCCTTGCAACTCGATGAAAGCCCCGCGGATGACATTGAAGAGCGTCATCGCTGGATTTCGGTAAAAGAAAAATCAAAAGTGTTGCTACTCAGTGGTACGAAAGCCGACCAGAGAGTTATCAGGGAAATTATCCGCTTAAAGGGCTATACCCTTGAGGACATTGTCGCAGATGGAAACAAACGTATCCCGACGGATTTTCAGAACTACTCTACGATCGTTTTCAATAATGTCGCAAAACGCCAGTTACCCCGGGCCTTCCTCCCCAATCTAAAGAAGTTTGTCACGCGAGGAGGAGGACTGCTCGTGCTCGGTGGAGACAGAAGTTTTGGCCTCGGTGGATATATCAAGACGCCACTCGAGGAAATTTCTCCGCTCTCTTTTGTTCCTCCACAAACGGAAAAACGACGACTTACCGTAGGCGTTGTTCTGGTTATTGATAAGTCCGGAAGTATGCTGAATGAGGGTCGAATTCTTGCGGCAAAAAAAGCTGCTCTGATATCTATTCAAACGCTTAAAGAAGACGATTTCATTGGCGTCGTGGGCTTTGATCAGAACCCGATGATAATTATCGATCTGGCTCCGGTTCCAAGAGTTAAGCGAATCGCCGAGCGACGCCTGCTCAATCTCACTGCCAAGGGAGCGAGTAACCTGTATCCCGCCCTGCAGGAAGCCCGGATACAGCTCGCTGGAAGCAAAGCGAGCAGGAAGCACATTATCATTCTTAGTGATGGGCAGGTGAATTCTTCTCAGAACGACGCCTACATCGAAGAGATCAACAGACTGCGAGACAATCGCATCAGCGTATCTGCGGTGGCTCTTGGCCCCAGCGCCGATGGTTCCTTTATGAAGCTGCTCGCGAAATATGGCAGAGGCGCCTACTACCACACCCTCGACGCCTCTCGGCTGCCACAGATTTTCGTGCAGGATATTAAGGTTTCCACCGGCGAGAAAACGCTCAACGAACAGCAGAATTTTTCTGTCGGTCGTGGGCCGGGAGGCTTGCAGTCTATGCAAATCAGACGTTTTCCACCTCTTCGGGGTTTCGTCGAAACCAAGCCCAAGAAGAAAGCCATTCTCGAGCTGATGACGAAGAAGAAAGGTAAGCTGTTTCCTATTCTGGCAAGTTGGAATTACGGAGCGGGGAAGGTAATCGTCTTTACTTCTGATGCAAATGGACGATGGTCTTCTCCCTGGTTGCGCTGGAAGAAGTTCCCCACCTACTGGAGTCAGGTGCTCGAAGCGGTAAAAGATCAATCCGGAACCAAAGCAAACGAGATCGATTTCGACCTGCGCTACCGAGTCAACCGAAAGGCAGTAGAATTGGACCTTGCTATCTTTGATAAAAAGCTTCGCTCTCAATCCTCCCCCGGAATCACGGCAGAAGTTATTGAACCCGGTGGCGAGAAGACTCAAATTAGTTTTCGATCCCGCAAACGCGGTCGTTACTCCGCAATAATCGAAAACGGCAAGCCAGGCGACTACAAGATAAACGTCCGCTATGGAGACCTGCAGTTACCGCCGCTGGCCGTGACTCTGGATGGAGAAAGCTTCGGTGAAGCTGCCGGTCGTGGAATCGACAACCGAAACCTCGACGAAATTGCCTACCTCACCGGAGGTATCAGCAATCCCGACGCAAATGCAGTTCGAGGCCACACCCGTATCGACCAGACAAAAGTGCACCTCTTTATACCCCTGGTACTTATCGCCGCGGCGCTCCTGCTGCTGGAAGCTCTTATACGCGAAGGATTCCTCTCTTCGCTCTTCCACCGCACCCTGCTCGGATGGAGCAGCTCAGGTGCAGAGAAGCCGAAGAATAGACCGGCCGGCGTATACCACAAAAGACAGAGGGCCGGAGGTAGCTAATACCTCTACGTAACTCCCCCCCTGCCTCCCCCGACCACTCTCCTTCGCGACGACTCCCGCCCCATGACGAGAGCCCTCTGTGTGCTCTGCGTGCTCTGTGTTTCATTCTGTGCGAGACACGACATCGGTAACACTTCACTGACAGGACATAGGTAACAGTTAATCACTTATCTAGTTCCCTGTTATCTACCTTTCTCCCCTGCACAGAACCCCCTAGGGGGTTCGCGAAATCCTCATCAGTATTACCAAGAAAGAAATCACAAAACCATAATGAAAGGCTTGAATCGTCTTCTACTTCAACTCCAATCCGTTCTTTGGCCAGAGCATTGGAGATAAATCTATCTTTGCTTTTCCAAGATATGCCACCTCTCGAGGTTACTTTTCTTACAAGAAAATCTTGCTCATATTGAAATTCCAGATCTTCTTGAAACTTCACATTGGAGAATTTGTATACATCAGAGGGAGTTTTCATTTTCAGAGCTCGATGTGGTCGAACCTTGTTGAACTCTTCTCTCCACTCGTCAAATACTCTTTGTTGAATTGAGCTGTTTTTTGCTGGATTCTTCTGAAGCTCAGCTTTTATATCTCGGTGCATTCTTTCATGAGCTCCGTTGAACTGTGGGGATGCTGGAGGAATTCGATTTGGGAAAACTCCTTGTTTAATCCACCAAACTGATAAACTGCTTAGTCCCTGTAGTCCGAGGTATGCTGAGAATGGAGCGCCGTTATCGGAGCGAATGTATTTCGGCATGCCATATTTCCGAAAACACTCTTTAAACCTCGTCTTTACCGCTTCTGTTGACCCGTGCTCCAGAGCTGACAAATCAAGAAGGTAGCGAGAATATTCGTCACGAACTGTTAGTGGAACACACTTCCTTCTGTCTTTTGTTCGCCACCACCCTTTAAAATCTACTGTCCAAACATCATTGGGTTGTTCAGGTTTTACAATGTCTGTTGGCGCATACTTACGCTTCTTTCGGCGCTTACGCGACTCCACAAGTCCGCAGCGATCCAGGATACGATCAATGGTTCTCGGGCACGGTAACTTTTTGGCATCGTGTGTGCGCTCAAGAATGCTCCGGATAGTCACGCCTCCCCAACGAGGATGCGCTTGCCTGATTGAGACTATTTCAAATATCAGCTCAGAACTAACTTCTCCTGGAGACACCTTAGGACGACGGCTTCTGGGCTTTAAACCACGTAATCCTTCTGCTTCGTATCTAGAGAGAAGCTTGTAACCAGTTTTGCGACTTATTCCGAACTCTCTGCATACTTCTGAGAAGTTAGCTTTGGGCTCATTTGCTCGCAAAATAAATCGGTATTTCTCTTCCATAGGTTTCACCTGTTTCCAAGGCATCGGCGTGCTCCTCCTGTTATGAACAACGCCTTTGTCTTACAATGTGTTACCTATGTCTTGTCTGTATGGTGTTACCTATGTCCTGTCATCACACCTTCCCCCTCCGCAGAACTATGGCAGTAAGGGCGTCAGCCCAGATGAACACCAGACAGTGCTGCGGAAAGGGGAGAGTTTTAAACACAGAGCACACAGAGCACGCAGAGGGGTTTGTTGCTGGTATGATAGGCTTGCCCGAGATAATACTTCTTGCGAGCGGCGTCCTATCTACACCATAGTTAGGACATGACGAACGAGGGAAATTCAGTTGAGAAAGAGAGTCCTGTTCCCGAGCCGGAGTGGAGCATTGAGGAGCGCCTTGCCCGACTCGAAGGTAAACTCGGATGGCGTGAACATAATATTTTTCTTCAGCAGAATTACTTCGTCGCCTCTGCTGTCTTGCTGGTCCTCGCAATTGCCCTCGGCGCCTTCGGATTAGGTCTACCAAATCACTACTACCAGATCGTTCTCGCCGGCCTGACGGTTGCATTGGCGTATCATCAGGGATGGTTCGCGAAGCCGGGTAAACCCATTTACTGGGCGCTCAGTGTTCTTGATACCTTTGTAATCGCCATACTGTTCAAGCTCGTCATCGGCAGCGGTTCGCGATTTCCTTTCTTTTGGGTACTCTACCCGACGCTGGAGCGCGCAAAAGAAACACCCGAGGGAGCGAGCTGGAAGGATGTGGTGCCAAACTACTCTCTAAGCTGGCAGGACAGTGCTCTGGCACAATGGTCTTTGGATCTTACGATCATACAAACCTTTCTTCTCATTCTTACACTCGGTGGTGCCTTGATTGAGTTCCAGCCTTTTGCCTCGCTAACCGCACTGCTCTTGATCCTTGTTTCTATTCCTGCACTGGTCGGTTTTGACTGGAGCCTGATCTTCCCAACGCTCATCCTCGCGTTTGTGGCCTTTTATCTACAAACGGCTGAGGCAAATGAGTAGACTAAAATGGTCATTCTAAGCGCCTAAAAAACTTAAAAAAAACCTTGCACATGCTTGATTAAGCCCGTGCCGGGTGGAATAATTGCTGAAGGTTCGGGAATTACTTTTGTTCCTGTTCGTCTCAGGTAAAGGTTGTTTTTCTATTTTCTACGCTTGTTTAAGAGGAGCACCTGCTTCAGCAGGCTATCGGTTTTATTTTCGGGGTTTTATGTCCTTACTTCAGTTTCCACATTCTTCTGCACTCCAGAACGCTGTATCCAAGAATTCCAAGAATACTGTATCTAAGAATGAAGGGCGTGGTCAGACCGCCACCGGAACATCTCTGCCTGCGCGACTGCGGCATTTGGCTGCCCGCCTGTTCAGTTTCAAAAAACATCCGACCAGAGAAGATCGCTCCGCATGCTATGTC
>JAUIMJ010000140.1 GCA_030433295.1 bacterium | reverse complement strand
TGCCAAAAAGCTCATTGAGCAAGGAGGGCTCGAAGGTGAAGCCAAGGGCGGAGAAGCTCACAAGGCTGCCGTTATCGGCGATACCGTGGGTGACCCCTTCAAGGACACCTCAGGGCCGGCTATGAATATTTTGGTCAAATTGATGTCAATTGTAGCTCTGGTTATCGCGCCGGTGCTTTAAGTAAAACCTATGTTGGTAGGCAAAGAATGAATACTTTATATGAAATGACGGTAATTTTTGACGCTGATCTCGACGACGCGGGAGTTGAGGAGCAGATCGCGAAGATTACGACTACCGTTGAAAGCCACAGCGGCGCGGTTATCAAAAAAGATAACTGGGGGCGTCGTCCGCTGGCATATCTTATGAACAAGAAGTCCCACGGTATCTATGTCTTGTTCATTCTCAGCGGAGACAACACACTTGTGTCTGATATCCGTCGGCAGTTGAAGATCAACGACGCAGTACTTCGAGTTCTTATCGTTAAGAAGGACAAGTTCGCGCCGGACCTGCAAGCAGATCCTCGAGAAGATTCTTCGACGCCAGCGCGCCGAGAGGGCGGCTCCGGGGGAGATCGAGAGCGAGCAGCTTAGTTAGATTTTTGTGAATTAGATGGTGCGTTATGAGAATTATACTTGCAGATGACGTAGTCGGAGTAGGCGATATCGGTGACACCGTAACCGTTAAGCCCGGGTACGCCAGAAACTATTTGATCCCCAGAGGATTTGCTATTGAGGCGCAAAGTGCCAGTGCTAAGGAAGTAAAGCACAAGATGCGTCAGATCGAAGCAAAGAAGAACCGTTTGAAGTCGGGGGCTCAGGAAGTCTCTGATAAGCTTGCGAAAGCTGAGATCGTTATCACCTTGAGGGTAGGCTCAGGTGGTAAGGTGTTTGGTTCTGTTGGAACCCGGGACATTGCCGCTAAGCTCAAAGAGCTTGGTTTCGAGGTTGATCGTCGCCGCGTCATGTTGAATGAGCCCATTAAGGCGCTCGGGGCACATGAAGTTGGAGTTAAGCTGCACCCGGAGGTCATCTCAATAGTCCGTGTTAAAGTTGAATCCCTGGCAGCTACCAAGGATCAGGAAGAAATTGAGACGGATGCTGCGAGAGAAGCTATCGAAGCTGCTGCCGAAGCCCGTGACGAGGAACTTGCTGACGAACGCGAGGCTATGGAGGCTCTCGAAGGAGAGGAGTAGTCCTGGCATCCTAGTTTTTGACATTCCTGGGGTCCTTGATCCCAGGAAGTAATGTGGGGGACGCCCTTGTCACGCTTGCAATTAACCATCGTTGCGATTTTAGGGGTGTCTCTTCCTCTCCTTTGTGCTGTTTTCCTTACCCCTCTGTTATTCTCTCGATCCGTTTCCGCGGGTAGCTACGAGAGGGCTATGCTCGGCGTTAAAGATGCGAATGCATCTGTACTTCCGAAAGAGTCGGGCTTTGATGATATCGACGGTAGTGCCGAGTATCTGTCATTTGTCTCTGATGAGACCCTGGACCCGGATGACAAGGAACTTTTTGTCGTTTCTTTCTCGATAAAACTCTCCCAGATCCCTCGACTCGGGAGTCGCCAAAAACTCATCTACAAGTATGCTGCAAACTCTCCGCCCTATGCGGGGTGGGCACTTGCATTGCACCGGACGAAGACTTCTCTCCGTCCGGAAGTGTATTGGCAAGGAGCCGCGGGAAAAGGCGGCTGGTACACCTTTGATGAGGTCGCGCTCGATACCAATGCCTGGTTCACGCTCACGCTTCTCGGGAAGTCCGGCAAATTTATCAGCCTGTATCTGGAAGACGGGAGTCTTAGAAACGGTGCGCGGAGCTCGCAGCCCGGCTTGTCTGAGAGGGAATTGTCGGAAGCCGCTCATCTTGCAAAACATGACGTATCGCACGTCCGCTTTTTAGGCGGCTTTGACGTTGATGATGTCATGACCCCTGAAAGTGACGGCAAGTTGTTTGTTCGTTCTCTGGGCTCAAATAGCGGCAATTTCAGGGCTCAAATTCGTGATGTGCTCCTTGGGCACACGCCGTCCAATTTTGCTTCCGTTTCCTCTGTTGAGGGCGTTCTGCGGAACGGTTCCGTGGGGCTTGCTGAAATGCTTGGGTCGGCTGGTACGAGTCTATGGTTAGATGAGACGGGTGCCGACCGAAGTCGCTTTGCGCGCAATCCTCTGGTTCGTTCTAAGAATCGCCTCTAGCCGTGACTGCGTCAGAGCCTCGAAGCGTCTTGACCTTTGCCCCGGTAGCGCTTTGTCACCTGCTCAGCGTGCTGTGTAGTGGCCTTGTTCTTCTGCCCGCTTTTTTCTACGCCAATGAGAGTTCACTGCTTCTAAGCGATATCGGATTTGGCGTCGTCTCTACCTCCTTTGCGGTAATCCTGACCTTGCTTGCACCGCGATTCTCAATAGCGCTCTTTGTGCTGACTCTTCCCATTTTCGGTAACAAGCCGGGAACCTGGCAATGTATCGCCCTGTTGCAGCTGGGGGCGGCCCTGTATTTCGGTCTGCTCTTTCGCGTCCTCATAGAGAAGTCATCGAAAAGTGCCCTGCGAAGGCCGCATTCCGTGCTTTTTCTCCTGGCCTGTTTTGCCATCGCGTCGTTTCTTAGTCTGAGTTCCTTGCCGGTATTCGCAATTTTGGAGGAGATCCTGTCGTTTGCTGCGGATCCTCGCCCTGGCACTCTTGCGGCTTCAGTCGTGCTCGGATTGCGAAGCCCGGAAAATTCAGTCGCGTATTCTGTTACCACGGCGTTTCTCGTCGCCTCATCGGTCGCTCTTGCTCAGCTTATTGGCGTTTTTTTCAGGCGTGATCAGATGCCGTTCTATGCGGCCATTCTGGCTGGCTTGCTTTGCACTCTGGCGGTAGGTTTGTGTGACTACTACGGACTTGTATCTCTTGCGCCCTTGCGCTCTCTTGATCCGGT
Source organism: bacterium (assembly GCA_030433295.1). Lineage (GTDB taxonomy): Bacteria > Bdellovibrionota_C > UBA2361 > SZUA-149 > SZUA-149 > JAUIMJ01. The sequence continues at coordinate 8,015 of JAUIMJ010000140.1, read as the reverse complement.
CGTGAATCCGGGTGGTTTTCAGTTCAGGATGCAGAGCTTCTTTGGACATTCCGGCTGGTTTGCCGAATTTGTCACCCTGGCAATTCCTTTTTCTTTGCTGCTTCTATCCTTGCGTTCCTTGAGATACTGGCAGAGGGTTACGGGTGTTATCGGGGTCTTGCTTTTGGGTGAGTTCTGTTTGTTGCTCAGCTACCAGCGGGGAGGTTGGCTCTCCTATCCCTTTACTCTTCTTATTGTCTGGTTTTCCATCTACGTTTTTTCTGCCTTTGAAAAAGGACGATTTATGGAAGGTGGTGATACTCCACGTTTCAGTATGCAAAAAGCACTTCGTGCTTCATTGCGTAAAGTTGCCCTGTCACTTCCCTTGACCATCATCGCAACCCTCGCTGTGATCTCCGTGATTCTTGGCGAGAGCATTCTTAATACTCGTGATGGTAGCTACACGAACCAGTATGTCGAGAGATTTAAGTCGATGACCAGGGCTTCTGATCGCCTTGAGTTCGTTGAGGCAGGCTATCGCCTTGGTAGCCTGCACCCATTCCTCGGAGGGGGATCGGAGTCCTTTGCATTCCAATACGAGAGAGAAATAGTGCGGCCCACGGGTGCCTTTCATCGTGATGATGCACATCCTCTACATGGTTCTGCTCACAATCTGTACGTGCAGGTATTTGCGGGAACCGGTATTTGCGGGCTTTTTCTTTTGCTGGGAGCTCTTCTGCACTTTGGGCTCAATGCATTCAGACCTGCTCTTTACGATGAGACGATATCCCAGGAACAGAGATTGCTGCTTCTTTCGGGTGTCTGTTTCCTGTTCGCGGTTCTGGTCTATGGTATGGTCCAGGAGGTGTTTTATGTGCACAGCCTCAGACTTCTTGTCTTCAGCGTGCTCGGGGTGATGCCATTTCTTATTCCCTCTGCTTTTTCTTTGGGGCGCTTACAGGTCATCGCGGTGCTGTGTTTTATTTTCCTGATGAGTGTTTTTCATCTTCTCTGGGAAGCACCGTCATTCGTCGCTTCGCTTCGTCCTGAGTTCGGTTGCTATGGTCTTGAGCGTGATGCAGAATCGCGGCCGTATCAGTGGTGTCGTCCGAAAGCGCGCCGGCTTGTTCCCCTGTCCGGTGAAAAACGGGATAGAATAAGGCTGGATATTGAGGTTCCGCGTATCGATGAAGGGAAATCATTCGATCTGCTCCGCGTGGAGATAGGTGGAGAACTGGTAACGGAAGCTGTTGTTCGTGCCGGAGACCGTTGGCAGAAAGAGCTCAGCGTGCCAGAGAGCGTTCTCGCATTGCGTCGCAATGCTGAGGTCCCGGTCGAATTCTTTTTCGGGTCCTCTTTTGTTCCGGCCAATGATGCAGGGAAAGGCCGGCCTGGCAAAGACTACCGTTTGTTATCTTTTAAAGTATACCTGCAGAACTCGTAGTGTTTCTTTTGGAATTGCATCCCTCCTGGAGGTCTCAACTATGCTGCTCGAATGTGTTCCCAACATTAGTGAAGGCCGAGTCATCGAAACGCTTGATTATATCTCAGGAGAACTCGCCAGGGTTCCCGGTGCTGCATTGCTTCACCGGGATGTAGGACACGATGCAAATCGCAGTGTGTATACCATCGCCGGTTCCCCGGAGGGCATCCGGGACATAGTCTTGCGCTTAGCTGAGCTGTGTATCGAATGCATTGACATGAGAGCGTATGAAGGCAGTCATCCGTGTGTTGGTGCTCTGGATGTATGTCCGCTGATTCCACTGCGTGGCATTTCTCTGAAAGAGTGTGCCGACATCGCAATTGAGCTCGCCTCCAGTCTGTCCTCTCGTTTTGACGTTCCAATCTATCTCTACGAGGAAGCAGCAAAAAATGCCGAGAGAAGATCTCTGGGTAACATTCGCAGAGGCGGCTTCCATGGTCTTTCGGCAAAATTACAGCAGAAGGAATGGGTCCCTGACTTTGGGCCGCTTCGGCCGCACCCTTCGCAGGGAGCCTGGGTGTTTGGCGCACGTCCCTTACTCATTGCATTTAACGTTAATCTGTCTACGAAATCCGTTGATATCGCATCCCGAATCGCCTCGAGAATTCGGACTTCCTCTTCCAAATCTCCAATTCGTCTTCCATCTCTGAAAGCCATTGGATGGTACATGCCGGAGTTTAGCTGTGCTCAGGTTTCATGCAACCTGCCTGACTTTTCGCTCTGTGGTTTGAAGGATGTTTTTGACGCGATCTCACGAGAGGCGGACCGAGAGGGGTGCAGGGTGCTGGGGAGTGAGCCTATCGGTCTCTTACCTGAGGAAGCACTGCGACAGGTGTATGCACAAATGACTGGGGAGGACGGAGATTTCCCGCCCGACTGGCTGGAACAGGTAGTTACCTATCTCGGTCTTGATGCACTCTCAGCCTTCAATCCGGAGCAGCGAATCCTTGAGAGAGTACTGAAACGCAAGGGTCTGTAGTGTGCTTCTCCTCATGCTGACCGCTGTCGTAGATACCCCCCAATACCCCGAGTTGCGAGAGCCAGAGTGATATACGGTTTTCGGCTTAATTCTGCGAATATTCGAGGGTTTTTTAGGTACCGCTGCCCTAGGTGATTTACCTAGTCACCCAAATTATTAAAAAAAAATCGAACTTTTCTTTCGTTTTTTTTCGCCGAAAATTTTTTAGAAAGTCTGCAAACTTAATGGCTGATTTCTCAAGGCCCCTCAGCGTTCACATCGCTTCCTCTGTCACCCTGTCTGGATTAGCATTTTTTCTTTGCTACACTTTTTAGTGAGTCGGGGACATTCACTAGGGAGCATGGATTTTGGCAACATCAGAGCCAGGGTTGTCTGAGGGGAGGAGCCGGTCGCCGGGGAGCGACGGCTTGCAGACTATCCTATTAGTTGAGGATGACACATTCATCGTAGATCTCATCACGAGTATTCTCGCTGCGCGAGGCTATGAAGTGCTCGTTGAGGACAATGCTCAGACCGCCCTTGCTACCTACGAACGAGTTGCTTCGGAAACGCTCTGTATTATTCTCGATTACAGTATTCCTGGAATGGACGCATCGCGTTTCGTGTCCTGCGTCCGTGAGGTCGATGATTCCGCGAAAGTTATTTTGTCCAGTGGCTATCCAAAAAGCTTTATCCGCACTGATTTCCCGCTGGACTCTGTGTTCGGCTTTATTGCAAAACCGTATGAGCCCCAGAGGCTCGTTGCGGAACTCGAACGCGTCGCTGAATCCGCTTAGCGGTTACATCCTTTATAAATATATCCCTTTGCAAATCTATCCCTTTATAAATATATCCAGGTAACACCGGCGTTTTTCTCGTCTGGCCGAATACGTTTCACCTGAGACTGTCTCGAGAAAAACTCCAGCGCGAAGGCCTTTATCGTTCCGCTTCCAATTCCATGTACGACCTCAAGAACGTCTGTGTCGTTCTGCAAGGCCTTATCGAAGAAGGTGAGCAGCATCTCTGCAGCCTGCTCCCGATTAACCCCGTGAAGGTCGCAGCGCGCAATCTGCTGATGGGAGGAGCCTTTTCTCTTCTTTGACCCCTGTTTCACCGGGGCACTCCTGTTTCTCTTAAGCGTGCCGCGCGACGGCGTCTTTGACGCGCGGGGGCCGGGAGCTAAGGAGAGGGAAGATGCGTCTACCCAACTGCGAATGGCGCCATGAGCGATGAGATATCTGTTTTTCTTGTTTGGACCCTCAATGACTTCAAAGGTCGTTCTACTGCCCTGCATCAGGACCAGGCTGCCGACGCGAATTTCTTCCTGATGGCTCATAAGGTGCTCTGAAGTATGCTGATTCAAGGTCGTCTACTCAGTAGCATAACGACGAGGCGTGCTTCTATCAATGCATATGATGATGTTCGCTATGCGGATCCGGCTGTGTGCCCTCATTGCGATGCGATTGCGTCTCGTCTGCTGACATATGCATGTGCGAATGATGGTCGTGGAGTCCAAGGTCAAATCCGGCGTGAAGCAGCAGGGAGAGAATACCTGCACATACCATTGCCAGGCCACTTGCCCTGGGGACCAGGCTTCTCAAGCGCCCGCTGAGGAAACGATTGAAGACGCCCAGGCAGGTGAGAATCGGTACGGTTCCCAGCCAGAAGAAGAACATGATGAGCATAGCCGTAAGCGGACTTCCCGTCCCAGAGGCAAAGACCACGTATACCCAGAGCCAGCCGCAGGGGAGGAGGGTGGTGAGCAGGCCAAGGAGGAAGGCACGGCGATGCTGAGAGGCCCGGGTGTTCGACATTATCAGGCCGAGCGTTTTTTTATAGGTCCGGCCGAAGAGAGAATCGGTGACGGCAAGCGATGCTACACTGGGGAAAAACAACAGTTTTACACCCCAGACGAGTAGGAAGGCGCCTGTGAGCAGCAATGTCGCCTGTTGGACACCGACCAGGGTCGCAGCCTCGTTAAAAGATTTCCCAACAAAACCGGCAAGGGCACCGAGAACGAGATAGGTGGTGAGTCGGCCGAAGTGATACAGTGCATGAACCAAAAAGGAAACAGGAGATTTCTTTCCACTTTCTTCGGCAGGCTTACTCTCTCCGCTGTACAGCAGTACAAATCCGCCGCACATTCCGGCGCAATGAGTGCTACCCATGAGACTTACCAGGAGTATTCCAAGAAATGATATTTCGGTCGAAAGGTTCATAGGTAATCTCAAGCGCCCTTTATGTTCCCGATGTACCCTGTGTGTTCCCAGTGTGTCCGGCGCGCTATTCTTGTAACACCGGGAGACAGAACGCGCGACAATACGAGTCTGTGGTCCGGACGGGTGGCGCATCTACGATGCTATTGGCCAAACTGCCGGGGATCAACTATGTAAGCCAAGATCGATCAAAGTGCCAGCGCTGTCGCTCCGGAGACGCCTGGCTCCCGTTCTGCATGCCATGGGATGCTTCCCCTGGGGTACGTCCTTATTCAGAGCGGGTGCACTTGCCCCGGCGGCAACTGAGGTTTTATGCTGGGGATGAAAACAAGGAATTTTCTCGATTATGAGTGAACTGAAGCAAATAGCACCTGTCTCGCAGGACCAGCCTGATGGTACTTCCTGTGCCCATTGTGGTCTTCATGTCCCCGATTCACTGATGTCCGCCTCATACAATTCAGGCAGAGGCTCTGAAGCTGAGGTCATCTTTTGCTGTGCGGGCTGTGCATTTGTTTATGATTCTCTACATAGCCTTGGTCTTCAACGCTTTTATGGGATTCGTGAGCAATACGGTGAGTTTGATGCAAGTCCCGCCACTCAGAGTATTTCCGACTTTGATTATTTGGACGATGAGCGTTTTGCGGCGCTGCACACCAAAAGCTCAAGTCGCGGGTTTGTCGAAGTTCACTTGTATCTGGAGGGCGTGCATTGTCCCGCTTGTGTCTGGCTGGTTGAGCGAATTCCCCACATTTTGACCGGGGTCTATGTCTCCCGTCTCAATTTTATCAAGAAACTGGTCTCTCTGGAGTTTGACCCGACGGTGGTGTCGCTTTCAGAGATAGCGAAAACACTTGCCAGTCTGGGGTATTATCCGCACCCCGCAACGGAAGAGCGTCGGAATCGACTGGCTCGGAAAAGTAATCGACAACTTCTGCTCCGGCTGGGCGTTGCGGCAGTGGCGGCGGCCAACACCATGCTCTTTGCCACCTCTATGTATCAGGGCGACTTCAGCGGTATTGAGGAGAGGTTTCAGCGTCTGTTTCAATGGGCCAGCCTGCTGATTGCGACTCCGGCGGTTATTTACTCTGCGACTCCCTTTTACCAGGCTGCATTGGCCGGCCTTCGTCGTCGTGTCGTTCATATAGATTTGCCTTTGGCGCTGGGGATCCTTGGTGGCTATTGTATCAGTGTCATTAACACGCTCACCGGCACCAGGGAGGTGTATTTTGACTCCATTTGTGCATTGATTTTTCTGTTGCTCGTGGGACGTTATGTCCAGTCCCGGGCTATTGCAAAGATTCGGGATTCGAGTAACACCGCATCCGGTATTTTGCCTCATCGTGTATGGAAGCTGGTCGACGGCCAGATTCGCGAGGCTTTCTCAGCAAGTCTGTCTGTCGGTGATATCGTCCATGTGCCCCGCGATGAACGAATTCCGGCTGATGGTACACTGATCTCAGAGGAAGCGTTTGTCGATCAGTCGCTGCTCACCGGTGAGTCAAAAGCGGTAAGGAAGGAAGCGGGAGATGATGTGTATGCGGGAACGAGAAATGGTGCCTCGGATATTCGTGTGTCAGTGACATCGCTCGGCGATGAAACCCGTATCGGAAGTCTGATCCAACCGCTGGCAGCTTCGAGTTCTGAGGGGGTTGTACTGGGCGCTAGTGCGAGTGCTTATGTAGATGCAATCAGTCGGTATTTTGTCGTTTGCGTGTGCCTGCTCGCCTGTCTGGCCTTTTATCTGGGAACTCTCGCGGACTTCGACGAAGGGGTGTCTCGGGCACTGGCCTTATTAGTAGTAAGCTGCCCCTGCGCACTCGCTCTTGCCTATCCGCTTAGCTGTTCTGTTGCGATCGCTCGAGCCGCCAGAAGTGGAATTTTTGTCTATAAGAATACCCTCCTTGAGAAGATTCTAAACTGCCATACGGTATTTTTCGATAAGACCGGAACCGTCACCAGGGGGGAAATGTCTCTTGAGTATTCCTGGTTTGCAGAAGCCGAGAAAGGCCTGTCGAGGTATATCGGGGCGCTCGAGCGGCAGTCTCAGCATCCGATTGCGCTATCTCTGCAAAAGACAATGTCTGAAGCAGCGATTACCGATGAAGTTTTTGCGGAGACGCAATCATTTATTGGTAAAGGGCTGTCAGGACTTTGTAAAAGCGGCGAGCGTTGGAGAATTGGCTCTGAAGCCTGGGTGAGGGAAGAAGGGGTAGTGATAGAGGGTAGCGCTCTTTCAGCGGTGCATGAGTGTCGGGAGCTGGCGCTTACGACGGTGTTGCTGTGTCGAGGATCGAGCTGTCTCGCCGTCCTGGGTCTTGGTGATTCCCTCAAACCGGGCGTTGCCGAAAGCCTCGCGTCTCTCGAAAAGCGTGAGTTGCGTCCGGGACTTTTGTCCGGCGACATTTCTCCGGTTGTGCATGCAGTCGCCGAGCAGTTAGGGCTTGATGCCGGCATGGCCTTCGGTGATTGCTCACCAGAGGATAAGGCTGAGAAAATTGCAGATTTTCAGCCGGGAGTGATCATGGTGGGGGATGGCGTCAATGACGTAAAAGCACTTGCCGTTGCTGAAGTTGCGCTTGGGATTCATGGTGGTGCGGAGGCCTGCTTACAATCAGCCGATGCCTATATCGCTGACGAAGACATCTCCGGAGTGCCTGCGCTTATGGGTATTGCTGACAGGTGGCGCCGAACATTTCGTGCGTGTTTATTGTTTTCACTTTCCTATAACGCCCTTGCTTCTCTCTGTGCGGTTCTCGGGTATGTCTCGCCTCTGGTCGCGGCGATTATCATGCCGATTAGTTCACTCACGGTAGTTCTCATTGCCCAGACTGGAAGGAGGGGCTGATCGTGGATATCGTTTTTGCACTCTTACCCCTCTCACTCGTTCTCGTAGTGATCGCTATAGCGGGATACATCTGGGCCGTTCGCAGCGGGCAATTTGATGATCTGGACACCCCCTCAGTTCGCTTACTTTTGGACGAGGAATCGGAAGATGAGGGCGTCGAGAGCAAAACGACAAAAAAAAATTAATACTCTAATACATTATTCAAGTATCTCGGCGACTTAAGGTATTTTACCCAGCTCGCGCGAGCCTGCCTCATCGCGCGTTTTTACGCCGAATTTTTAGGGCGCTGCCAAGGCCTTGTTTTCTTTCTACTTCTTTGCTTCGACGTGCGCGCCTTTCCACCGGGACTACTTTTTCTTTTCATGCAAAAGAGTTTTCGGAACTAAGAAACGAAAGGAAAATATGACTTTTGCTCAGGCGGCTGCGATCGAAAATCTGCAATTCAAACCCTTTCCAACTTTGCAAAGCTGCAATAGCATACAGGCAAAATTTTGAATAAGTGGGGATTTCCCCCGGCTGGATAAGAGAGATATG
>JAUIMJ010000139.1 GCA_030433295.1 bacterium | reverse complement strand
AGATGATCATCAAACGTGCGGGATCGCCATTCATCTCGTGCGCCAGTTCGTGAGCCAGCAGCGAGACCCGCTCTTCGGGCTCCAAGACCTGCCAAAGGGCAAGCCCAATTCCGAGGATACGACGGCGTCGCCGGCCAAAACGGCCGATGAACGCATTGTAGCAGGGATCGATGTGCAGACCGTCAATCCTGGGGGCACCCATGTTGTCGGAAAAGGAAGCGACTACGACAAGCTGAAAGGAGCATCCTTAGGCGAACTCGAAAAGGCCGGCGACACTCTCTTCGAGTCTATTGAGAAAGCGCAGGAACTTGTTGCCAGCGGCAAAATGTCTAAGGACGAGTTGAAACTTCATACCTCGGGCACGATGGTCGACCCCGTCTCGGGAGAGAAACTGGCGTGGTTTTACCAGGAGAGCAGTGAAGTAAACGGAAAAGATCGCATCGTGGTGCTGCGCCTCAACGACATGCCGGAAATAATCGGTCCGCTTGTCGGTTCGGTAGTACAATCGAGGGCCTTCGATCAGTGGCATGAGATACTCGTTCCAAAGTCAGGTAATGTTGTGGGAACAAACGACGCCATGAGCAAGCTCAGAACCGGTGATTCGGGCTTCCGCTTCACTATAGAATCTCGCGACTCGAGATCAGCAGACCGCGATAGTGGTGACCTCAGCAGTCTGAGAGTTCCGCGAATAAGTATCAGTCAGGGAAAACAACGAAGTGACTCCCCGTTCAACACGGCATTATCAATGGTCTTCCCCGATAGCGTTGATACGCAAAACGGCAGTCTGCAACCCAAAGACTGTCTTCTCATCAGAGCCCGAGTTTCTGAGGACGGTCGGGTAACTATAGAAACCAAAGATTTCGACGCAAATGTCGATGCGATACCCGGAATGGGGACACGAGTCAGCGTCAGCGGGAAGGATAGTGATATCTTTTCATTCAGGCTTGATCGAAACACTGGAAGCGATCACAACCGCCTGCAGTTGCACGTTCCGGCTCAGGCAAGCATTCCCGGCAGCTGGGTATACGACGCGCTCGGTGAAACCCGAAGCAGCGGAAACGGCGCACCTCAGCCGCGTTGGGGAAGCTACGATGCTACTTCGGTGTATCAACGAGTAGCAGTACCACTCACGTCGGGAACCCTGTCACTGGACACGACAATCCCCCGTCTGAGAATCCGTTCAGAAGAAAACTCCTCGGACTCCAGCACGACGAAATAATCGGCCCTTCGAGACCGCTCAGAGTCGCGACATCGCGGGGCACCCTGCATGTACCCTTCAAGAGAAACGAGAATTCCAGAGAAACTTTGATTTTGAGACCGGCGCAACTAGGCCAGGCCGGAGACCGTGCGAAGCAGATCTGCAAAGCCCCGTGCTGAGGGGTCCGAACTCCTGCGCATTGCGGAACTCATAGAAAGCAAATCTTCCGGCGTCACCTTTCCCTGATGTAGAAAACGCTCCAATGCCTTGCGCGAAGCCTCGGGATCGTTAGCAAAGGCAGATTTTCTGAAGCTTGCAAACCAGCGGTTAGCCCGATCCTGTAATGATGTATCGCCTACTGACGTTTCGAGAGCGGAGCTGCTACTCTGCTCGGCCAGGGGGGCTGCCTGAGCAAGCGAGGTTTCAGGCGCTGAACTCTCTTTCAGCCCTCCGGATCGTAAATCAGACTGAACCCCGAAGCGTTCGGCAAAATTGCTCGATGGACGCAGGCGGCTCGAGTTACCCCCCTGCTCGCTCTGCTCTATCTGAGAAGCCAGTCCGCCGGAGCGACGGGAACGATTCAGAGATAGGCCCAGCGAGAGTTCAAGTGGTTTCAAAGAGGCAAGGGCTCTCTCGGACTGTGCCAGAGCTTTGGAATCATTCTGCTCTCGAGCCTGCGCTACTCCCTGCTGATATTCAAGACTCAGCAGGGCGAAACCACGTCGCGCATGCTCCAGACGTCCGATCGCATCACCGGAATCGGTATCCTGATCTGATCCAATCGCGCTACGTGCCGAAAGAAAGCTCACCGCCTGCTCGGCAGAGAATGGTAGCTTAAAGCCCTTATCCAACTGCCCTTTCCAGTAGCGAAATTCAACAGCGGGCATCTCATAGCCGCTGCCCTGTGTCCGCCTCTGCTCATTCTGGCTGCGTCGCTCTTCCTGACGCGAACGTGCTACCAGCGCGTTAAGGTCAACCGCGGGTGCACGGCCGGGAGAGCCAGGCGTCTGAGGCGCAGTATCCACTGAAAGCTCTCGGGGTCTTGCAAAATCAGTGTCGGTAAACCTGCGTGGCGGCGTGGGGAGCGCATCCCCGGACGCTGGCCGACGTACTCTCGCTGAGCCGGCACGCCCCGGCACGGGCGGAGCGCTGAGTGTCTCTCCTGAGCCGCTTCTGAAATCCTCATCCTTCGTGGTTACAAGCAGTGACTGAGAACTACGCTCAAGCCCGGCACCGCTGCGCGCTCGAACGCGGGCAATGTGCTCGGCGTATCCCTTAGTGCCATCCCCATCGGTATCGGTCATTTCTTCACGAAAGGAAACGGCAACGCCTGAGATGTTGTTTTTAGAGGCCGTTTCTACGTATCCCGGTCGCTGGCCGCGCGGAATTTCTGAGAGTTCCCAGAGTTCTTTTGCTTTGAGCGCCTGGGTTTTCAGACCCTGATTGTAGCGGCGTCGAAAGTTTGTAAGAACGCTTATCGCCTGGCGGTTCTCTCTGGACAGCCTGCCGCCGGCGACCCGGTTTCCGGGGTTGTTCTTGATGTGCTCGATGATGCCATCGATTTGCTCAACGACCTGTCCCTGGTCCAGGTCTGAGAGGTCCACACCCTGGGCTCTGGCGATAGCGTCCACACGAGGTCTGAACTTTTCATTAAGAGCAAAATTGGTCGCACCCCACACCGCCTGGGCACCGGGCTTGTCGCGAAATGCCGGATTTACTGCGTGGTAGCCAAGCTCTTGACCGTAAGAATGGAGGAAATGCTGTAGTTGAGGATCTTTGATGTAGCGCATGGTTTCGGGATCGCGCTGGGCGACTCCCGCGGCAGCAGCCTGCCCTTTCTCATACACAATAGCCAGGGCCGTCTGTGGAATCGCACGTTGCAGATGCGGCAGATCTCCCTTGCGGTCCCGCTCCTGCCAGGCCCTGAATTCCGCTTCAGATTTGAAGGAGCCACGCTTCCACTGCTCCCACTGTTCACGACTGTCAAAACGCTTTGGGGGTTTTAATTCTTTCTGATTCTCCAGCTCCCGCGTCGGTTGCTTCCTCTCATCATGATACAGCGACATCCTTTTCCCCCACTCACAGTATGTATAGCGATACTCCTTATATTGATTATGGACCGAATATCGAAGAAAGTGCCCTCTCCCCGCGGCCGAATCCGCGAGAAAAAGCGGTGGTGGAATAACTATTCTAGGAAGGGAAAAGAGGAGTTGCCATTGAGAAGATTCTGCAGGCGCCTTGGGCTGACGGGGGAATCAAATTCAGCTCGGAGAACCCCGTCAAAACCCTGTTGGAGAAAAAGGAACGCGACCGAAACACAGTTTAGCGATCGAAGCTAATCAGATCGCTCAGCAAGGAATCAAGAGAGAACGTGCTGATTTCCGGCCAGAACGCTGCGACCGCGGTCACAACGATGGTGGCAAGAGCCCAGGTTCCCATCGAATCCATACCTGACCGTGTACCCGCCGTTGCCTTCAGCAAATGCCAGTAGACAAACAACATGCCGGCAAAAGCCAGGCCGCCACGAACAAAGTAGCCGATCCCTTTTCGGATCTGCTCAAAGTCCATGTTGTTAAACTGCCCGGTTGCCATCGCGAAGACGAATACCAGGGCCACAAGTGCGACAACTCCCTGAATGACCGTAGGCTCATTCTCGGGATTTGCCGGTTCTTCTCGTCGATTAAAATCGCGCATCTTTTTCTTCCCTCATTTGGAACGCTGGAACTGGAAATTGAAAGCCGTCAGTCCAAGACGCCCTGGGAAGAATCTACTCAGATAGTGTAGTTATTCCTGCATAATTTCAATGTGTTTTGCGGTACAGTAAAGCTGTACCTTTCTCACAAGGATTCCTGTAGTGTTTTCGGTTGCTTGCTCTCAGCGACGGGGGATTTGTAGCTTCAGACCGCCTGTGCGAGATTAAGCCCGATACCATCAACTGATTCGGAGGAGCACGTGCACATTCGTCACCTTACACCTATTCTTCTGTTTACCTGCCTGCTGGCCCTCGGAGCCTGTAGTTCTCTTTATTACGGCGCCTGGGAAAAGGTCGGCTATCACAAGCGAGACATTCTCGTCTCTCGAGTAAAGACTGCAAAGGAAACGCAGGAGAAAACCAAGGAGCAGTTCGCCTCAGCTCTTGATGCCTTTATTGCCGTTTCCAATTACAAAGGCGGCGACCTGGAGAAAACCTACCGGACCCTGAACAATGAATATGAGGCAAGCAAGCGCAGAGCTGAGGATCTAAAAGATCGCATAGACAAGGTGGAAGGAGTTGCTGAGGCTCTCTTCGATGAATGGGAAGATGAAATCGACAGCTACCAGAGCGCTCGCCTGAAAGCCGACAGCAAAAGAAAGCTTCGAAGCACCCGTAGTCGTTACGAACCCATGATCAAAGCTATGCGCCGGGCAGAGGGAACACTTGAGCCGGTGATCCTGGCATTTCGCGATCAGGTGCTCTACTTAAAGCACAATCTCAATGCCCGCGCAGTAGCTGCGCTCAAGGGCGAGGTAGCAAGCGTAGAGCAGGACATCAAGGTGCTGATAACTGAGATGCAGACATCAATTGACGAGTCGACCCGCTTTATCGACAGCCTTTCGGCGTCCTGATTCAGACAAACGTCTATGAGAGCGCTACAATGAGCAATACTCCAGTCTGCGACGTGCTCTGCGTGGGAGCTTCTTCCTATGACATCAGCTTTACTGTAGAGAAGCACCCGGAACCCGATTCAAAATCAGAAGCCGAAGACCTTGGGCTCTGCGGCGGCGGCCCGGCGGCAAACGCCGCCTTCGCCCTGCGACGTCTGGGGCACAGCTCTGCATTCTTTGGCTACCTGGGAGAGGATCTCTTCGGAGACGCGCATCTTGAGGAGTTGGATGCTGCCGGAGTGAACACCAGATACATTGTTAGAGGCGACAGCAAAACACCGCTCTCCGTAACCCTTGCCAAAGCAAACGGTGACAGTAGTCTAATCAACTACACCCCGGAGACACCGAGCCTTTCACTACCGGAACGCATGCTTGAAGATCTTTCGCCCGGACTCATTCTCTTTGACGGGCGCCATCCGCAATGCGCACGCAGGATTGTTTCCTGGGCTAAGTCAAAAAACATTCCCACCATGCTCGATGCCGGTTCCCTGCGCGAGGGAACCCGGGAGCTTGCTTCTGAAGTTGACTATCTTATCTGCTCAAAAAAGTTTGCTCGGCAATACTGCGAGACAAGCGACGAAGAAGTCGCTATACGCGCCCTGTCGAAACTGGCGCCATATGCAGTCATCACCCTCGGAGCGCAGGGCCTCGTTTGGAAAAGCAGCACAGCGGAAGCTCGTCTGGCCGCGTACCCGGTGCAGGCAGTAGATGGAGTGGGCGCCGGTGATGCATTCCACGCTGCTCTCTGTGCTGCCATTTTGCAAAAACGCCCCTGGCATTCATGTCTTGAATTTGCAAGCGCGGCGGGTGCCCTCACGGCATGTCACCTGGGTGCACGCAGCGCGTTTCCAAACTTGCAGGAGATCGAAGAATTTTGCAGGAGTAAAGCGCCGCTGGAATCAAGCGCTCTTTCCGCATCGCCTGCATGATGGCCGGCAGAATTTCCGCTTTGACAAGCCTTTGCCACTGTATGAAGCTGAGATCTCATAGCGAGCCCACGCGGACTGAGCGGTAAAGAACAGGGGATTTCTGATATGAGCCTGAGCAAAGACACATACCTTCTTCTTGGACCAATCGCCGCCTGTCTTGCGACTATGCTAGCACTCTTTCTGGGGTTGGATCGAGATCCCGCACTCGTGACGGGAGTCACCACCCTGTGTGCAATATGGTGGATATTTGAACCCATTCCGATTCCGGCGACTTCGATAATTCCTTTCGCCGCCTTTCCCCTCTTAGGCATCCTCAGTCATCAGGACGTCGCAAAGTCCTACGGTCACACACTCATTCTCTTGCTTATGGGAGGCTTTATGCTCTCGATGGGCATGGAGCGCTCCGGAACGCATCGGCGTCTTGCTATGGCAATGGTCAGGGTGTTTGGCGGCCGAGGTGCAAAGGGTCTGGTGCTCGGCTTTATGGTCGCGACCGCCGTTCTTAGTATGTGGATCTCAAACACGGCAACCGTACTCATGCTGCTTCCCGTTGCCTTAGCCGTCCTTGAGGAAAACGCTGACGAAGACCTCACCATCGCACTGCTTCTTGGAATTGCCTATGCCGCAAGTATCGGCGGACTCGGGACCCCGATAGGAACACCGCCGAATGTGATCTTCATGGGCGTCTATAAAGAGATGGGCGGGCAATCGATGAGCTTTCTCTCCTGGATGAGCATCGGTATCCCAACCGTGCTTCTGTTTATTCCTATTGCATGGGTGCTCTTGTGCCGCAGGGTATCCAGCGATTCCTCGCGTTTTACACTCCCGGAGTCTGGCCCCTGGCGCCCCGCGGAAGTGCGAGTGCTGTTTGTATTTTTGCTTGCCGCACTTGCCTGGACGACGAGAACTGCTCCCTTCGGTGGCTGGGGCGCGTATTTTGGTATTCGAGAAGCAGGAGACAGCACGGTTGCCCTGCTTGCGGTAGTCCTTATGTTTCTCATACCTAACGGAGAGCGTGCGCCCGATGGGTCTCGAGAGCGATTGCTCAACTGGGACACTGCCCGCGAGATTCCCTGGGGTCTTCTGCTGCTTTTTGGTGGTGGCCTCGCCATTGCCAAAGCATTCCAGGTATCAGGTCTTAGCCAGGCCCTTGGGGAACATTTAAGTCATATCACCACGTGGAACCCGGTGCTCATGATGCTGGTTATCTGCCTCAGCGTAACGTTCCTTACCGAGATCACTTCCAACACCGCATCTGCAACCCTGCTGATGCCCATACTTGCCGCAACCGCGCTGAGCGCTAAGCTCGATCCTCGCCTCCTGATGATTCCGGCGGCGATGAGCGCCAGCTGCGCCTTCATGCTTCCGGTTGCCACTGCGCCAAATGCCATTGTTTTTGGCACCTACAAGATCCCCATCAAGCGCATGGTCCGAGAGGGGGTATTGCTCAATGTCTTTGGTGCGCTTTTGATTACCATAATGTGTGCAGCCCTGCTGTAATGAAGGTTTTTGTGAGGGTGTGCTCTTCCCGTGCTTCAAACATGCTCGGCGGATTACGTTCCTCCTAGTAACTAAGCCCCTACCCGCCTGCGCAAAGCGCGCGGGAAGAGCACACCCTCACAAAAACCGGGCCTCGCCTCAATGCGAATCTATTCACGCGCAATTCACTCGGAGCGTCAGAATTTGTTTCAGTAGCGACTGTTATGAAAGACGCCAGACGCTGACAT
This sequence comes from bacterium, assembly GCA_030433295.1. Lineage (GTDB taxonomy): Bacteria > Bdellovibrionota_C > UBA2361 > SZUA-149 > SZUA-149 > JAUIMJ01. The sequence continues at coordinate 3,492 of JAUIMJ010000139.1, read as the reverse complement.
CAACGCAAACCATTGTGGGATGAGATATTCTCGATTCAGAGAGCACCACAAGATCCTTTGTAGAACCCTCAAGGTAACGTACCGCGCTCGATCTCGATGGAACTTCTCATTGGCATTGAGCCTTTGTCAGCGGGAGTGTTCTCTCCGCCCGCTTTGCGGAGGCGGCCAGAGGCCTCGTCGTCGAAGCAACCGTGGGCCGCCGAGCATGTTTGAAGCACGGAGAGAACACTCCCGCTGATAAAGGCGTCCCCTCTCTGGAGACTACCGAGAATTAGCACACCTGACTGACGAATTTAGTATTTAGATGACCGCGGACTCATGCCCGGGTCTGATGTGGGACGGTTGTGCTTACCCCAATAAGAACAACCGTCGAAAAAGAAAAGTGAACGAGCCCGATTAGCGAAGCGGACTCTCGAAGGCATCCTCCCGAAGAAGACGACTCTGGTAGCGAGCCGGATTCTTTCGGACAATCTCCCAGGCATGGACCGCCGACATGACATCTTCCGAAAGAAGTCCGCCGAGGTGCCTGGCAAGCGAAAGTCACCAACCACCGGAACATCAGAAATGATCCCGCAGAACGCCGAAGGGAAACGGTGATAGAAACATGCATCCCGTACGGCTGCAGCCTCCATCTCGATGGCACCGATATTGGTATCCCTGGTATATCGCTCGATCAGGTCGCGACGCCACTCCCAGCCTCGATTTGAGGTGGAGACGTCTTTGACTCGCTCGATGATTTCATACCGCGCCTCGGTGTCATCGTAATCGACACCAAGACGTTTGCAGATTCCTTTGGCCAGCGCCAGCTGAAGCTCAGGACTCTGAACGCCGCGTTTGCTCGGGTCCCGATGACCTGAGATATCACAGTCGCTTTCGATGTCCTGGAAGAGAACGAAGGTCCCCTTCTTGTGAGTCTGTCGCAGACCGCCGTTGATACCCAGAAGGATAACGCCGTAAATGCGCAGAGCCGCAAGGCAGTCGACAATCTTCCAGACGTTGGGAGCGCCAACCTGAATATTGATCATCGTGATACCTTCGCCATTCGGAAACTTCACGTGCACCGCAGGATGGTCCGGCGTAGCAAAGTAGTCCGTCTGACCTTCCAGACCAGGCGACATTTCCACACCGATGCAGTCCGATTCCGGATCAGCCTCCATCCGCTTACCCCATTCTATGAAGGGTTTGAGATGGTGTTTGAAGTTCGTGAAGAACACGTACCGCTGAAAATCCTTCGGGCTGGTACCGGTGTAGTGGAGCAGCCGATGAAGCATCATGTCCGTGGACACCGCTTCGTAGTGGGCAAGCCGCTTGAACTTGTACTTTTTGCCAAAGTGCCAGGCCCACTGGACGCGCTCCAACTGCGGACGCACAAAGTGCTCCCAGACCGTATCCTCGTCGAACTCCACCTTCAGACCACTGCCGTTCAAAGCAAGGTCAATCGGCACATACGTATGTCGCGAACGACCGACGATGAGCTCGGTGTTGAAGCGCTCGAGCAGGGGCGGTAGTTCCTCCATGAGGTAGGGACGCAGCGTTTCGATCTGAGAGAACTCAGACGCATACATCCCATCACCATCACGGAACCAACCACTGGACATGCGATGGAACTTCTGCCGAACACTCGGCGGAAAGCGCTCGACCGGGATTCCCATGACGGGATAACCCCAGCCCTTACGATCCGAGCTTGCTTGTTCGCCAGCGTTGAGCTGCCGAATCAGATTCTGAATGGAGCCCGTTGCTCCGCCGTAAATCTCCTGGGCATAGTCCAGGGCTTTGCCAACATCGCTGAAGTGATGCAGCTCGCCGACATTGGCTTCTTCCAATGCCGCCATTCCTTCATGCAATTTCATGAGGTTCTCCTTGTTGTGAAAAGTGTGAATAGTTTGGTCTCCAGAACTCAGCGAGCGCTCGAGACCAAACTAGGCACGACGGAGAAACATCGAAAAAGCGAAGGAAAAACGGGGACGGTGCGTAAAAACCCAGACCCTAATCAGAGGGAAAAACCCTGTAAGTAAGCACAACTCGATGTAGGTAAGGGAAAAGAACAGATCGCGAAACATACTACCAGATTAGTCGGTTTTTCACCAGACTGCCGCAGTTGGGTTAACAGGCTGTTTCTATGGACTTTTTACCTCTCAGTCCCCCCTGTTACCGCCATTCTAGCGCCAATAGCCGGACCAAAGATAGAGGCTTCACCCTTCGCCCGGGGGCTACTACCCTTTTTCTGCTGTCAGTGCCTGACAAACGTCGTCGCCAGGAATACGAGCGAGCATGGTTTCAAAGCGGGCGAATCTCCTTGCCGAAATAAAAGCGCTAGCGCCTTCTTTGCGGTCTCGTGTAGCCTGAGGCGACAGCAAAGGTTACTCATGAACGCACTGCTCTCCCTCATCGTTCTAATATTCTCAGCGGTATTTACCTTTTTTTACTGGGCTGCATTTGTCCTGCTCGCCATTCTGACCGGCAGGAAACTCTCAATGGCATTCCACCGCGCCATGGCGCATTTCTGGGCGTCCTTTATCCTGAAGCTCTTTCGTATTCGCGTTACAATTCAGGGCCTCGAGCATCTGGGAGAGGCAAAGCGTCGTATCATCATCGTCAATCACCAGAGCAATCTGGAGATACTCTGGCCCTGTCTGATTCTGCCGCAGAACTATTTTGCGATAGGAAAAAAAGAAATTCTCTACATCCCCTTCTTCAATTTGCTCTGGTGGGCAAGCCGCATGGTGTTGATTGATCGCAAAAACAAAGACAGCGCTCTACAAACCATGCAAGCGGTAAAAGTACGTCTTCTAAGCGAAGATTCGAGCTTGCTTGTCGCCCCGGAAGGCACTCGCGCTCGCCATGGCGAATTACTACCCTTTAAAAAAGGAGCGTTCCGTCTTGCCGAGGAGACGGGTGTTCCCATCTACCCCGTCGTAGCAAGCGGTGCGGGTATCTGCATGCCCAAAGGTGCTCTCCTGCCTATGCCCGGCGAGATATATGTGCGCTGCCTGGAACCCATTGAGACGAGCGCATGGACCCTGGAAGCGCTTGAGAAGGAAATGTATGGGAAGGTGCTGACCGAGGAGGAGCATGCGGAAGTCGACAAGTATGGACGTCTCCTGACGGACGAGGAGCGCGCGGCGCTCGCGAAGAAGGCCGAGGAGGAAGCCGAAGCAGCCAAGCTGGCCGAAGAGGAAGCCGCCCAACTCGCCAAGGAAGAGGCGGAGAAAAAAGCGGCCCAGGAAAAAGCCGAACAAGAGGCCGAAGCCGCGCGCAAAAAGACCGTTGAGGATCCCGACCCCGGCACCACGCGGTTGGAATGGCTGAAAGCGGCTAAAATCCTTCCCGAAGACGCCGAATAATTTCCGAGCCGATTGCGCAAAATCCAGCCGAGGCGTCGAAGTAATTGGCGATGAAACGCCATCGCCAAAGCGTCTCCAAGTCTCGACGCCCGGCCTTTGAATCTCGTCGCCCCGGGCCGGGGCTCCAGGGCTTCACGCTGATCGAACT
>JAUIMJ010000138.1 GCA_030433295.1 bacterium | reverse complement strand
ACAAGAACTGATTGATAACGATATTGAGGCAGCCGAGGAGAAAAATTCAGCGAGCCTGTTTTGGCTGAAGGAGCACCACAAGCATCTCGATACCCTGCGTACGGAGCTTGAGGAATATATCGCGGACCGTCGTGAGTTGGAGCGTCTTTATGAGACCAGTATTGCGGAGGTTGAGCGTCGGATACAGCTCGTTCCCGTTGCCGCATACTACGATTCTTTCCTGCATTCAGTGCAGGACTTCTGGGATTACGAAATAACCTCGGTCGAAGAGAAACCTATCACCATCCGCAAGGTTGTCACTGCCTTCTTGATATTCGCGCTGGGTGTGCTGATTTCCCGTCGTTTCACGCGACGTTTCTTCCTCCGCTTTCTCGAGCGCTTTCATGTTGCAGAAGGAAGTGCCGCGGCACTGCAGTCCCTGCTGTTTTATACGCTAGTTCTAATCTTCGCATTGACGGCGCTTAACGTCGTAAATGTGCCGCTAACGGTGTTTACCTTTGTCGGAGGTGCTGTCGCTATCGGTTTCGGTTTTGGTAGTCAGAATGTGATGAATAATTTCATCAGTGGGATCATCATTCTGATCGAACAACCGATTCGGCGGGGGGATATTGTTCAGCTAAAAGAAATGACCGGAATTGTCACTCACATAGGTCTTCGTAGCACATCGCTGAGAACGGCCGATAACATCGATATCATTGTTCCCAACAGTACGTTCCTGGAACATGAGGTAGTCAATTGGACCCTCATCGACCATCGTGTCCGTCTTACGATGCAGGTTGGCGTTGCCTATGGTTCCCCCACCGATACCGTAAAGTCGCTTTTGCTTCGCGCAGTCGCAGAGCATGAGAAAGTGCTGTCCCAACCGTCGCCTTTCGTATTGTTTTCGAATTTCGGGAACGATTCGCTCGAGTTTGAAGTGGTTTTCTGGTCCCACATCGCATCAGTGACTCAGAAATTACAAGTGCTAAGCGATATTCGTTTCATTGTCGAACGTCTCTTTCGAGAGGACGGTATCGTAGTTGCCTTTCCGCAACGTGATATCCACGTTGATACGGTTCAGCCGCTGGAAGTCAAAATTTTGGGGCAGTAGAAATTGGCCGGTCGGCCGCTTAAGAAGAAGCGTCTTCTGATGCATCAATCACTATATACTGAGCGCATTATAAACTTCGGTTTTTCTTAATACCCTTGTTAGCGAAGTATATGTTCTGCCGTAGGCAGAACCAAACAACAAGTATACCCCTAATCTATTGCGAGGAACGGCTGACGCCGTACTTTAAATCGTTAGGGGTATATACATGCGCAACAGGGCCGCGCAAAGGGTCTTGCCCTGAGCGTCTGTTCTTAGCGAAACCGTTCCACCACCATCAAGTGTCTCGTGCAGAAGAAAATTGAGCGCCATGAGGTTTGGCAACTCAAAGCGTTCAACCGCTCCATGGCAAAATTCTGTAAAGTGCGCCTTTACGCGGTCTGCGGTTACATGCTTCACAAGCAATGGGAAATACTCCGGAGCCTTCGCAATGATGCCAATGTTGGCTTTGTTGCCTTTGTCGCCCGAACGACCGTGCGCGATATCTATTAATTGAATTCGTTTCATCAGGCCCCCGTCACGATGTTTCCAATATTTCGAAGCTCGTTTTGACTGCCGAGCGTGGTACAAGCGATGGCCAGTACGCCATTACTTCCTGCACCTGACGTTTGCCACCAGCGTAGCCCGTGGCAGAGGGAGGGCCACTGAGTACCAGGGGTGCAATTTCTCTTGTGAAACGTTGTACGGCAGCGCGGTCCTGGCTGTGGACTGCCACGCGCAGCATCGCCTCACTGAGCTCCTCAGATGCGGGCCCTGACAAAGTACCGTGGCAGGCATCAACGCCAACAATCTCTGTATGGATGCGATCCAGCGGAAGACTCAACTGTCGCAGTCGTTCAAGCACGATGTCAGCTGCGGCCCGGGCTTTCTCGGCTGCCTCCGGCCAGGAGTAGACCATGGTGCCGAACGCCGTGTATCCATCGAGATAGCTTGTCGATACCTTGTAGAAATCAGTGTGAGGTTTTCCACGCGCACCCTCGATACGCACGCGGTTCTCTCCATCCTGAACAAGCGTAATACTGGTAAAATCGGCGATGACGTCAGGTACGATGTAATTCTCGGGATCGCCAATTTCATAAATGAGCTGTTCCGTTACTGTCGGAACATCTATCCGTCCCCCGGTCGCATCGTGTTTGCATACCCAGAAGACTCCGTCGGATCTCATCTCGACTATCGGAAAACCTATGTTTGCCAAATCGGGGATGCTTTTCCAGTCGAGGGAACAATTTCCACCGGAAGCCTGGGCACCACATTCGATAACGTGGCCGGCGATGATTCCCGCTGCGCGCTTGTCCCAGTCGGTCTCACTCCATCCGAACTCGTGAACCATTGGTGCCAGCGCAAGCGCTGCATCCGCGACGCGTCCACACACAATGATGTCGGCGCCTGCATCCAGAGCTTTCACAAGCTCCTCACAACCGATATATGCGTTCGAGCTTTCTATTGAGTCACGGATGCGGGAGATGGGCTCACCCGTATCGATATTTTTCAACGCCTCTCCTGCATCGAGGAGTTCGTCGATGCGATTCACGAGATCATCGCCCTCTACAATTGCCACCCGAATCTTGTCCGCCAATCCCTGCTTCTTCGCTTCGGCAAGGATTGCATTTGCACAGGCCCTGGGATTAACACCACCGGCGTTTGCCAGTACTCGAATGTTCTTAGTGACGATGTCTGGAAGTATCTCCCGAATCAGGTCGACAAAATCTCTGGCGTAGCCGTAGTCCGGGTTTCGCTTTTTCTGCTTGCTGAGAATAGACATGGTGACTTCGGCCAGATAGTCGAGCATGAGATAGTCGATACTACCCAGTCGAACCTGGCGAACCGGAGCCTCGAGCCAATCACCCCAAAAACCCTGTCCGGAAGCAATCTTTATCGTTTTCATGAGGCCCCCTCACTTCTAATCCTTACTTTGTTCCTGCTTACTCGTGATGTGCTTCAAGACGGTATCAGGATGTTTCAGGGAGTTGCTAAGCCAGGTTCTTCGAATCTGCACTTGCTCGTCGGAGTCCAAGGGCGCAGTTCTCTTCGTCGGCGCGGCTCTTTCAATCGTTGATGAGAAAAGGCAGATCGCGCATGCCACTGATATGTTGAGGCTCTCTACAAAGCCGCGCATAGGGATGAACGCCTGTATCGACGCTGCAGCCTGCAGATCGTCACTGACTCCAAATTTTTCATTTCCGAATACCAGTGCAAGTCTTTTTTCGAACGGAAGCTCTGATACGGCCATCGATTGCAGTTCGGAATTAGCAGAGCAGTGTTCTTCCGGTTGAAGCACGACGAGCTCATAGCCGCTTTCTGCCAGGGCACGCTGAGCATCGGCGGGCGTCTTGTGAGAATGAATCCGCATCCATCGTTCGGTCCCCAGCGTTACCCCTTTACTATAATGGAAGGATGAGCCGACCAGATGAATATCCATCAGGCCGAAGGCGTCGGCACTTCTAATGACAGCAGAAATATTGTGATAGTTCTGAACCCCGTCTAGCACCACCGTGAGTGTTGACGAGCGTTGCTCCAGAACAGAGTCGAGACGTTCAAGCCGACTCGGAAGCAAAAACTGCTCGAGGGCAGCGTTTGTCTCTTCTAACTCGTTTACTGACTCCTTTTTGCTACTCATCTAAACGCTTACAAACCTCTTTGGCAAAATCCATCGTGCCTGATGTACCACCGAGATCTGCGGTACAAATTTCCTTGGTTTCAAAAGTTTTCTGTAGTGCCCGTGAAACTCGTTTGGCACAGTTTGTCTGACCCAGGTATTCTAAGAGCTCAAGGGAGGACAGTAGCAGTGCTGAAGGATTCGCGACTGACATACCGGCAATATCAGGGGCTGAACCATGCACCGCTTCGAATACCGCACAGTTTTGGCCGAAGTTGCCGCTCGGCGCCAGGCCAAGCCCTCCGATAAGTCCGGCACCCAAATCAGATAAAATGTCGCCGTAGAGGTTCTCCATTACCAGAACATCGAATGGGCTGGGGTCGAGCACCAGCGCCATTGCGGTGGCGTCAATAATTCTTTCATCATACTCGATCTGCGGATGCTGATTAGCTATTTCTCGGTAGCATTCAAGCGCAAGGCCGTCAGAGAGCTTCATGATATTTGCTTTGTGGATAGCAGTGACTTTCTTTCTCCCGGCCCGCTCAGCGTAGGAAAAAGCAAACTCTGCGATCCGCAGGCTTGCGACTCTGGTAGAAACCTTGAGGCTGGTGACTACCCCGGGAACAATTTCATGCTCCAGTCCCGAATACAGACCCTCTGTATTTTCCCGGATAAACACAATGTCTACGTCTTCGTATCTCGTTTTGAGTTGTGGAAATGATTTGATCGGCCGAAAGTTCGCGTAGAGGTCCAGTTCTTTTCTTAGTTGCACATTGATAGAACGAAAACCACCGCCGATGGGCGTAGTGGTCGGACCTTTAAGCGCAACGCGCGTCGTTCGTATCGCTTCAATCGTTTCTTCCGGAAGTGCGGTACCGCATGCTTCAAAAGCTCCTAAGCCAGCTGAAGCTTTCTTCCACGTAATCCGGGCACCTGCGTGCTCCAAAATGTAGAGGACGGCTTCAGAGATTTCCGGGCCGATTCCATCGCCCTCAATCAATACTACTTCCGGGATAGGCTTTGAGGTAGTCATGTTAGTTCTGGTTTCGTTTTTTTACCACTAGTACGACCGGGACTCGCTGGCCTCCGGTCACAAAGAGATCATCAGAAAGAACATCGTTCTTTCTGATGAAAAGCTGAGAGGAACTTCCTCCGTCGAAATTGAGTGCGTCACTAACCTCTAACACAGGATCAGAAAGCATGCTCTGTATTTGTGTAAAGGAAGCACCGGGAAAACGCAAAGGCGTAGCATAGAGAATCACTTCTTTGCTCCTGGTTACTGCGATGCCGGAGCGTCGACTCGACTTGGAGCCATCGGTGAAGGGAATCTTGCGCCCCTGAGAAATCATTCGCGGTCCCGCCTGAATCGCAAGGGATACATCTTCTGAAGAGAATGTGTTCCTCGACTTGATGTGCGGTTCTCCGGATTTTAGATAGAAGACACCAGTAAGCAATCTTCCCCCGCGGTGTACCTTCGTTAGCTTTTTACCGTTCTGAATAAGAACGCCGAGAGGGTGATGCTTCGTGTCAAAAAAATGAGCATTAATTGCGGCGACAGCTTTTTCACTTGCTCCAACACGTTTCGCATCCAGCAAGGTACCTTTTTCGTTTCCGTAAGAAAGTGAGAGTGAGAATTGTTCGAGAGAAAACTTGAGCAGGAGCACCTCAGCACTGAGAAGTTCATTTTGTGGGTTGAGTCGGTAGCGTCCGAACGAGTATCCCTCAGAGACCTTTTGCCAGGAAAACTGCTGCTCGCTCTTGTTCTGGGCACGGGAGTCAGCCGGCAGCAGACCCAGGAGTAACGGCAGAACTAATACGCCGAAAGGTATGAGTTGAAGATTTTTAATAGTTCGCGAAAGAAACGCAGACATGAGCAATACTCAAAACGATCCATAAGGATTTGCTGACCCAGCAAAGACTCTATCAGGAACTGTAGCTATAGCATAAGAATGCGCACTTATGCTGTAGGGCATTGAACAGCTTCCCCGAGCCCGGGCTATTCGGACAAGATGGTTTTGGTGTCCCTGCAGTTTCAGCGAAAAAGTATACAGTACTATAGTGTGTGCTGACGCGGCTTGTGATCCAGGCTGTCGTGGAGACCTTTATTCAGACTGAGGATGCTTAAATCGTGGCGCAGATAAGCGGGTAAAACACTCGGTTATTAAGTGGGAAGGGCATGTTTCTACGGGAACTCAGCTTAAAATCTTAGGAATTTTGTCAGGCTAATATGCGGTATTTACTATCTATTTTTACTTTTTCTTTTTTTCTCAAAAAAAGCCCTACAGAATTTCAGTTAGCTGCCGATACTAACAAATAGCGTGGTTTTGGTCCCCAGGATGTGGGGTCCTGTAGCTTGTGTTAGCGCGGGAAACGCCGGAACTCGAAATTTTGTATAGTAGTAACCGGAGTAGTTTGTCATGGTTGACAGTATCAAACCTCAGGTCTCACCGGCTCAGGTGAGGTCAGGTCCCAAAGAGTCCCCAAAGCCTGGGGCACAATCACTAAGAGAAAACTTCAAGACCGTATCCAACGGTGCTGAATCCGCACAGCTTGCGCGCGAAACTGCCGCTACCGTGAAGGTTCGGAAGCGCGAAGATGGTCCGCAGCTCGGAAAGCTGGCCAACACGCTGAACGACGCGGTGAAGTTCTCGAATGAGGCCCTCAAAGCAATTGAGCGAGTTTCTGAAACTGAAGCGTCAGGTGGTAACACTGATGTGGTTCAGGAGTTTGCGAATGACCTCGATCGATTGAAATCTGACATCGTTGATCTTCTTTCAGATCTGAGAAGTCGGGCTGATAGAGCTGGTATCATAGGAGCGAACATTGAAGCTTCTACACCACAGCTTGAAGATGTCGCAAAAGCGCAAGAACGAGCTCAGACGATTTCTTTTGACGTGGAACAGGCACTGGGTGCACATGGTGAAGGCTTAACCTACGATCGCGTAGCTGAATTGCTCGCCGATTAATTGTTTCTCCTTGCCCTGGCTTAGTTCATAAGCCACATCCTTTCTTTGATCTTTTCATGGCGCTCACGCCACATCGTCCCCCTGTGCTCGCGTACCAATTGCCTGAGTCTTCCCCGAGAATTCGCTTCTTTTCAGTTTGCGTAGTTCGCGAAGTATGTTTTCCGATCGGAATATGATCCGAACGGCAGATGTGTGCCCAGTCGCAGTCCCTGATTACTGATGTCTCAAGACCTTGCTTTCGATAGAAATGGCTGGATCAAGGTGCCGAGAGCCTGACATACTCTCATGTGTTGAGTTTGACCCAGTGGTATTCCACTGCGGGAGAATTAGGGGTAGCAAGCACGGTACGCAGGTATTGGATAGATTCGTATGGAGAGGCAGTTTCTCAGCCAAATAGGGAAATCCCGAGCGCATTTAGCTGACGGTGCTTCATTCGACATCGCCATTGTTGGTGGTGGTATTCACGGTGCTCAGATAGCACGCGATGCGCAGCTACGCGGCTACAAGGCTGTCCTGCTTGAAGCGAATGATTACGGGTATGGCACGAGCTCACGATCCTCAAAACTATTGCACGGCGGCATTCGGTATCTGGAGCAGGGCGAAATTTCTCTCGTCTACCATGCGCTCATCGAACGTGCTCGTGCCGTGGCACTGGGCCCACATCTCTCGAGGGTCCAGGGAATGTGCTATCCGGTCGTCTCAGGGCAGACCAAAGCCGCGTGGCAGATAAAAGCAGGCTTACTTCTCTACGACTTTTTGTCGCGGTGTTTTATCGGTGAGTCAAACAAATCATCTCTTCCTCAATTCCCCTGGCATTCACGACTTTCGGAGGACTCAGGAACATACGCAGAACTTCGCGCCCTGGGCATCGCATCGGAAAGCATTTTTCATTTTTACGACGGGCAGATGGATGATTCCCGATGGGTACTGGAATCGATCGTGGACGCATCGGAGCTAGGCGCCGTGTGTTTGAATGCATCACGCGTAGATTCGGCCAGATATGAAGGCGATCATGCATCACATCCCTGGCATATCTCCTGGACTGATACCATTGATAGCCGGAAACACAGCTGCAGGGCATCCTACCTCGTTAATGTTACGGGCCCATGGGTTTCGGATGTTCACCATCGAGTGATAGAGTCTGAACAGCACGACTGGGATACCTCCTGGCCAAAGGCCGTTTTCAGCAGGGGTACACATCTTCTTTTCGACAAACCATGGCCGCATCCGGGACTTGTACTACCTACTGGTGAAAGGGGGCGGGTATATTTCGTTTTGCCATACTATTCTCCTTCCGGAGAGACTACTATTGTTGGCACGACCGATCGTCAGGTAGAGACGAACGAAGATAATCCCCGGGCATCGGACGATGAAGTAGCTGAACTCCTTTCCTACCTGGATCGAGATGTTCCGGAGGCGGGGTTAAACAAGACATCCATGATTTCGAGTTTTGCCGGGATGCGTATTCTCGCAAGCGAGCAAAGCAAAAAAATCGGTAGAAAAGTGAGTTCGCTCAGTCGGCAGGAGAGACTGCTAAAAGCCCCGGCGTATCTGGCGCTGTTGGGAGGGAAGTATACGACTTCTCGTCGCACTGCCGAAAAAATGTGCGATGTGATCGACAGGCACTTCGGCTATCGCGGAAGGAGCCGGCAGCGCGAATCAACGAGAGATCGGCAGCTTCCCGGTTCACGAAAGTGGTCACCCGAGACAGTGCGAGAGTTATTGAGTGTAGGAATGCAGCGATTTTCTGCGGCTGAGGATTCCCCCGTCTACAGAGAGGTGAGCGCCTGTGTAAGAAGATTCGGTGTCAGAAGCGAGGAGCTGCTGTTTCCGCAGATGACGCCGCTGGAGCGTGAGTCAGAGCCCCTGAGGGTGCTGCTTGAGCGGCAGGTCGTCTACTGCATGGAGAGAGAGTTTGCTCGTAGCAAAGGCGATCTGATAAGGCGACTGGGTCTGGACAATGGTAGCGAGGAATCTCGTATATTTCTCAATTATCTTAGTGCGTTATCTGATAAAGGCCTGCCGACCGGCCGCTGAATCCGGCGAAATCGCCACGATCTGCATAATTTCGTATTTTAAAAAGTCACACATCGCAGCGCATGCTGCACAAGAATAGAGCGAGCGCAGAGCTTGCTTAATAAGCACTAAAATGGTAGTGTATTTATCCCTCCGGGTTTTTCTTACGTTTTTCCAGGTTATCGCTGTTCAGGTTCTTCACATTGGCTGAGGGCTAAATTCGTAGACAGCGAGAGCTTTGATGGCGGTACAGAAGAAAAGCATTCTAAGCATAGTTCTAGTTATAATCCTTTCTCTTGGATTCACCGCAAGCGCGAGCGCGCAGCGGAAGTCCACGGCAGCGCTCGCCCGCCTGGATCCCATCCATTCCGGTTCCGCTTTTGGCGGCGTCAAAACCCAGATCAAAATCATCAAAGAGCAGCGAAAGTACCGACGTGCGCTCGCAAAGTGGAAGCGTAAACGTGATGATGCTTTTCGAAAGTTCGAGCGAAAAAGAAGGAAAGAACGCTTAAAAGAAGCAAAGCGCAGGAAAAAAGAGCGCGAAAAGCTGATGAAGGAAATCCGCAAAGAGCAGGAGCAGGAGCGGAGAAAGCAGGAGAAGATTCGTAAGGCCCGTCAGGCGCAGGAGGAGAGTACCTCGCAGGATATCGAGGTGGAAGAAGCTGAGGTTGCCGAGGTCGAAGGCGATGCTCCAAGCCAGGGTAAGAGCGTTCTTGAACGGAAGCGAAAACGAACCCAAAACCGACCGACATTCTGGGCTAAATTCTGGCGTGCTATCGTCGGCCCCAAAACCTAATCCACGCACAATCGTCGGAATATCCTGTCATTAGACAGACCAGCAAACGTGTTGCAGGTTGGGAGTTTTCTGGTCTGACACCAGCTATTTAACCCGAAAATAAGCTCTTATTGATACTTGGCAGCGAAGTTGATACTTCAACTGGAGTAGTCTTTGGACAATCCTCGCAGGATTCTATCCTACTACTGCCTGTTGCTTTGAGGTGCCTCCGAATTCCCTGAGGCATGCGAAGCGGAGCATTGGCAAATCCTGATAGATGGGACGTATTTCTATGAAATTCTCTGAACTGTTCAGTGCGGCAAAGAACGAGGGCTCCAAGGTACTTTCCTTCGAGTTTTTCCCGCCCAAAAAGCGCGAGTCACTGACGGTGACGAAATCCTTGATGAAAGAGCTGAATGCCTACGGGCCGCACTGCATGACGGTTACCTATGGTGCCGGAGGAGGAACGCGGTCATTTACGCGAGAGCTCGTCAGCTATATTCATAACCAACTTGCCTGTCCGGCGGTTGCTCACCTCACTTGTGTAGGTCACTCCGCTGATGAAATCGATGGAGTACTGGATGAGCTTGAGGCAGAGGGCATTACCAATGTCCTGGCGTTGCGGGGGGATCCGCCCAAAGGTGAAACTGAGTTCACTGCGCATCCAGATGGTTTTTCTAATGCGCGGGACCTCGTTACCCATATTCAGAAACAGAATCGATTCAGTCTGGCCGTAGCGGGATATCCGGAAACCCATCAGGACGCAGAATCTCCGGAAGCGGAGATGGACTACCTGAAGGCCAAGGTCGATGCAGGTGCGGAGGTAATAATCACACAGCTGTTTTTTGATGCAGATATGTATTTTGGCTTTGTCGATCGGGCAAGTGCGGCGGGGATAGAGGTTCCTATACTTCCGGGCATCATGCCGATAGGTAACGTAAGTCAGGTTCAGCGTTTCACGGGTATGTGTGGCGCTTCAATTCCATCTGCACTGGCAGGGGAACTGGACTCTCTGACGGAGCGGCCTGATGATGTGCATCAGTTTGGTATCTCCTATGCCGTTGATCTCTGTGAGAAACTGCTTGCCGGAGGGGCCCCTGGTATTCACCTCTATACGCTAAACAAGTCCAGTCAGATCAAACCGATTACTGAAGCGCTGAACATAGGCAAACTACAAAGCACTGCTGCTCCTGATTCCGAAAAACAGCAACTTTCGAAGCAGGCTGCGGGTTAGAGTATTCCCGGCTTTTGCGCGGGGGACGTGCGTCGGCGCGGCATGGTGCTGTTCTGTGCTTGTGCTAGTGGTTCGAAGCCATTCTTTGTGACGGTTCAGGGGCGTCTGCCTCCTGCGTGCCGTCTTTTCCTGACCGAGATGCGAATGCTGACTGATGACCGATGAGTAGTATCAAAAGCATCCAGCAGAGATCTGCCCCGATGAGGTGGAGCATTTGAAGCCACGTTGGTGCCAGCAAAACGACGTTAGCGACCCCCATGGTTACCTGAATGCCTGTCATTAGTATCAGGTACCGCGCAAGTCTGTTTCTCAGGTCGCTCTTTGCACATTCGCTAATCTTCGCATTGCAATACTGAATCAGCAGGGCC
>JAUIMJ010000422.1 GCA_030433295.1 bacterium | reverse complement strand
ATCGGAATCAAAGACTCTCTGCGTATCCGACGCCAATGGTTGACTATAAAGAGGCAAGCGCTGAAATGAAAGCAGCGTATTACTCAATAAAGCGCTCAGCAGCGGCAAAAACTGAAAGTCGGCGAGTGCTCGAAAAACACGGGTCCCGGAAGCGACAGAGAGCTACGAGAAAAAAACAAAGCGAGCAGCTACGACTGTTTGAAGTGGAGACGGTGTGAGGAATACAGGATTCGGTATAGAACCGACACGTGAAGCGGCATTGGAACAAATGCGTGCCTTCGCACCCACAATGGGGAAACACTATGAGAAGCAGCGCAACTACGACTTTGGTCCCGAGGATCGCTCAAATGTTTCCATGCTCTCGCCGTATATTCGCTCTCGTCTGATTTGTGAGGGCGAAGTAGTACAAACTGCGCTGGCCGCTCACTCCTATCGCGATGCAGAAAAATTCATACAGGAAGTATTCTGGCGCACCTACTGGAAGGGCTGGCTGGAGATGCGACCCTCTGTGTGGGCCGACTACCTGAGCGCCTTGCAAGAATATCAGCAGGAACAAAGAAACAGGCCGGAGTTGGCTTCTGCCTTTGAGGCTGCCTGCAGGGGTAACACCGAGTTTGATTGCTTTAACGCCTGGGCAAAGGAACTCAGGAGTTGCGGATACCTGCACAACCACGCGCGGATGTGGTTTGCCAGTATCTGGATATATTACCTCGGCCTGCCCTGGGAAATGGGAGCGGACTTTTTTTACCGTCATCTGCTTGATGGAGATCCCGCCAGCAATACCCTGAGCTGGAGATGGGTAGCCGGGCTGCACACGAAAAACAAGCGGTATGTGGCAAGCGCGGACAATATCGCAAAGTTTACCAATCGCCGCTTCCTGCCTTCGGATTTTGGTGAACCTGAGGTGAGCGTTGATAAGCATTCTGAAGAATTCCTTCGGGATCTGCTTCCCTATGCACCCCTACCCAATGGAATTAGTAAGGAGGGCTCACTTACCCTGCTTATATGTGACGAGGATCTCGCGCCCGAAAACTCCCCTTTCGCGGACGCCAGGGTAGACAGAATTCTTGGACTCAGTCCGAAGCTCATACAGTCCGGGCAAAACCTTTCAGAACTGGTCCTCGACTTCAGAGTGGCTGCACTTGAAGACGGCGTTGCCAGGGCTTCCCTGCATCACATGGCCCCGGGTCGAATTGTTTCCGACAGAACTGAGCTTCTTACCTCTCTGCAAGAAAAGGCCTCTGCCCCCGACTCGCTAATCGGAATTATCGCTCCACGCATCGGTTACTGGAAGGAATTCATCGACGCACTTCGACGCGACGCTTTCTTGAATGAAGAAAACCTGGTCGTGCTGGAGCGACCATGGGACACCCATTTATTCCATCACGCCACAGCCGGTTATTTCCGCTTTAAGAAGCAAATCCCTGCTGCTATTGAGACCCTTCTCTAAGAACTCTCGAAGTATTCTTCACGAAATACGGTCTTATACTTAAGCACCTTGCTCCACTTCAGTGAATCAAGGCCGATTGGTTAGCCACCTATCGATCTATCGTGTAGGCTACTCAGCGAACTAATGAGAGCGATGCCGTATCCGCTGCTCTTTTCACAGTCCAATTTTACCTTTTAATTTCAACGTGCAATTTCACCGTTTAGTTTCAACGTGCAATTAATCTCAGGGAGTAGATTCACAATGAAGAAAGCTGTCCTTTTTGTTGCTGCGACACTGGCATCAACGAACCTGATGGAACCACAAAGCGTCTTCGCCGAAGCCGCTGCACCCAAGAAAGCAATGTCCGGCGCTCAGGCACGGTCCAATCAATTCTGGTGGCCTGAGCAGCTCGACCTGTCACCTCTTCGCGATCATGACGAACGCTCCAATCCCCTCGGCGAGGGATTTACGTATGCGGATGAGTTCGAAAAGCTGGATCTCGATGCGGTCAAAAAAGACATCGACACACTCCTCACCCAGTCACAGGCCTGGTGGCCAGCAGACTTCGGCAACTATGGTCCATTTTTCATCCGCATGTCCTGGCACGCGGCTGGCACCTACCGCACCCTTGATGGTCGCGGCGGCGGTGATGGCGGACAGATGCGTTTCGATCCTC
>JAUIMJ010000137.1 GCA_030433295.1 bacterium | reverse complement strand
ACTCTCAAACCACTACCACCTGGTAGTTCGTGCTCCATACGGAAACCTCTCTGAGTTTGAGCAGGACATTAATAGAGAAATTGCAAAAAGAATTAACCGCTATCTAGGACGCAGAGGTTCCCTGTGGGCAAGACGCTTTAGCTCACAGCCTGCCCCTAAAGAAGTAGATGTCTTAGATGCACTTCTCTATGTAGTAACTAACCCTGTGCATCACGGACTGGTTAATCACCCGCGTCTCTGGCCAGGCCTAAACTCCTACTGGCAAACTCTTGGTGCTAAAGACAGAAGCTACCGTTTCACAAACTACACAGCGCTAAACCTCGCCAGAGCCCGAAGCAAGGGTAAGAAGGTGAAAACAAGTAACTTTCAGACGACGCATACCTTAAAGATCTCTCCCCTTACCATGTTTGAGGAACTATCTCCGGCAGAGAGAGTCGCAAAGCTAAACGCCCTGATTGAAGAGCGCACTGAGCAAATCGTAAATACCGCAAGGGAGAACCAAACAGGATTCCTTGGAAAGAAGAAACTCATGCAGCAAGCATTTGGAAGCCGGCCAAGAACAGTAAAGCGCTCACCTCGACCGAGCTGCTTTAGCAAATGTCCGGAGACGATAAGAGAATATCGAAAAGACGAAAAAGCAAGACGAGAAGCGTATACGTTAGCGTCCATTAAGTATCGCTCAGGTGAATGGGGTACTGAGTTTCCTGAGTATACGTATAGACCTCCTGCACACAGGCATCCTCGGTATCATGACTTGCTCAGGGAAAGGGCTTGTGGGCCTCCCTAGGGATTACCTCTTTCTCCAAGTTTCCTCTCTCCTCATCCCACGACGGTCTCTTAGAAATACGTCGCGTCTGCGCTTGTACGAAGCTCAAAAAAATCGATAAATGTTCCGGATTTCGGACCGGAACCGAGTTCATGCGTTGCACGCTTGCTTCGATCTTGACCGGAAAAGTATCTGCTCCCTCGACTTCACAGACAAGATACGCTGAAGTGATACTGAATATGCATAACAAGCTGATATTTGTTGTTAGAGGTTTCAGCACCGCCCCATCTTCGATAGTCGCCGTTTTGTGAACAGCGATTCCATCCTCCATGTAGAAATCGTCATTCAGGTCTTGGAGTAAATTCCCCTAATGAGTAGGTATCAGCTTATTTTTATAGTTGATTGGCGAAAGAAAGATCGAAAACCCTAAGCGTTTAGGGTTTTTCGTGAAGGTTTAAACCTTAGACATTCGCCTGATACTGGCTAATCCATTGTGTAATGGCAATCGGGGCTAGCGAGTGCGAGGACTTATACCGCGCGCCTTCCACTTCCTGTATGCCTCCCGGTCCATGCCATGATGGACGAGGAAGTACCGCTCCTCTTCGGTTTCGTCCGGGCCAAGAGGAAAGCACTCTGTGCACATCCTCTTCTGACAGTTGCACCTCGGCTTATCCGATGCGCACATATGTCCCTGATACCGCCTGGCATACATCGCCCCAGTTTGGGAATAAAAATCCCACGGACCGCCATTGTAGATCATGACAAAACCCTTTCTGTGCTTCACTGACAGGTCAAGAAGCAACGACCTTCAGTAAATGGCACAAAGAAATCCGCTCCGCCCTCTAGAAAACGCTTCTAAGGGACAAAAACGCAAACGCGGAGAGTTTTCCCCAACTGATTTCTAAAGTCAACACGCTCCTCAGGCATGCGTATCCCTTAATAATGTCCGGTTGTTATTATATTTCCTGCACTAGTACGATAACCTGATACCAGCCGACGGCGCTCGGCGAGTTATAGCAATACACCCGCGAAAAGAGTAAATTGTAGTTCGCTCTATCAAAACACAGCTCCGATTTAGCTATGAAAGAATCGACGTCTGATAACTCCAAAAAGAAGCCCTCTCTGTTCCATTTTATTTGGTTGATTATGCTTCGCGGATTTCTTTGCCTGGCCGGAGTTATTTTCATCCTCTATGGATTAGACGGCGTTATTGGTGGCTCGATTCTACCTGCCGCAGGACGCGGCGGCCATTATCCGTCATCTCCTTCAGGATCGCCTGTCTCCTTGACTGGTCTGACGGCGGTTATGTATGGCTCATTTTTTGTTTTGCTGGGACTGGCTATGCTCGGATTTGCAAGTGGACTGCTGCCAAGGTTGATTTCACTTTTCAAGAGATAGAGAAGGGTATCAATAACCAGAGGTGGCAGCTGGATGCTATCCGATTGCCCGAGGTTGGGTATCAGCGTCTTTTCTGAAACCGGGGATTTGCATTAACAACGCAGCGTAAAGAAGTTATCTTACCCGGCGTTCCCGCTCCACCCTAATAGAGCAAGTAGTAATTAAATACGCATCAATAGCCATTTAGAAGTCTAGAAGCCCGCGAGCTATTTCCGCTGAACTGTTTGCCTGCGCAAGTAGTGCGGCACCTGCCTGTTGCAGGATCTGTCCGCGGACGAGTCGAGCGGACTCGGATGCTACATCAATATCTTCAATTTGACTGGCGGCTGCTAGTAAATTTTCGCGGCTTACTCTCAGCACATTAGCAGTCGTCGCTAAACGACTTTGCGTCGCTCCGATAGAGCCGAGTTCGAGATTAATACGCTCAATCGTCTCCTTAATGGCATCTACTGCGACTCTTGCGTCACCCTGCGAAAGAAGATTTACGAAAGCAGCATTTGACGTCTGATCAGGCTCCGATATGGTCACGACAATTGCACCACCAAAAGCATTTACTAAGTCAGCCGCGCCATCGCCGGACAAATCGACTATCTCCGAACTAACAGCAGTTCCTGCAGAGGAAGTGATAAGAGAGAATGTTCCATCGCCATTCCCCGCGTAAACGGTAAGTCCATTACCGCCGCCAAACGCAACATCCAGATATCCGTCTCCGGTGACATCCGTAGCGAGCGTTGTTATGTCATTTCCAAGTGTATTCAGAGTTAGAGCAGTTCCAAAAGTCCCGTCGCCGTTCCCTAGTCGTACTTCCCCTCGTCCCAAGCCGCTAAAAAAGGAGTTGACGATATCCAGGTTTCCGTCACGGTCGAAATCTGCAAGCGCGACCCCCAGAGGGAGCGATCCGCCTCCGGTACTCAGGCTGGTCTGATTGGCAAAAGTGCCGTCGCCATTACCGAGAGAAATGCCGATAGTATCGTCGATAATATTGCTCGTGATGGCGTCTAAATGTCCATCGTTATTTACATCACCCAGGGCAATACCCTGAGGTCCGCCGCCTGCCTCTTGGTAGGTCACGGATCCAAAGCTGCCATCACCTTCGCCTAAGAGTACGCCAAAAGACGTCGCATTCTCTCGACCAAAAACCACATCCAGTGCACCGTCGCCATCGACATCTCCAAGCTCTAGTCTGAAAACATTAGCCCCTGGGGCCTGATAGACGTCTCGTGGACCAAAGGTTCCATCGCCATTCCCAAGCATCACGGAGATCGTTCGATCCGAGCCATCTCCGAGCACCAAATCGAGCTTACTATCTCCATTAATGTCTACCGCCTGGATATCACTAATGTTACTACCAACACCAATCGAGACACCATTTGAGAAATTCCCGCTTCCGTCGTTAGTGAAGACGAATACCTGTCCACCCGAACTGTCGCCCGAGACTAAGTCGGTGTCTCCATCGTTATCAAAATCTCCATACGCCGTGACGCCGTTGTTACCGCCCGGGCTCAGAATCTGGTCTGTAGTGTTCGTCAGGTTAGCGATGTTTCGTTGGAACTGATCGTTGAGCGAAAAAGCTACGCTTCCTGACTCCCCGTAGCCAGCTTGTACTCGTAGTTCCCCGAAGCTTGCGTCCAAAAGCTTTCGACCATTAAACTCCACGGTTGAGACAATTCGGTTAAACTCTTCAGTCAGTTGATCGGATTCTTGCTGAAGGGCCCTGCGTTGCTCTACGCCAAGCACCCCGTTCGCAGACTGACTTGCGAGCTCAAGCTGCCTGATACTTAGACTGTTCAATTCCTTTAAAGCACCTTCGGCGACGTTAAGCAGTCCGATTGCATCATTGACGTTTCTCACTCCTTGATTGAACACCCTGGCATCAACGTTCAAGCTAGTAGCAATCGCGAGTCCCGCAGCATCATCGCTTGCCCGATTTATCCTCAGGCCGGACGAAAGTCGGCTATAGTTCAGGTACAACGCAGAAGTACTCTCCCGCAGTCGGCGCTGCACGTTGAGAGAGGTAATATTCAAATTTAGCGTGATACTGCTCAAACCACTTCCGTGTACGACACAATCTATTAACAATCAGATTTCATCGCGTCGGTTCCGCGTAAAGCGAAACATCCGCATATCGAATAACGGAAAATGTGCAAGAAAACTAGAGGGTTAGGCGCAGGTGCCCGATAAGGCTCGGTTTTTTGCCCTTTTTTGAGGTCGCGCAAATGCACGAAGTGCCCGGGAAGGCACGACATATCAACACTGCGGAACTCTCTAAGAAGCGCGAGTGAGGATAGTTTAGAATGTATTGAAACGTTTTATGAACTACATAGAACCGCGGAGGAAAATCTCGGCGATGAACTTCCTTATACTACCTAGTTTACAACTAAATCAGCTTTCCGTGCTTATAGGAAAGCCTTCATATAATCGTAGATCGGTATATGTAGCTCAAAACTTTAGTTGATTTCCTCAGCAAAGTAACCCGATGCTATCTCAAAAAGGATTACTTCATAACAAACCGGAGTCCGGGATAACGAACAATCAGACCGGAAAAACAGTTGGTTATGCGCTAAATAAGTAGGAAGAGTGATCCGGAGCTTTTTCCTTATCCATTTCCCTTGAGCGGCAATCAATTCTGGTGGTAGCAGGCATTTCGTCGTTGTGAAGGTAGAATAGACTAGTGGTTTTTCTAATCCACGTTCAAAGAGAACATGAGTGAGAGTTCGGAACTTCAGAAGCGTGCGCGAGCCAAGCTGCGGTCCGGCCTGCTACTGCTTGTCGTCTCTCTGGTGTGCGCAGGGGGTGGCTGATACTATCGCTGGGAACCAAGGACATATTGATTGGTGGCTACTTGCCCGCCAGACGGTATCAGCTTTTTATCGTGGCTACCTGTTCGCCCTGCCCATGGTGTACCTCCAGAATTCGCATCCATCTCTGAAGTTGATTTTCCCGTGGTAGCATACTCCTGAGTCCCGACGATCCCCTTCAGTCGAAGTCCACGCCATTACTTCTCCTATATAGTAGACCGCTGGTTTGAGACCTCAGGCACAAAGCCTTCCCATACCTACTTCGCCGCCATGATAGCGGATTTATCCTGTGCAATTAGGTATGCTTTTCGGGAGTTAAGAATGTAATCTGCCCTGCCGATATTGTTTTCTCTAGTACCGAACCAAGGACCCTGAGACCGGGGTCGTCTATCTGGAAAGATTTATTTCCGAGCGTTGGAGCAATTAAAAACATCAGGGGTAGAACATGTCTGAATCAAAGGCGAAAGGAAAGGTAACCTCGTCAAAAAGCTTTGTTGAGGAACATGCCAGCAAGCAGAGAACTCGCACGTCTCGGAGCGAGCGCAAGAATGAGAAAAATTCGGCAGATAGCTCGGTCGTCGCAGGAATCGAAGATACCGTCTTCTACCAGGTGCTGTTCAATCCCGAACTCAGTGCCGAAGAAAAGCAGAAAGAAGTAGCCAAGGTACTTGTCTTTTCAGACGACAAAGAAAAGTCGAAAGAGCGTTTACAGGAATTCATTAAGTTCAAGGAATACCTGCAGTTTGAGCGCAAACGAATGGCACAACAGATCATAGCGCTTACTGACACCGAAGCTTTCTCCCAGCTGCAATCGGTCTATCAGGACATAAACGGTGCACTCGTCGATTTTGAGGACAGCATCTCTCCCCTGACTGAGCTGGTGGATGCCGTCTATACCCTCCGGATGAACGGAGTTACTTTCGATATCTTTCGCGAGATCGTAAGTGACAAGGAGAAAGAAGAAGAGCGAGAGAATGAGCGCAAGGAAATAGAAAAGAGGGTTTCCGATATAAACAACTCCATTAGAGAGCTTAGAACGGAAAACGAAGTGTTGAAGAATCAACGCTCGTTCTTCGGTTTCGGCCCGATCCGCAGTGAAGCAGTCGAGAAGATTTCAGCCAATGAAATCGCCCTATCAGACTACGAGGTGGAACTCACTGAGTTAGGAGCAGCGCTTGAAGAGAATCTGGAGGCGGAAGCAGAAGAGGAAAGCCACGAGTTTGCAAAAGAGAAGGCCAAACTCAGAAGTCTTCTCGATATTTCTTCTGTGGAACACAAGCGCAAGCAAGAGTTGCTCGTTGCCAGTGCGCAGGATTTTGTCAGCAAGACGGAGTCTCGCGTTGGCGAAGTCCTCGGTCACTTCGACGGTATGAACGGGCAGATCGAAAAACTCGGCGACGCGAACTACTCCATGCGCGAGATTTATGCCATTCTCAACGATGCAACAAAGTCAGCATTAAAAGAGAACGATGCGAAGCGAGGTAGCCTCTCCGATACCTCGGAAGAGACCAGCGATCTTAAGAAAATGGAGATGGAGAGGACCAAGCGGGACCTGGAAAATCATATCTCCTCGCTCAGCCAGTCCAGTGTAGACACTACCGGGGTGCTTGCAGATCTCACCTCTTCGGGACATCGGATAAAATCAATGAAGGATGGTAACGAGCAACAAATTAGTAAAACGCGAGCGCTACACACTTCCGGTGTGGCCGGGGTAGCAGATCAACTGAGCACGGTGTTGCAGGCGGTTTCGGCCGCGGCCCTGGGCGAGTCGTCCGAAATGGCTCGTATGTCATTAGAGCGGATGAACAAAACGACGCAGGAGCTCAGTCAGAAAGAGGTAATTCGAGTCGCACTAGGAACCGAGCAGGTCAACTCTGAGTTGAGCAAAGCACTGTCGGACCTGGAGCAATATGGCGATGTCATACGCACCGCGACAAACATTACGCGTGATGGACTGCAAGAAACTCAGAGGCTTCTTGGAGATCTTGAAAACACAGCCAACAATGTCCAAAACGACGTGCGTGAGTCAATCGGCATAGCTGCGGACGTCGTAGCTGGTCGACGTGAAAGCACTGAAGATGAAGGCGAGGAGAAGACCGAGTCTTCTTCTGCTCCAAATCCCTTCGGTATCGTTTAGCTTGACTCGTATAGGGAAGTGTAGGTGAAGGTTTTGCAAACAAGTGAATCAGACTTCTTGATCACCTCCGAGGTGTTGCACAAGAGGTATGAAGGCTTTGAACTGGTTGGCCGGGATAGCGAACTACAGCAGCTAACCGGCATCCTGATGCGCTCTATTTCCAACAATGTCCTCATTGTTGGTCCGGGAGGAGTCGGATGTACTGCCCTCTGCCTCGGCCTGCAGTTCTGCTCGGAAACCGATCAGCTGCCGTTTGATATCGCAAGCAAACGATTCTACTGGCTTGACGTCGATGGTCTCTTTGCCTCGGGTGACGTTGAGCAAATAGGCGAAGCCTTCAACCGGGCCTTGCGCACCCTTTCTCGCTCTGGTTCCTCTGTATTGATTGTTGAGGATACCAGAGACTTTATTGAAGCTGCGCGAAACAATGCTTCTACCAACCTCATCAATAGTCTGATGCGCGAGGTTAAAAACTCTTCTTTTCAGCTGATACTGGAATGTAAGGACGAAGACCTCGATGTCGTCCTGAAGAGCCACTCAGACTTGCGTCAGCTATTCACGTTACTGGATGTAAAAGAACCCGTATCAGAAGCTCTCGAGAAGATTGTCCACAGTGCTGCGCGGCGCCTTATTGAGGATCACGCAATCAAAGTTTCTGATGAAGCCCTCGCTACAGCGATTGAACTTACTACTAAGTATCGCTCCGGGGATTCTCAGCTCCAAAGAGCCCAACCGGAACGGAGCCTTAACATCATCGATCGTGCCCTGACCAGCTATCGCCAGGCGGCCCATACGCAGCCACCGATGCTCGCTGAACTCGAGGCTGAGCTCGAAAGAATGGAAGACGAAGGTGCACGAGAAGAAATGCGCCGCAGAATTCAGCAGGAGCGCAAGACCTGGGAAGAACAACGAAGCGAGATGAAGAAGCTTTTTCTTATTCAGCGAGACGGGGAGTCGCTGATAAGAAGTCTTGAGGAGGATCTGCAACGACAGCTCAAAAGTGACAAAGAACTGCGAGACGCCAAAAAAGGCGAGGAACCTGAGGAGTCATCTTTCACGAGCTTTAGCTCTCGCCTGGGTAAAGCAGGTTTTGAGTCCGAGGAAGTTCAGCGAATTCGTGCCGAGATTAATTCGGCGGAGAAGCTTCTTAAAGAGAATGCCGCATCCTATCGCGCAGCGGTTGCGACTTGTAATGAGCAGCTCTGCCTGATGCCCACGCACGTACTTAGTGAGTTTAGTAAACTCTCCGGGATACCCGCTGAGAAACTCAATCAGAATGAGCGACAGAAGTTATTGAACCTGGGGGAGAGTTTGAGTAGTCGGGTCTTCGGGCAAGATCATGTCGTCGAAAAACTAGCCTCTGCAATTCTTGTCGGGCGTACGGGCCTGCGTGACGCCACGAAGCCACAGGCCGCCTTCATGTTTGTGGGGCCATCTGGCGTGGGTAAAACGGAGCTGGCGAAGGCGCTCGCATGGACACTGAAGGATGACGAGCGGGCATTGCTTCGTTTTGACATGTCCGAATACATGGAGAAACACGCTGCGGCAAAGCTCATCGGAGCGCCACCGGGATATGAAGGGTACGAGTCCGGAGGTATTCTGACCAACCTGATGCGAAGAAACCCCCACAGCATCGTGCTCTTTGATGAGATCGAGAAAGCGCACCCTGATGTGTTCAACATCCTCTTACAGGTACTTGATGATGGTCGGCTGACCGATAACCGTGGACTCACAGTTTCTTTTACTGAGTCCGTAATCTTGATGACCACGAATGTCGGGCAGGCGCACTTTTTGGATACGTCCATGTCTTTTGAACATGCCGTGGATGCAACGATGAACGACCTGGACGAGATCTACAGACCAGAGTTTCTCAATCGTTTCAATGGTCGAGAGAACATCGTTTGTTTCAAGCGTTTGGAACTGGAGATCATTGAGCAAATCGCCAGACGCGAAATAAGCAAACTGAACGCTCGTATACAGCTTGAGAATGCTTCAATATCAGTGACGATAGATGATTCAACCCTGAGGCGAATCTGCAGCAGCAAATACGATCCGGTAAACGGAGCCCGCGGAATACCGGGATTTCTCAACGCGCGAGTGTATCCGAAGGTGGCCAGAACTCTTCTTGAGATGCCCGAGATAGATGGCACGATGAGCATCCTTTTCGATGATGACACACAGGATGTCCGAATTGAAATGGATTCGCAATGATCGTCGAGTTTATTCATACCATAAAAAAATTCTTACTCGGTGATGGTGCGAAAGACAGCGCCTCGTCGGAGAAAAACAATGTGCATTTAAGTAATCCGCTGTACCGGGAGATTCAGAAATCCCGACGACGAGCGCAAACCGGAAGCAGCGATGCGGCCAGGTCACTGAAGGCCTTATCCGGTGTCCCCGATGTAAGAAAACCACTTGAGAAGAAGTTTGAAAGTGTTCGTTTCTTGTCCAGGGCATACGGAACCTTGGAATTGATTTATACGAGGTATCTGCGAGTACTGTTTCGTCCTCTTTCGCCCTTCCTTTCGCTTCTGGCGCTTGGCTATCGCTCTTTCTATAATCGATTTGCTTTCGTGGAAGATAAAGAGGGGAAGCGAAATGTGTATGTGGCAAGTCGCTCGGCGGCGAGTGTTGTTACTTTGTTTTTCTTTAGCCTCTTTCTGCTCTACCATCTCGTCTACAGCTTTATTCCGCTAAGCGGACAGTTTATCTACGACGCAGTGGCGATAAATCTGTTCTCATACGAAGACAAACTTGTTTTCAGTCGACCAGATTGGGTGAGCGGGGAAACGGGGGTCCTGAGCGTGTTTGCATGTAGAAAATACCCCTGCAGCGGGCAGGATGACAGCGTAGAATTCCGTATTCGCGATAGCTTTTATCTCGATGTGAAGCGCACGTTTACAAAATTTGAACCGCACGATCCGGGTGAACTGGCGGGAGCATTTCTCTCGGAAGAGAATCTTTGTACATTCAGAGCTTATGGAACGCGGGTTAAATACCTCAATTTTTATCCGTATATCTTTGAAGCGGTATGTACTCCAATGGCAAACATCAAGAAAAAGGATTTTGACGCTGCTACGGACAATCTTCCCGTAAGTAAGTATCCCCGTAAGTAAGTATCAGGTTGTTTTCTAAAACCGGCCGAACCTATGACTATCTGTGGCGATTTCCCAACTAAAGTCGATAAAATTTCCCATACCCACACGCAACAAAATCCTAAGTCCGGACGACTACCGAGAAATTGGCGTTGAGTTCGCGCCCAACGCCCGAGTTGTATCTTCAATCCAGCAGGAAGTAGTCCCGCGATCTCAATTAGAAGTTTAGGTCCGGAGAAATTCTATCTCATGACCGACCGCACGGTTTCAGGAAATACATCGAATAGAGCTCTTTGCCCTCTCCGTCCTATCAAATCACTATTATCTTGTCGTTTGTGCCCCATACGGAAATCTCTCTGAGTTCGAACAGGGTGTAAACATAGAAATAGCAAAGAGAGTAAACCGTCATACCGGGCGCCGGGGCTCTCTCTGGGCCAGACGCTTTAGCTCGCAGCCTGCACCCAAGGAGGTCTAGGTCTTAGATGCGCTACTACACGTTGTAACTAACCCCGTACATCACGGTCTAGTAAACCACCCGCGGCTCTGACCAGGCTTAAACTCCCACTGGCAGACTCTAGGAGCGAAAGACCGCAGCTAACGTTTTACAAACTATACAGCACTAAAGCCCGCCCGTGCGCGACGCAAAGGTAAGAAAGTTGAAAAAAATAACTTTCAAACCACGCAAACGTTTAATATCTTGCCGCTTCCCATGTATGCATCTCTGTCTCGGTCAGAACGGGTGGTAAAGCTAGAAGGTTTGAGTGAGGAGCTATCCGACCAAATCACAAAAATGGCTCGAGAAAACGAAACAGGGTTTATTGGAAAGAAAAAAACTGCTGAAGCAAGCAATTGGAGTTCAACCAAGAAAAGTAAAGTGCTCGCCACGACCGAGCTGCGTTAGTAAGTGTCCTCCGACGATCAGAACCTTCAGAAAGGAAGAGAAAGCGAGTAGAGAGGCATGCACAGTAGCTTCTATCAAGTATTGCTCAGGAGAGTGGGATACCGACTTTCCTGAGTATAGCTATCGTCCCTCGGCACACAGACATCCGAGGTACCATGAGTTACTCAGGCAGAGGTCCTTAGAGATTGCACCTCCCACGCACCTTGATTCT